>JAFUCM010000071.1 GCA_017459675.1 Eubacterium sp.
AGGAGCGCAACAGAACTTTTTCATGACTCGGTTCAGAACTCCACTCCGCATCCTTTTTCTTCGGGTCTGTTACCAGGATCGCGGCTTTCTCATAATGGAATCTTAATCGCGAGTAAAACTGTATCAGATCGTCGACATCAAAATCATCAGGTTTAAGACATACGAACGTCGGTATCATCGTAGACGGCTGTGAAACAGTTCCGTCTTCACTCTTAATTCCGGCGATTGATGTTCCGACTTCGAGGACGCTGGTCGTCAGATAGATGTCTGCGGCCGGCAACGCGGATTCTTCCATGATGCATCGGTATACCTCAGAATCATAAAACCGTTCACAGGAACTTCCGTCAACGTAATAGCCCTTGTCATCGGAACTCAGAGTCAGCACCGAGTATCCCGCCGCTCTCAGTTTTGTTGCCAGAATCTCAATATAGTTTTTGTGATTGATACGAACCAGAGGGTGATAGCCTCGCTCACACTGCCGTACAATGTAATTAAATGTATGCTCTTTCATGTTGATTGTATGGCTGGCATTCCGTGATATTTCCACACGCCCGGCACCGATCACCTTTTCATTTGCAGGAATGCATTTTATCAGCCTGTCGTAATACATGGCACGGATTTTCCGCTCGGTTCCGGTCATGAAGATAACGGATCCTCCACATTCAATGACGCGGTTGATTACTCCTTCAATGGACTCAATGCATGCGTTGCGGTATCCGCGGGCAGACACAAGCTGATGCGCTTCATCCACCACCAGAACTGTCCTGGAAAGCTCTTCCGTCGTTGCGTTCATCATCCGGTGTACAGAGTCATAAACGGCTGAAATTGCCTGCTTGCAGTCATACTGGAATGTCCCGTCAGTGCCTGCTGTAACTGAAATCACATGTCCGTTGGCACCGTCGCTTTCTTTGTATCCGTACTGTTCGTTCTGCTCTGCCTGCAACCGGTTCGGCACCAGCAGGATAACCTGCCGCTTTCCTTCTTCTCTCTTTGCAATCTCACAGCAGAAGCTGTATGTCTTACCGGCCCCGCAAGGTGCGACAAGCAGTGTTTTGTTTCCTTCTGCTTCGCATGCTTCAATGACCGCGTCAACAAGCTCCGAATTGTCCGTCAGATGTGATCCGTATGTAAAAAACTGCTTGATTTCCGGATCATTCTTTTTCAAATATTCTTCAATTTCTTTTCTATACTTTGCATATTTCTTGTCCATAAAACGCTCTCCTTTATAAAAAATGTGTGTTATCGATCCCGCATCAGATATGCTGATTTTTCTTTTCTTTTTTCATAACTGCGGGATGTATGATGTCTTCGTTTTTTTCATAAAGGACAGCAGGAAAACTCTATCTTTGTGTTTCTATCTTATCTTTGTATAATCCCTGCCCAGGTTTGTTTCCTCTGTATTTTTCTGTGCCTCAGTATCGTCCCTGATGTCTGACTGAGCCTTGTTGTCTCACCTCCCCCGGCTCAATTTTTGTTTTCGGTTTCATATATAGTATGCCAGATCGAATTATTAACTTCGGCTCTGTAACAGCCATTTTTTCATCAGTTTTTGTAGTACCGGCTCTTCTGTTCCAATTGATAGATTCGGTCTTCCAGTTCCAGTTCGAAGTCTGGCTTGATGCTGTCAAGGAACTCCCATTTGTAATTTTCCTTTGCAAGGACAATCTCTTCCTCACAGATTTCAGTTGCTTTTCCTATTCCACTTTTCATCCGGTACCACTCCTCAAAATCTTCCTGAATCCACGGTTCCATATCTGTTGAAGAGTAAGAAGCTATAACTGCCGTATTTGGAATATACGTCGGATTCCCCGGCTTCCCTTCGCTGATGAAAACAACGCCGGTATTTGTAATCATGACCGAAAATTCCAGCTTCGGATTCTCGAAAGCGAATCCATATGCAACGCGCATCTTATCAACGATTTCCTGTTTTCTTTCTTTTATTATTTCGATTCTATTTTTAACTGTCATATGACACCTCCATTGAAATGAGCCACCGCATAAGCGGTCCGGTCTGTTTTTTCTTCAATAGAGATATGCTGATTTTTTCGGGTTGGTGGATTTCTGAACAGCCAGTTTTTCGATTATTTTTAAATGCAGAGGTGCTTGGAGAAATTACACTCGTTACACTTCGAATGCGGTAACCATTTGCTCTTTTGTATTTCAGCCGGTGTAACTGGTGTAATCAGTGTAATTACTCATGCGTTTTCCGTTTATTTCAACGATTTTTCGTTTGTGATTTTTTGAAAAAGTTTTCAGCATATCTATGAAAACGGATGAGGAGGGATGCATATGTCTTTCAAAGAATCATCAGAGAGATTTTTAGATGTGTTTACCAGTATCCGCACACCGGTGGATGCTTTTGTATACGGGCCGATTGTCGACTATCTGAGAGAACGGCAATCGCTTGTTGAAGCAGACGTACTGTTGCAGTTCATTGAGAACGGTGGAGAGTTGCTGATGTTTGACTGCCGGGAAGCCGAGAGCGAGGAACTGTCTAAACATTTCATATATCAAAATATACCTTTCGTCGCAATGCGGACCGAGGACGGCAGAGTCGGATTCTTTTACCGGATCTACGACCGGGATGCCGTTGAACAGATCAAACGGGATTTCCTGCGAATGAAGATGCACTACTGTCTCAGTATCGATTACAAAAAGCAGAAGAAGGAGAACGTCGGCAGGCACCTGCTGGCAGTCAGCAATCTGACGAAAGCAGAATCGCTGATTCTGTTCCGGCTCTGCGATGAATCATGTAGTGGAGATAAGATTTCTGTTTCCGAGATGGAGGACGGAACATATACCGTGGTTTTTTCTGAGGAAACAGTTGAGAAAGGTTTTCTTGGGAAACTCATAATCCGGATGTACCTGGAAGCAAAAGGACTTTTTGCGGATGCCAATTGTGCGATTCAGCTTGCGGCAGAGAAAACAGACCTGACTGTTGCAAAGGATATTTTGGCGGCGGTTGCTGACTATGGAACACGGAAATTCATTGTCGGGACCGGAGACCATTACATCATGCTTGATGCGCATGGGTTTGTTTTTGGAAGAGCGGAACACCGTGATAACAAGACTGTGGATCTGATTTCCGAACAGGAGTTCAGCAGATATGAACCGGACTACGACCGGAATCTCCGCAGGTGTCTGGAAGAGATCCCGTACGCGACTGTCCTGAAAATGAACGATGCTATGCGGCAACTGTCAGATCCGGATCGGACAGGTTTGGTGCATTTCCGAAGCAGAGATCAGCTGATCGTTCAGCGGATGGAGACGGAGCTGACGGACAAGCTGGACGAGATTGTCTCAGAGAAAATCAAAGACGATGAGATCATGACAGTATCCGGTCATTATGATGAAAAACTGTTTCTATATCTCCGTGAAGCGGCAAATCTTCTGGATGATGCCAGACTCAACATGACTCTGATTGATGAGGCCATGGCCGCCAGTTCGAACCGGCAGATTCTTCCGAAAGAATTGGAACCTGTTGTTCCGCTTGGATATTCAAAAGACGATGTGGATTCTCTCATGATTATCGCAAGAAAAGTCGGCGTCAGTCTGGAAGCGTACAAGGAAGCAATCAACGGATTCTGGCACACGGAAATCACATATTTCAAAGTATATGAATGAGCGAGGTGAACGAAATGTCCGATAGATATATTGCAGATGAATTTAAAGAACAGATTCTTGCAGATTTCCCCGGATCTGATGATTTCGTTGCAAAACGTCTTGCAGAGCTGACTGCACAGAACTTCGGTGCACGCAGATCAAGTCACGAGATACAGGACTGGCGGAATGAATTTTTCCTGCTGGCGCAGATTCGGTATGAACTGGAACAGGAACGCAGGAAGAAGGCAACGACATCGGCGACAGCGGCATACAGTCCTGCGAAGGAAATTCCGATTGAGCCGGAAGATCCGGTGAGTGACCTGGATAATGGTAACCCGACGACAGACGAGCACGGTAATTTGCTCTCCGAACGATCCCCGCGTTCCCCTGAACGCATTGCCGTACAGTCTGCCGGAATGACTCCCGCTGTAAATAAAGGCGGGCATAATCGCTGAGCCAGTCCTCCGGGACTGGCGTGAACAGTGTACCAGGCGCGAGGGTCCTGGGGCGGCGCAACGCCCCGGCACCTCGCCTTTAAAAACGTAGTGTTAAAGGCGTAGGTGCATAGCCCCTCGCGCCTCCAAAAATCACTTACAAACATCATGATTCAGCTTAATTTCATCAAAAGATATATACCTACGCCCTTAGTAATGGCCGATAAATCATCAAAAATCTCATATCTTCAAAAGCCTTGGGTTTAAGACTTATCGCAAAAATCATCCCAACATCAAAAGACGTAAACTCTATACCTTATATTCTCAAATTCTCATAATTCTCAAAAAGCCTTGGGTTTAATATCTACCAACGCCTCAGAAAGGAAGTGATCTCATGTCATCAGTCAATTGGAAGAAATTGAAGTATACGCAATCGACCGCGATGCTCCGCCATGCCGCACGCTACGATGATACTGACCAGGATGTTCAGTACAAGAACCCTTTCCTGGACAAATCCCGCACGCACCTGAACAGCCGTCTCTCCCACTCTTCGAAATATGAGACCGGGAAAGAGGCGGCCGAGCGTCTCCGAAATCGGGTTAAGGAAATCGACGCAGTGGAACCACCGCAACGTGTCCGCAAGGACCGGGTCACAGCAATCAGCTTCACAGTATCCGCACCCGAAGGTCTGCAACCGGATCAGGAAGAACAGTTCTTCAACATCGTCTATCGTCATCTCACAGAAAAAGCCGGCGGTCCTGAAAACATCTCTCCCATGTACATCCACCGCGATGAGACCCATGAGTATTTCAACGTCAACAACACCGGAAAAGACAACGACAAAACCGGTACCATCGTCACATCCCGCGTACATGCACACTGTACTGCTATTCCATATGTCCCCGGCAAAGGAGTCAATGCCAAAACATTCATGACCCGATCCACAATGCGGGAGCTGAACCGGACAATCGATAAATCCTGCAAGGAAGAATTAGGCATCCCTTTTTTGACAGGTGCCCGCCAGCCATACGGCCGGTCCGTTGAGGAATTGCAGGCGGCATCCGAGCAGGCCCGCCGACGCATGGAACTTGAAGAAATCGAAAAGAAAAAAGAACAATCAAAAGCAGAACTGAAAGAAATAGAAAAAGAAATCGAAAAAACAAAATCCCGATCAAAAGCAGAAAAAGAAAAAGCCTCTGCTGAGAAAACCCTTGCAGAGGAACAAATCAAATCAGCACGCGAATCAGCTTCCCGACATAAAGAAGAAGCCGAAAAAGCAAAAGCTGAATCTGAAAAAATGAAATCCGAATCTGAAAGCATCAGGAAGAAAATGGAGGAGCTGAAATCCAGGTACTCCTCTCTCGCCACAAAATATAACTCTTTGGTCAAAACTTTCAACATTCTTTTGACGAAGGCAACCAAACTTGGAATTGCTGTTGGTGAGAAGATCCACGAAATCCACGAAGAGCAGTGGCACGATCTGTAAGACATATGTATTACGATTTCGACATCAGAGTCGTCGATGTCAGGCGGTCCATCAACCGGAACGGCAACGACCGGAAGGGAACCGAAGTCATCATCACCAATTATTGATTCCACAAGGAGCCGGGACAACCAGCAGGTTGCTCCGGCTCCATTTCATCCTATCATTCACTTTTTAATCATTTTTAATTATTAGTTACCCTTCCATTCTCCTGAATATTTAACATAGGCATCTGGATAAACTGCCTTTACATACGATAATTCTTGTTCCGCTTCATCCTGTGTTGCATATACACCAGCAGTCACCACATACCATTTCTCAGCATTTAAATTGCTCCAATCGGTTGTCACAAAGACCTGCGCGTTAAAGCCTTGATCTCTTAATTCGCTTGCTCCCTGTTCAGCTTCTGATTGGCTCTTTGATCCATGACACCAGATTCCGTAAAATGCACTGGACGGTCTTTGTTGCGGAACATCGGAAGAAACATCACTGCTTCCGATATAATCGCCTGAGTATTTTATATATGCATCGGGATAGTACGACTGTACCAGCGAAAGATCTGCTTTTGCATCACTTTCTGTCGCATATACGCCAGCAGTCACCACATACCATCTCTCTGAATTCAGGTTGGACCAATCAGTCGTCACAAAAATCTGAGCGTTAAATCCTCTGTTTTGAAGATCATTTATTCCCTTTTCAGCAATCGTATAATCTTTTGTTCCCTGACACCAAATGCCATAAAACGGAGAATGTATATCTAAGGAAACAGCATTTGTTGACTCCATGGACGATGATTCTTCTACATCATCGGTATTATTTTGATCTTCTTGTTTGTTCAGCGCCGCCTCATATTCCTGTTTCTTATTATTTAAAGCCTTGGAGTTCGGATATTCTTCCAGCGCATGATTGATAAGAGTCAAGCCTGCTTCATAGTCACCTGCATCTGCAAGCACATCTGCATTTTTAATGGTGTCGGCAATATTTGCTTCATCAATATCTGTATATGCTTCTTTCTTATCAGGTTCCGCAATACTGGAAACATTTGACTCAGCTACTGCTTCTGATTTTTCTTTTACTGATGGTGTATCGTTGTTCTGTGAAGAACACCCAACCAAACATAACAATAATGTTATCAGTGTTATGAACAGAACTTTTTTCTTCATAAAAATCCCTTCTCTTGTCTATGCCTGAATCCAACTGCATAATACTATATTAAACTTCAAACCTCGGTATAACAAGCTGTTTGATTTTCATTTCCTCATCTTTATCGCAAAACATGCTCAGATACGGAAGGCATTTCATCATACGGTCTGCATGTATTCCCGTTAAATGTATCAGTTTGGTAAATGTGACCGATTCCGGTCTTTGGTTCGTTAACTGCCTGAATCCCCACACTGTTTTTCTGGCCCAATGCTCCTCCTTTTTTTCTTTGAAAAGGAGTATTTCAGCCCTGCATCTGGGGAGATATTGAAACCGGTTATCCGGCAGATGCAGTGCTTTTTCAATTGTTTTGATCCCCACTCGTCCAGGTTTACTATCTTGAACACCGTATATCTCAACACATTTGTCATGAACAAACGGCAATAGTTCGTTGTCAATCTTCGCCCAGTCAATATTCTGCTTCCCTGATAATGATTTAAAATAATGTGTGTTCTTCCGTTTTTTCTTAGCATGCAGATAGCAATTCTGATTTGGTATCTTGCGTCTCGTTCCTTCTGAAATCTCATAATCCGTTTCGGCATTGTCATACCGCACACTTTTTTCTAAGTCCGTTCCTGATACATCCAGCGCAACCAGTTCATTTGCTGTTATCCCGAGGAAGTATGCAATCTGGCAGATATCAAACAGTCCATGTCTTTGTCCTTTCAAACATGTTACGAGCTGATGTGGCTTATTGAGTGTAACGAATGGATATCCCTGGTAAAACTTCATCATGTCTTCATACAGCAGTTTCATATTCCGAAGATGTCTCTGTTCGCGCAGGTATTCTGTCCCGTCTATTCTTGAAGCCAGGAATGAATTGATGCTTATGGTGTTGTCAAAGTTGATTTCTTTGTAAAACACCTCTGCAATATAACTGACAAATGCCAGTTCTTTTTCGTTATCTACATACTGCGGCTTAGAATCACGTACTTCCAATGCCGCTATATGAAGGAGTTTGTTATCTGCTTTTAGCTGGATTCCGGTACTTACCAGTCTGCACTTATGTTTTACACAAATACCAACACCGTGGATCTGTGCGGATCTGTGCCACCATGTTTCTCCGTATAATTCCCTGTCCTCTCTTACACAGAGTGGACAGTATCGCAATTGTCTGTTTCTTCCACTTCTTGATCCAAGCACAACTTCCCGCAAACTTCCGGCCTGGGTCAACATTCTTATCCAGGCCTTCCTCAATGTTTCCGGCTCCGTAAATCTGATCTGCGGAATCATCGTATGTTCCCGGATCAATTTCTCAATTGATATATACCCTGATATTGCTGTTGTTGCATCTTCGCTCAGCTGGTTCATATATTCCATATCCGGTCGGGTTCTGCTGTGTGTGTAAAAATCCTCATTTGCATATATATACGCATTATATCCGGTCCTGCAATAATATCGGGCAATCCAACTGTATACCAGCTCATCTTCATATATCTCCGGAAGAAATCCAATCATACCGGTACCTCAGTGATACTGAAACCTGTATCTGCCAACAAAGAAAGCATCTCTTCTGTTTTTCCCTGGGTTGCTTCTGCGGTTACACAAATTACACCATCACGCTCCCCGGAATTTACCCTGGTTCCTGTTATCGTTTCCTTTTTCTTCACCTGTACTGCTGTCTGTGGATGCTTTTTCTGCTTTGGTTCTACAAAATCCTTTATGTTTTTCAGCCGGGTCCGGAATGTTTCAAGCAGTAAATCCCGTGTAATCTCTTCCCTCCCGGAAAGAATGGCAACCTGTTGCGCTTCAACCAGCAGGGACAGCACAATCCCGATTATTCCCCCACTGCACTGATATAATGTTTCAACTATCTCCGTGCTCAGTGGTACAGGATTTGCTACATACTGATATGAAAATACCTGCCGGCAGAATTCTATGAATCTATCATCACAATCCATTTCTTTGTATGAAAGTCCTATACTTCTCCTGGCCAATTGCATCTCTTCCCGTAAAAACCCTTCTGTTTCCGGAAGTCCCACCAGGCAAATGGAAATGCCACTGCTGTTTATCAGTTGCGTCAGTGCCGATATGACATTGACACCATGACGGTTACGAACAATGTTCTGGCACTCATCCACAACAATCAGAAGAATGTGATTGATTGCAACCTGGGACACCCTGCCAATCAGAAAGTCGATTGTCGACCTGTTTTTGACAGCACGTTCGTAATATCCTGTTCCGAGTGCGCTATCCACTGATTCAAGTATAGACATCAGCATTCCCTTTACACTGCAATCATGCGGGCACTGGATATTCACACACGGCACAATCTTTGAATACGGATTATCCACTGTGATTATCTCCGATCCGCCCGCAACATTCAGGGCCTTCGCGATTGCTGTGCTCTTTCCGATTCCCGACTTTCCTATGATAGAAAAGCTGTCAGCGCCACCCAGGATTGAATTGTAATCCTGACCGATAATCCGTTTGTGATTCTGAACCATCTGCCTTACAGCATCCGTTGTTTGTTTTTTCTCAAAGGAATGCACCATTGCCAGGTACAGCTTGCTGTATATCTCCCGCGTCATCTGCGACGGGATGTAGATATTCGATAGCCTGTTCAGATGTAGCAGGCGGGTTTCTGCATCTGCCCTGTAAATTTCCGGATCATATTCCGGAAGATTGATTAACTGCTCATCCAGTTCATCTCCAAACAACATCGGTGGGAAATATTCCAGTAATTCGTTTGTATTCATACTCATACCTCAACCTCCATTACAAAATCTTTGTGCAGGTCCCTGCGTTCCCGGGACCGTGTTTTCCTGACATCTTTGATATTCACATCCGTGCTCTTCGTCTTTCCAGTGACAACCGTTTCGAGATTCACACTCAGATCGATTTTTCCTTGCAGGTTGTCATGCATGGCCTGCCTTACAAGTTCCTTTCTCATAGTCTCAAAATCCTCGATATCCTCAAAACTGTGTCCGGCGAATCTTGATTCAATCAGGAAGAACTCTATGTAGCTTCCATCCCGAATCAGAAACACTGAATTCACATTGTCCGGATTGTAAGCAACCAGCGCTTCTGTTCCATTCAGGAAATCTTCTGTGAAACTGTCCGCTGTGCTGTCATATCGGAGTCCAAACACCATCAGCCCCTTCCTGCTGAATCTGGTTTGTACCCGCGGAAGAAGAGTCATCACCAGATCCCTGTCTTTCACTGGAATCAGATTCGCACCGTCCTGCTTCCTGCCCCACACAAAGATATCTTTGGGATGCGGAGCAACTCTCTTTGTCAGCATCTCTTCCGTGTACGGGTAGTCTTCCAGAATCCGCTGATTGTTGTGATACAGGATTGAATAGATGATGCACTTTTCATACTCCCGCAATGTAAGGACTGCGTTTTTCCTGCTGTCCTTTGCCAGCCGCTTGCCGTAATCCTTATCAACATATCCATGTTCAAACAGTCCCGGCTTCATAGATTTCTGAATCAATTGGAAACTCCGTTCCACAATGCTCTTCAATTCCGGACGGAGTGGCGGTAGATTGATTAGCGTAATCCCCAGCTCGGTAATCTGCGCAAAGGTGTCCGATTTGTATTCACCGCCCATATCCGATACGATTGTCCCCGGAAGAAATCCGGAAGCATCCCAGTCATCTTTTCCAATAAAAATTCCGAACTGCCGGCAGAGTTCCACCTTATCTGTCAGGCAGTTCAAAAGCAGATTCCGAAGGGAATACGTCCCGCCTTCCAAAGTCAGGGAATAGCCATAGACATAGCCGTTGCTGTACGAGTCACTCAGGATTGTCAGAATCGGCCTGCCCAGGTAATTGCCGTAGTCATCCACCAAATGAATATCGCATATCGTCGCATCGATTTCCCCGATACCGACATGTGATGCGAAGTCCCGGATCCGGTCTCCCAAAAGAGGCCGGTAATCACGCTGATACTTCTTCATCCCCTCACGTGAAATTAGTGCGTTCTGCTTCTTCCTGTATTTGGAATAGAAATATCGGAATTGGTTGAACGACGGGTGCTTCTCTAACAGCTTCCCATTCCCATCACAGTACCGCGCTTTCAGCATGTACGTATACGCATCCGAAAGAGAATTCTTATGCGAAGTGTAGTAATACTTGTTGATTGCCCATCTGAAATTCTTTTGGTCGGGCGTCAGCGGTTTCCTGTAATGCCCGCGCTCCTCCGGTAACAGTGCGGCAACATCCTGATACACCAGATACAGGCACAGATATTTCCGGACCGTCTGACGTGAGATTCTGTTGCTGTCTGCCGCCTCCCTGATTGCCAGGTACCGTTTTCGGTCATCACCGATAACAGATATGACACCTGCTATGATTGTGTAACGTCGCAGGGCCTCCGCCCGCAGTTTCGGATTCGCCTCTCCCAGATCTGGAAGCGACATTCCTGTTGCTTCCACCATCGCATTCTCTGTGCATACTTCATATCCCGAAAGCTCTGCCTGCGTTTTCCACACCGGCATTGTCCGGTTGAAGCAGTCAATCACAAGCACATTTTCATTTTCAACAGCCAACACACGGTAAATTAAATTGTCTTTCCGTATCAGTTGCTTAACTCTCATTGCTGTCCTCCTTTTTCTTATCGATAACCAGTCCCCAGTCAGTTACGCCGTGCCGAATCCAGTATTCACGGGATGCATCCAACAGGCGTACTGTCTTCGGCCGTGGAAGATTCTTTCGGTACACACATTCCCTGACCATCAGGTCTCCATTTGTCTTCACGCAGACAAAATCAGAGCAGTATTCGCCTTCCGGGAAATCATCAAGCAGAACATTGCAACGGAAAGATTCCACCTCATCGTCTTCCTGCAACATAACTGCAAACTTGGATTCCAGTGTGTTGTAAGTCCTGGCAATCCCATCTGTGCATTTACTAAATACCCGTTTCTCGCATCTGGTCCCTTTGTAGTTCTTTTTCTTCATGCCAATCTCCTTTCATAACTACACTTACTACACATTTCAACTTTGGCGTTTTTGCCAAAACTGCCTGTTTTTGGCATCACTTTTGGCATTTTCGCCAAAACCACCCACTTTTGGCGCCACTTTTGGCGTTTTATCAACGGTTTTATACTGTCTTTTTGTCCTATTCCGCCATTTTTAACCGCCAAAACCGCCATTTTCAAAACATACTATGTCCTCGCAAAAACAATCTATCCTGTCCATCAAATTTTCACGTATCCTGCTCCGCTTCTTCGCGGAACACTATTTTTCTCCTTTTATTACCTTTTTTGCTTTCACCTGCTTTGGACCGACTGTGCGTTTCCTCACGCAACCGGTCCCTCTTTTTTTCTTCTTTTTTTCCTGTTCTGCCACACAGATCCGTCCGGCGCTCACCGGGTCGAATCAGGTCGCTACTCCCGCTCTTGTCAACGAACGGCAAGTCCGGTTTCCCTCCGCCTCCGCGACGTCCCACTCCGCTACTCTACCGCTTCGTGTTACATCGCGTCGGCTGTGAGACCGGCTCCACCGTATGTGACCGATTGTGGATTCGGTCTATCTTCCGTCTCATCCGCATCAGTGTTTTTTCACGGGAGTTTTCTTTGGTTTTTTCTTCTTTTTTCTTTGTTCCCTGGCGCTGACATTGCGGGAAAACCCTTATAAAAGCTGACTTTTTCAAGGTTGGAAAAGAAAAATGAAAAATCTTCGGAACAGACTTTGGAATCCGTTTCAGCTTCTTTTTCAGTTGAACTTTCTTTCGTCTTTGCAAATGAAGCAGGGTTGAAAACTGGTTCGAAAACAGGTTTGAAAACAGGTTGAAGGTTTGAAAAAGATACAGGAAATATGTTCCGGTTTTTCTTCTGTATCTTTTTCAAATTTGAAAAAAAGAAAGAAAAAAAACGGTTTTTCCTTTGTTTTTTCTTTGGTCTGCCGGTTTGTTTTCCGGTGTTTTTTCGTGGGATTTTTCTTACTTTTGAGATGTGATGGTCCAGATGGGTTGTGGTTAAGTTAGACGCAAAACGACCTTGGGGAAATCGAGCGTGGTAGTCTCGATTTGCACAAGGTCGTTTTGCTTAGCGGTTATTCTTTTTTCGTCCTGACAGGATACGTGAATTTTTGATTGTCAGGATGTTTTAGTTTTGCCGTGACAATTCATGACCGGAACAATGTACTCAGGATGCCGCGTCCAAGGCTTGCGCCAAGATTTCCGCCAAGTGTCTGTCCGGTCTTTCCAAACTGCTTGCCGAACTGTTTGCCGACTTCTCTTCCAAGTGTCCCGGCAACGGAATTGCCGACAGATTTTGCGGCTTTTGCCCGCGCCGCTGCTTCTCTTTCAGCTTCTTTGCGGGCCCGTTCTGCCTGGCGCTCTGCCTCTTTCTGTGCTTTTATTGCTTCCCGCTCTGCTTCTTTGCGGATCCGCTCTGCCTCACGCTCCATTTCCTTTTGTTCGCGGATTCGCTCGCGCTCAGCTTCGCGTGCTTCTTTTTCCATCTGTTTTTCGAGCTCTGCGCGCTGTTTTGCCAGCTGGGCTTCCAGTTCCTGGCGCTGTTTCTCCTGTTCAGCTGCAATCGCCTGACGTTCTGCTTCCGCCTCAGCCTCCAGGCCGCGGCGCTGCAGGAATTCATATGCCGAATCCGGATCGTATGATTCCGCGTATTTGCTGTACAGGAGGCTGGATTTGATGCACTGTTCGCGGTCCGCATCTGCGATGGCTCCCATCCGGCTCTCCGGCGGAAGGATTTTCGCTTTCTCAACGATGCCCGGGATGCCGTCTGCGCCCAGGAATGAAACCAGTGCCTCACCCGTGCCCAGCTCGCTTAATACTTCATACGCATTAAATGCAGGATTTACCCGGAAGGAATCTGCCGCTGCCTTTACACTTTTCTGCTCTGCGGGCGTATAGGCACGAAGTGCATGCTGTACTTTGTTGCCCAGCTGTGCGAGTACACCATCCGGAATATCCCGCGGATTCTGCGTGCAGAAATAAACGCCGACGCCCTTGGAACGGATCAGCTTGACGACCTGTTCGATCTTCTCGAGCAGTGATTTGGAGGCATCCTTAAAGAGCAGATGCGCTTCATCGAAGAAGAATACCAGTTTCGGCTTCTCCAGATCTCCAACCTCAGGAAGTGTCTCGAAGAGTTCCGAAAGCATCCAGAGCAGGAATGTCGCGTACAGCTTTCCGTTGTTGATCAGGCTGTCGCTGGCAAGAATATTCATCATACCGCGCCCGTCTGCATCTACTGTCATCCAGTCTGAAATCTTCAGCGCCGGTTCGCCGAAGAAAACATCTCCTCCGGCCATCTCCAGTGCGACGACCGCACGTGTGATTGCGCCCACGGAAGAACTGCTGATTCTGCCGTAATCAGCCGCAAATTCCGCACTGTTTTCATTGACAAAATTCAGGATTGCCTTCAGGTCTTTGGTATCGACCAGAAGCAGGTTCTGATCGTCCGCAATCTTGAAAATAATATTCAGAATATCGGTCTGCAGATCATTCAGATCCAGCACACGTGCCAGCAGGAGCGGTCCGATCTCGGTAATCGTGGTCCGCAGCTGGATGCCGCGTGTCCCGTAAATGTCCCAGAATGTCACAGGATACCTGCGGTATGTAAATCCTGTCTCTGCAAGGCCGAACCGGGCAATGCGCTTCTGCATATCCTCACTGTCCGTCCCGGGCGCTGCCATACCTGCAAGATCGCCCTTGACGTCCGCCATGAAGACCGGAACGCCCATGGCGCTGAAGGATTCCGCAAGAACCTTCAATGTAACCGTCTTGCCGGTTCCGGTCGCACCTGCGATCAGGCCGTGACGGTTTGCCATTTTCGGCAAGATTGACAGGTGTTCTCCATCTTCTGTGTTTGCGATCCAGAATTGATTGTCGTAGTACATAGAATCCCTCCGTCCTGTGGCTTATTGTGTTGATAGGCTCCGGTTTCCTTTATTTTCTTCTTTTGGGCCGCCCCGATTTTGATTTTGGGGTGCCGGCTTTCCCTGCGCCCTGTTTTCCGGCGCCCCGACTATCATGATTACGCCTGCCATTAACCGTCTGCCCTGATCTGGCACGGACAGACCTGGTCTTCCCTGCCCCGGCTTTCACAGGCCGCGGCGGAATCAGGCATTCCCTGCCATATCCGATCAGTTCCGTATGCCCTGTGCGTATGAGTGCCTCTTTTACCAGCTCATAGTTCTCAGGTTTCCGGTACTGGATCAGAGCCCGCTGCATTGCTTTTTCATGCGGATCCGATGCCACATATACCGGCTTCATTGTCATTGGATCAAGCCCGGTATAGTACATGCAGGTGGAAACGGTTCCGGGTGTCGGATAGAAATCCTGTACCTGCTCCGGTGTGCTGTGTGTCCGGTTCAGATACGCTGCCAGTGCCACAGCATCTTCCAGAGTGCTGCCCGGATGGGAAGACATGAGATACGGAACCAGATATTGTTCTTTTCCTGTCTTCTTGTTGATGCGCGCGAATTCATCTACAAAGGCTTCATAGACCGAAACAGACGGTTTTCCCATATAGTGGAGTACGCGCTCTGAAATATGTTCCGGCGCAACACGCAGCTGGCCGCTGATATGATGCCGGCACAGTTCCTGGAAAAATGTCCGGTCCGGATCCGCCATCAGGTAATCATAGCGGATACCCGACCGTACAAATACCTGTTTGACGCCGGGCAGGGCGCGCAGCCTTCGGAGCAGCTGCAGGTAGGATCTGTGCGTCACCTCGAGATTTTTACAGGGGGTCGGAAACAGACATGCTTTGTCCGGACATGCACCTTTTGTCAATTGCTTTTTGCAGGCCGGCTGTGTAAACTGTGCTGTCGGACCGCCGACATCATGAATATATCCCTTGAAGTCCGGCAGTTCCGTGAGCATCTGCGCCTCTTTCAGAACCGATGCATGGCTGCGCGCCTGTACGATTCTTCCCTCGTGGAAGGTAAGCGCACAGAAATTACACCCGCCAAAACATCCCCTGTTTGCCGTCAGGCTGAAACGGATCTCCTTAAGTGCCGGAATTCCGCCTTCTTTTTCATAAGACGGATGATAGGTATAAGTATACGCTCTGTCATATACATCGTCCAGTTCCTGCGTTGTCAGCGGCACTGCCGGCGGATTCTGTACGACGTAAGTCGCGCCGCCGTATGTCTCATAAATTGTTTTTGCGTCAAATGGATCTGTATTGCGATACTGGATCCGGATGCTCTCGGCATAGTTTCTTTTGTAATCCGGAACCGAATCATGATCCGGCAGCAGTTCCTCGTAATCCGGCAGCCGCACGGCATCTTTCAGGAGCGATTCATCCCGCGTCTTATAGACGGTTCCCGGAATAAACGTAATATCCCGCACAGCGATTCCGGCATCCAGCGCTTCCGCGATTGCAAGAATGCTCTTCTCGCCCATCCCGTAGGAAATCAGGTCGGCGCCGGATTCCAGCAGAATGGACCGCCTGACACGGTCTGACCAGTAATCGTAATGTGCCAGCCGGCGCAGGCTCGCCTCGATGCCTCCGATCACCAGCGGTGTTTTCTTGTATTTCCGCCGGATCAGGTTACAGTACACGGTCACGGCGCGGTCCGGCCGGCAGCCGGTCTTCCCGCCGGGACTGTATGCATCTGTCCCGCGGTGCTTCTTTGCCACCGTATAGTGATTGACCATCGAATCCATATTTCCGGCAGAAACCAGAAAAGCCAGACGCGGCTCGCCAAGACGCGCGATGCTGTCCGGATCCTTCCAGTCCGGCTGGCAGATCAGGCCGACAGAATAGCCGTAAGCCTCGAGCATCCGCGTAATGATCGCAGCGCCGAAGCTCGGATGGTCCACGTAAGCATCTCCGGAAACGTATACGAAATCAAGCTGCCGGATACCGGCAGCTTGCATATCTTCTCTGTTAACTGGTAAAAAAACACGATTCATCAATTTTTATCTTACTCAAGTGTGAGGTTTGACCAATGGTCATGTGCGATAATTCCGATATAGGTCTTGCCGCGGTTGATCTTAATCTCGTTACCGTCCTTGTCATAGTATTTTGTGATGCCGGTTTCACCTTCCTTTTTCCAGGTGATCTTGATGGCATGACCGTTTGTAATATAGTAACCCGCACTGGAATTGTTGCAGACATCAAACCACATATATCCCGCATTGTCATAAAGGATGTAGCTGACATGCTGCAGAATGACATTCTTGAAAGTCAGCTGCTCGCCGTCTTCACCGTCAACGTGCGGTTTTCCGTAGCAGTAGAAATCATAGGTTCCGGTCTGTGCATTGTACTCAAGCCGGGAACCGGTGTGCTCGTACGGAATACCAATGCTGGTAACTTCCTTCGCCTTCTTATAATCTGTCAGATCTGTCTCTGTTTCATACGGAACGAACTCGAAATGAGATTCCCGCTCCGGCTTATATTCATTATAAGTTGTGCTGATACCGGCAGCCTTCATACGGGACTCAAGTTCACCGGTCGTGATATACTCTGTAAACTCACGCGGTTTTCCGTTGTTAATGCGGGCAAATCCGCCGGACAGATGATCACAGTAATCCTGCTCGACCCATTTGTTCAGATAATGCGGACCGCCGTCATGTACCAGAACCGCATTCCACTCTGCGGCAAGCCACACATTTGTTGTGCGGGCACTCCGGATACTTCCCATCTGCTTGATGTTCTGCCAGTCCTTGCGCAGGCACATCAGACGTGTGATATATCCGTTCTTCTGGCTGTTCATGATCTCGTAGACAACATCACACTCTGCAATTCCGAAGTGGTCATAAGCGGTTGTCTCATTGTCAACCTGTACTGCAACCGGGCGCTGGTCCTTCATCTCCAGCGGGATCGGCTCACCAGTCAGCTCACTGAAATACATGCCTTCCGGTGCAATGGATTCCGGTTCGGGTTCCGGTGTTGCTTCCGGTGTCTCTGTTACCTGCGGCGTTTCCGGTGTCGGCTCCAGTTCCGGTGCCGGTGTCGGTTCCGCCTCAGCTACACTGACATCTTCCAGCGCGTCAACAACCTGCTGCTGACCGCATCCGGCCAGCGAACCTGCCGCCAGCGCAATTGTCAGCGCAGCACAAAACAGACGTTTCAGATATTTCGCTTTCATACTTTTACTCCCCTTATGTGTCGTTATTTCTGTAAACGCAGATTTCTAAATTATTGTACTCGATAATACTTGAAAAATCAACCGACCGTTGACAATACCACCGGCATTCTGTAGAATAAAAAAGTGATAGAAAAATGTTGACATGTCAACACATTTGAAAGCAGCGCGCCTGTTCCAGCCTGAAAATGTCTGGTCTGGAGGCGCTTCTTCCATACAGGAAATTGTTGACATGCAGCTGTCCTGAAAGGAGCCGCTGTTTATGGAACAGTACCTTATTTTTACAGACTCTGCCTGCGATATGCCGCAGCATCTCTATGACGAATATGATGTCCGGATCATTCCTATGGAATATACACTGAACGGCGAGCAGATCACCTTCCATACCGAAGCGCCGGACCGCGACGAATACTGCGATACACTCTATGATGCACTGCGCAAAGGTGCAGATATTCACACTTCGCAGATCACACCTTACAACTATATCGAGGCGTTTACACCGGAACTGGAAGCCGGCCATGATATCCTCTATCTCGCATTCTCTTCCGGCCTTTCAGCCACCTATGAAAATGCATGCAATGCCCGCAACCAGCTGGCGGATGACTATCCGGACCGCAAAATCGTAGTGGTTGACACACTCGCAGGCACCAGCGGACAGGGTGTCTTTGTCCATGCTGCACTGCTTAACCGCGCAAACGGTATGACAATCGAAGAAAATGAGCAGTGGCTGCTTGCGAAACGCCCGTATCTCTGCCACCGCTTCATGGTCGGCGACCTCAATTATCTGCACAAGGGCGGCCGTGTGTCCGCCGCTGTCGCGATCGTCGGCTCCATGCTGAATATCAAGCCGCTCCTGATCATCGATGATGAAGGCAAACTGCAGGTCGTCGCGAAAGCACGCGGACAGAAGCCTGCATTGAAACGGCTGATTCAGAGCTATAAGCATGAGATGGGCGTGCCGGATGTTCCGAAGCTCGTCTATATCGGACATACTTCTCTCTATGAAGAAGCAGAAGCCCTGAAAAAAATGGTTGAAGAAGTCGTTGAGGAGGGAACCGTCGTAGAACTCCAGAACATGTCTCCGATTATCGGTGCACATACCGGTCCGGCATTCTTCAGCATCTGCGGATGGGGCTGGCACCGCGTAGAAGAAGCATAACGCAATAATAAACGTCATTAAAAAACCGCTGCATCAGCAGCGGTTTTTTTTCAGGATGCCTCGCCGTCACCGGCGGCGGCCCGCACCACCCGGAAGCGGTGATTCAGATATATAATATGCGAAACAGCGATAATGACGCTTCTGAGCATGCGGATTTCTTCCGGAATCTCTTCATCCTGCTCTTCCGGCATTTCCTGCATTGTAAAAAGGGAATGCAGCATTTCTTCCAGATCATCACAGAACTTATCGTAAGCGCGCTCGACCGAATAGCCTTCATTCTGCAGACCAAAGAGCAGAACAATATTTTCCATGGAAAGCACCTGCTTTGCAATTACAATAAAGAACAGTCTTGCGATCTGTTCTTCAGAATACTGTTTCCGCACCGGCCGCTCGATGTAGCGCTTCTTCACATAGTTGCTGATCATCGAGGATGTGATTTCCACACAGCCCAGCGGTTCCAGGCTCTCGTTGATGTATTTTACAGTCTGCTCAAGATACAGTCCGACTTTGGGAATCTCATGGTATCTGGGCATCTTAAAGGTCATAATATCCATCTGTTCTCACACGCCGTGTTCTGTCAGAATACTCACACGGATCTTCCTGTACGCATGCCGCTTTATCAGTTCTTCATGATTATATTACAGATTCTCAGCATTTTCAATGCGGTTTTTCAAAAACTCTTGACATGTTATTCCAGATTCGTTAGGATAGTATCAATGATCGGTTTTTCAAAAACCGTTCAGGCGCATTTTTAAATCTTTTTATTTAAATATTTGTTTTTAAGATTGGTTTTCAATATTGAGGAAAAGGAGACTATTCTGATGGATTTTCGTATCGTATCAGATTCATCATCAAACATTCTGCAGTCCGAAGACCCGTATTACACCTCCGTGGCCATGCACATTGTGATCGATGACCATGACTGGGTGGATGAACCGGGCAATGATGTGGACCGCATGACTGAAGCGCTCTATACTACCACACAGAAATCTTCCACATCCTGCCCCGGCCCCGGCCAGTGGCTGGACGCATTTGCCGATGCGGAAACTGTATTCTGCATCACCATTACCCATACGCTTTCCGGCAGCTACGAAAGTGCAATGTCAGCGAAGGCAATTTACGAGGAACAGCATCCGGACCGCAGGGTATTTGTAATCGATTCACTTGCAACCGGCCCCCGCATGCTTCTGCTGATCGATTACCTGAAGCGGCTGCTTCTGCTCGGCACCGATCCCGAAGAAGCGTACGAGAAGACCATCCTTTACCGCAGCTCTACGGATCTTCTGTTCATTCTGGAATCCGTGCAAAATTTCGTTAATAACGGCCGCATGAATGCCATCCTCGCAAAGACGATCGGCATCCTCGGCATGCGCTTTATCGGAACCGCCAGCGAAGAAGGCAAACTCAAGATGCTTTCCAAGACGCGCGGCACCAAAAAGGCACTCCAATATACGGTTTCTTATCTGGAAAAATGTCAGTATAACGGCGGCAGGATCATTATCGCACACCACCAGAATCCATCCGCTGCCAGCGCCTTGAAATCCATGCTGGCTGAGAAATTCGGGAATGATATTCCGGTGGAAATCCAGAAAACCACTGCCCTGTGCAGTTACTACGCGGAGCGCGGCGGCCTGCTGATCGGCTTTGAGAAGCCGGCGGCGCAGCAGCCGGAAGCTGCCGGCGTCAAGAGCACGGTCAAGTCTCTTGCCAAAACAGTCGGCAGCCTGATCCCCGACAAACTGAAAACAGCAAACGAAAACGGAGACCACTGAGGTCTCCGTTTTTCTATAAATCTTGAATCCTCCGCCGGATCTTTCTCACTTCTGACGCCCATACAGGATTCTATATAACAATCCGCCAAAAAACTTTCTCATCAGCAGCAAATAGTCCGCTTTGGTGATGCTGCTGTCCGTGCCCAGGAGTTCATACGCGACGCCGGCTTCTTTTATATGGATGCGTAGCTGTCGGAATCCGCCGCGCTCATAAAATCCCACGCGGCCGATCCGCTGCGTATAGTTCGATACCGTCGGATCTGACGTATCTTCAATTAAAAGAACGATTGCGCAGTCCGGGTATCTCTCCCGAAGCATCCGAATCACTTCCCCTCCGGTTCCCCGGCCTCTTCTGTTCTCCTCAATTGCGAAATAATAGAGACACACCAGTTTCTCCAGCTTCATCGTATACATCAGCCCGGAGAACATGCCATCTTCAACAATTGCATCAAACGAACCAATTCCTCTCTTTGCCCTGCGGTACAGAAACGCAAGCGGCAATTTTTCCATCAGCGGAAATGCCCTGTGGTACAGACCGGCTATTTGTTTTTTATATTTCCTGGCATCCCGGAATTCCAGCGCCATTGTTACTCATCTCCTGCTATAAAACAGTCACACGGGCTTCCCCGCAATATGAAAACGAATCACTCGTATTTTCTATCATATAACAATGCCGCCAATAAGACAACAAAGCACGAACCGGCATTATGGACAAGTGCTCCGGTAGCAGGATTCAATATTCCGCGTACGGATAATGTGACTGCAGCAAAATTAATGCACATAGACAGTATAATGGCTCCTTTTATAGTTTTAATCGTTGTGTTGCTGAGCCACTTTAAATACGGCAGCTTTGAGGTATTGTCATCCATCAGAGCAACATCTGCGGCATCTACTGCGATATCACTGCCCATTGCGCCCATTGCCACGCCTACATCAGCTGTCTTTAAGGCCTGTGCGTCATTTACACCGTCTCCGATCATACATACCTTCCCGCTGTGCATAAGCCGTGAAATATTTTCGACTTTTTCTTCCGGCAGCAGATCCGCTCTTACTTCAGTTATACCGACCCGGGAAGCGAGGTATTCCGCAGCTTTCCGGTTATCTCCGGTCAGAAGGACAGCTTTGGTATTCATTTTCCTGAGGCGTCTGATCATTTCCGCCGCTTCGGGACGGATTGTATCCGACAGTGCAATGATACCTGTTATTCTGGTTCCGTCCGAAGCAATTACAGAAGCTTTTCCTTCACCGCGAAGCCGCTCCAGAACCGCCGCGGCCCGGCCGTCCGTCAAAGCGCCGTTTTCATGTATGTACTTTTCGTTTCCCAGGAAATACCGGATCCCGTCTATGAGGGCGGAGATGCCTTTTCCTGCCTCCATTCTGAAGTCTTCCGCAGATGGAATCGTCAATCCATCTGCAGCAGCTTTCTCATTAATAGCCCTGCCAAGCGAGTGCTCGCTTCTGCTCTCTGCCGCTGCCGCCAGCGCAAGCAGTTCATTTTCTTCCTGTTCCGCAAACGGAACAATGTCGCTGACCTGCAGTTTTCCATAGGTAAGCGTTCCTGTTTTATCAAACGCGATCGTATTGACTTTTCCCATCTTTTCAAGTGCTTCGCCGGATTTGATCATTACACCATGTTTTGTGGCCTGTCCGATTGCTGCCATAATAGCAGTCGGTGTGGCGAGAACAAGCGCACAGGGACAGAAAACAACCAGTACTGTAACGGCTCTGACGATGTCCTTTGTAACAAAATACGCAGCAACGGCGATCAGCAGTGCCACTGGAACCAGCCAGCTTGCCCATCTGTCTGCAATGCGCTGAGTCGGCGCCTGTTTATTCTCAGCCTCTTCCACCATGCGGATCAGTTTCTGGAGCGAGCTGTCTTCACCGACTTTGACCGCCTCCATATCACTGGAACCGAAACGGTTGATTGTGCCGCTGAAAACGGTATCTCCTTTCCCCTTATCGACCGGCAGGCTCTCACCGGTCATGACAGACTGGTCAATCGAAGTTGCTCCGGTCAGGATTACACCGTCAACAGGAATGGTTTCTCCCGGCAGGATCCGGAGGACGTCACCTTTTTGGATTTCAGAAACAGGTACAACTGTCTCCGCTCCGTCCCGGATGATTCTTCCTGTATCCGGTGCAAGTGAAATCAGATTTCTGAGGCCCTTTTTCGCCCGGTTCGTTGTCATATCTTCCAGCAGGGCTCCGATTTCCATGATGAATGCCACTTCGCCGGCAGCAAAAAGATCCCCGATGCAGAGGGCTGCAATCATCGCCATTGAGATTAACAGACAGGCGGAAATCTTACTGATACCCCTGTTGTATAGCACTCTCCAAACAGCCAGATACAGAAGCGGGAGTCCGCAGATTACAACACAGACCCACGCCAGATTTTCCCCCATGGAAAACCGGCTCCCGGAAGAATGAACGACGCAAGCAGAAACGCACCGCCGATCAGCGTCATCGTCCATCCGGCAAGAAAATCATTTATTCTCCCAATCATAACAACCTCCTGTTTACAGATATCACCGGTAAGTGTATAATTCATTCAGTATCGAACACTTTGTTCGATTTTGATTATACTGTTTTGCGAGACTTTCACAAGAAGCAGTTATTCTGATCTGTTCATTATCGAACAAAAAACGTTATCTGTTCAGGAGGGATCATATGGATCGGCGCCAGAAAAGGACAAGACAGGCTATCTTTGATGCATTCACCCGTTTACTCGAAAAAAAAACTATACCAGCATACCGGTACAGGAAATTATCGACGCGGCAAATATCGGCCGCAGCACTTTTTATTCTCATTTTGAAACAAAAGACGAACTGCTGAAAGCCCTTTGTTCTGAGATATTTGACCATGTCTTTTCAGAAAATCTTTCGAAAGAAAATACGCACGATTTCTCTGCCGGCGGCAAAGAGATTAAAGCAGAACTCACACATATTTTATATCACCTGCAGGACAACAGCCGGTACATTAAACGGATCTTATCCTCTGAAAGCGGTGACATGTTTATGAAATTCTTCAAGGATCATCTGACACAGGTATTCACACGTGAACTCGAGAAGATTCCGGCAGCCATTCCCGCGGATTATCTGCTGAACCATACGGTATGTGATTTTGCCGAGACCGTCCGCTGGTGGATGGAACATGACAGTTATTCACCAGAAGATATTTGCGGATTCTTTCTCAGTACGACACCATTTTAATCATTCCGTATGATCCCGTCTGCATTCCCTCTGTCTGCCGCTGCAGTCACGGCACATTTTTCTGCACAGAGAAGAAGACGGAAAGTGCTGATTCCCGGCACTTTCCGTCTTTTATCTTCTGTCTGTCTTCTTTATTCTGTCCTGTTTATATCTCAGAGCCTGCCTTCTTCTATCGTTTTTGTTTCAAAGGTGTAATTGTTTTCCTCCGGCGTCCCGCTTTCCATCGTTTTCACGATTTTGTAAGTTCCATTATCCTGATCGATCAGCAGCAAATTCTCACGCTCAACAGGAACACCAAGTTTATCTTCTGCCTTTACAATCATCTTGGTATTCAGTTTCAGGAAACCGTTCTCATCAAATGCATCATAGGACTGCTGCGCTTTCAGACATTTCTCCGGGAAATTCTCTTCGATCCATTCATCATGGTCCTCGCCGTCTGCACTCCATTCCACTTTTTCGAGTTTGATACCGTCGTTTGTTTCTTTATAAGAAATGATCGCCTCGCCGCAGCTTCCGGACATTTCATATGCCTTATCATTCAGAACGACGAACTGCTCTGTATTAAGGTAAACATAGGCTTTTCCGTCTTTACATCCGAACACCTCACAATTTGCAAATACTTCATTCGGAAGATCTGTCTCATATGATTTTTTGACCTCGCTCTCCTCAACCTGCTCCATGAGCTTCGACAGGTTGGAACCCTTCAACAAAATATCGTCTCCCATGCGATCGTCATCCTGTACCGCTGCCGCAGCCACACATCCCACAGAAGTCTGGCCAGCTGAAGAAGCTGCCATTACATTCATAACCGGCGCTGCTCCGGCTGTAAGCATGCCTGCTGTTAATAACGCTGCAAACCCTGTCACAAAAAATCTATTTCTTTTCATATCATTTATCCTCCTTCGTTTATATTTTGAATTTGTTTTGTTGTTTTCTTTTTGTGATTACAGCGTAACAGGCCGTGTCTGCCAGATGTCCAACAGGACAGGAAGCCCGTCACACTGAATAAACAGTAAATCAAAACCACCGGCTTAGCCGGTGGTTTGTTCTGTACTTGACTATCAGCGATTGAATATAGCGTACAACATGATTTGCCACAGAAGTATCATAGGAGAAAGAGACCCGTCCCCTGCCTCCTCAATTTTTATTTATAGTTGATGAATATAAGTCCGATCATACAAATTACAGCGCCTGCCAGTTTATTCCAGGTCAGAGCTTCGTGGTAGAGAAAATATCCTACAAGGAGAAGTGTTATTGCCAGAAATGCGCTCTGTACAATAAATCCCATGCTGACCTGCCATCCCGCTTTATACGCATAGATCCAGCCCGCTTCCAGTCCGACAATTACGATACCCAGAACCAGCGGCGCCCAGTTCATTTTCCCGCATTCCTTTACCAGATTTCTGTCTGAAGGAAGCAGGTAATACAAAACCGCACTGACTGCCGCTCCCACCAGATAAGTGATCACCAATGATGCAAATGGGTTCATATCTTCCGGTACAGATTTGGCACAGATCTGATAAACCGTATTGGATACTACCAGAAGCGCAATCGGCCAGATATAAGAAAACATGGAAATACCTCCCTGGTATACTCCGCGGCAAACACAACTATCATCCTTCGCTATCTTGCATGCCGCATAAAATAAGTCAACATTTTCTCTTTATCTTCCTCCACCAGCGTTCCTGCACCAAACAATCCGGCCCGCGTCTCCAGATGATGCCGGAACTCATGCCGGATCGTCTCCCGGATCTGTTCACGATAGACTGTCTCACCGGCATTTCCGAGTGATGCAGTGAATGATCCGTAGTACAGAACAATCTGTTTCCCCATAACCGGGCTGCTGGAATAGGTTCCGAGGATATAGAGATCATCCTCCAGCCGGGCAGGATGCAGACAGGCATTCGGATCCACAACAACCCCTCCGTTCAGCTCATCATATACATATGACGGCAGGGCTGCAGTCTCTTCCTCTGCAATTGCTGCAAACTCATCAAACGTCATCATGGTCCGACTTCCTGTTCTCCCTCAAGGCGGCAAAGCTGATGTTAAATCGACACTTATCATTTTATGCAGATGAAACAGTCCTGTCAATTCAACGCAGAGGCTGAGCTCTGCGCCTGTCTATTAAGTAATTTTAAGGTTTCCTGTTTATGATGTAATACAACCAACAGGTATTCGTGAGGTGAAACTCCGGATCAGACAGAAAGAAGGTATGCAGGATGAGTAGTATTATTTGTTTGTTCTTTGTATTGTTAGTGTTGTGTGTACTCTCGAAAAATAAGCAACAGGATGATTGAATCGTTTCAGTATCGTGTTGGATTCCAACCGAAGAAGACACTGTTTCTTTTCAGTAAAAAACGGCCGCCGCATCAGATGCGGCAGCCGTTTTTACAGCTTCTGTCGTCACGGTTTCCATTCACTGTGAGACGGAAGATTCCAGTCGTCAAAAACGGTGTTTCCATTTACCTCGATCTTCAGGGATGCTGTCCGAACGAGACCGGAGGAATTAATATAGATATTATTGACAGGTACATCGACCTTGTCCCAGAAAACGTCGCTGTAGGGCCAGTCTGTTCCCCATAAAATATCAAATCCGAATGCGAACATTACACATGTACCGGGAAGTGTGAACCTCACATGATTAAAATCACGTGCTTCCTGATGCGGCTTACGCCGCAGGCTGCTTTAGGCAGCCGGACCTGGTTCCCCGGCGGTCCGCCTCTTTGCTTAGCTTAGCTTCTTCTAATACTGAAGCATCACCACACAAAAGGTATCCTCCGGAAGAACTGCCTGTGCCCGCACCGTCTCTCATGGCCCGGTTAAGTCTTACAAGATCGGCCCAGACACTGGAGGTTCTGCGCTGTACTCCCGGAACTTCTGCCGCGAGCACAGACCACTCCGTCTCCGGAATGGATTTTTCTAATTCTCTAATAAAATATCTTGCCCCGATGTTATACGATGCCGAGAGATCACAATTGTACTGCTTTCCGTTCTGAAAGACTGAAAGGCTGTGGTTTCTGCTGTCGCGCTCCAGTCTGCCGCTTCCGTCGTAAGCCAGCGCACTGGTTCCCCATGCGCAGATCCGCGAAATCCGCATCCCCGCACGGTGCGCCTGATGCTCTGCCACAGACTGCACCCTTCTCTTTTTC
>JAFUCM010000072.1 GCA_017459675.1 Eubacterium sp.
AGTGAGAGAACTATGAATATAGGCGAAGTGAGCAGAAGGTTTGCATTTAATACGCTGGATAAACTGCAGGGCGGAAAGCTGAACCGTCTGAAGGAAGTAAACAAGTCAGAGATTGTCGCAGGCGTGACGCCGGAGTATGTGGAACGGCGCAAGAAGGCACTGCTCCAGTATGCTTCCGCAAACTGTCCGTTTTATCAGACGCGCTTTGCGAATGATGAAAATCTGAAGGATATTGATACCGTTTCGCTTTCTGATTTTCCGGTGCTGAACAAGCTGCAGTTCATCGAGCATTACGATGATGTCTTAAGTGACGCGTACCGTGACATGAAGGATTCGCTCGCACATCTGTCTACCAGCGGGTCGACGGGAACGCCGTTTACGGTTCTTGCGGATCCGGAAAAGATGAATCATGTTAATATGAATTTCATGGCAGTCCTGGAGCTGAACGGATTTCGCATGGGAATGAAGCGCGGGGAATTCCGCGCATGGATTGAAGGGAAAAATACGATCTCAAAGTGGAGATCGTTTAAGAATAATCTGAAAATGATCGAGATCTCCAACATGGGAGATGATCAGGTGCAGGCGATCTTTGACCGGATCCGGAAGGAACAGATTCAGGTGCTGGTCATGTATTCGAGTGCACTGACAGCAATTGCAGATTATGCGGAGCGTAAGGAACTGCCGCTGCAGGAATGGAAGGACTGGCCGGTGGAGATGCTCTTTACGATGGGCGAGGCACTGCCGCAGTCCACACGCGAAAAAGCGGAGAAGCTTTTCGGCGTTCGTCCGGTCCTTACCTACGGAAACAATGAAAATGGTTTCATTGCAGTCAGCCTGAACGGCGCAGATACCTATACCATCGATCTGTACAGTTATGAAATTGAGATTCTGAAGATGGACAGCGACGAGCCGGCAGCGGAAGGCGAGCTGGGCCGGATTGTTGTGACAGATTACTATAACAGGGCATTTCCGATGATCCGGTATGACACCGGCGATACCGGAAAGATTCGCAGATGGACAGATGAAGACGGGCGGATTCATGCAGAATTCACGGAGATCTACGGCCGGCGCGGCTCACTGATCTACAATACGTCCGGTCATCCGCTCTCCATGCATGTATTTATGAATAACCTGTTGAATTTCCAGGGAATTCTGCGGCAGGCAAAATGCACGCAGACCGGCCTGAAAACCTACACGCTCACGCTCAATCCATATCCGGGTGTCACAGTAGATGAGGCAGCAGTCATTGCCTCTTATAAGAAATATCTCGGCGAAGATGCGGTATGTGCGGTTGAATATGTTGATGTTTTGCCGGTGCAGCAGTCCGGCAAGACCATGGTATGTGAGCAGTTGTGTGAGGAATATAGTTAAATGATGAAAGTCTCAGATTATCTGGTGCATCTGTGTGCGGATGCGGGAATCCGTGATGTCTTCGTTGTCAACGGCGGCGGTGCAATGCACATGAATGATTCCTTCGGACACAGTCCCGCCATGCGGTGCACTTATCAGCATAATGAACAGGCCTGTGCAATGGCGGCAGAAGCCTATGCGCGGGTACAGCAGCGGCCGGCGATGGCGCTGGTAACATCAGGACCCGGCGCAACGAATGCGATGACCGGCGTCCTGTGTGCGTGGATGGAGTCGATTCCGATGCTGGTGATCTCCGGACAGGTGCGGTTTGAAACAACTGTCCGAAGCAGCGGGCTGAATCTGCGGTCCATGGGAATTCAGGAATATGATATTACGAAAGCAGCTGCGGCCATGACCAAATATGCCGTCATGATCGAGCGGAAGGAAGATGTCCGGTACTGCGCGGAGCGGGCGCTCTATGAGATGATGCACGGGCGGAAGGGGCCGGTCTGGCTGGATGTTCCGCTGGATGTGCAGGCGGCTGAGATTGATCCGGAAGCACTGGACGGGTTTACTCCGGAAGCGGAATCCGCAGCGGACTATCCGGAGGAGTTGATCGAACAGATCATCGGGAAGCTGAAGCACGCAGAGCGGCCGGTTCTTTTTGGCGGCTACGGCGTGCGGGCGGCAGGCGGCGAAAAGCTGTTCCGGGAACTTGCGGAACTGCTCGGCGCACCGGTACTGACAGGCATGTCCAGCGTGGATCTGTTTCCGGTTGATCATCCGCTCTATGCCGGCAGAACCGGAATGACAGGAAGCCGCGGCGGTAATCTGACAATGGCAGGCAGTGATGTGTTCTTTTCAGTCGGCAGCCGTCAGAGTTTTCTTCAGACGGGCTTTAATTATCAGGACTGGGCCCGGGAAGCCTATACGATTTTAAATGACCTGGATCCGGAAGAACTGAAAAAACCAAATTTGCATGTCTCACTGCCGGTCGCCGGTGATGCGCGCACACTGATGGAACAGCTGATCCGGCGGCTGCGGGAAATGGGTATCACGGAAGCACATCCGCTGACAGCCGACCCGTCGTGGACCGTGCGTTCTGCAGCGCGTGAGCGCCGCTATCCGGTTGTGACAGCAGCAGAGAAAGGACCGCAGCCGGACGGCAAGGGAAATCTCTACGCATTTTATGACATGCTCTCGGAAAAGCTGCCGGAAGGCGCACAGCTTCTGGCAAGCTGCGGGACATCCCGCGTGGCAGGAACACAGGCCTTCCGCGTGAAGGAAGGGCAGCGGTTCTACACCAATTCTGCGACAGCATCCATGGGATATGGACTTCCGGCTGCCGTCGGTCTTGCGCGGGCACTGAACCCGGCAGGAAATGAAGCAGGCAGGATTGTTAACGTTGTGGACGGCGAGGGCTCCTGCATGATGAATCTGCAGGAACTGCAGACGATTACGACCAACCGGCTTCCGGTCCGGATTTTCCTGATCTGCAACGGCGGCTATCATTCAATCCGGCAGACGCAGCAGGCTTATTTTGGGGAGCCGCTTGTGGGAATCGGTGAAGAAAGCGGGGATCTGGGATTTCCGGATCCGGCAAAGCTTGCCGGTACATTTGGCCTGTCCTATGGCGCATGTCTTCGAAATGAGACACTGGACGAAGATCTTGCAGCGGCAATGGAGCTGCCGCTTCCGGCACTGATCCGCGTGGAGGTATCACCGCTGCAGAAGACAGAACCAAAGGCGGCCTCCAGAAAGCTGGAGGACGGCAGGATGGTATCTGCACCGCTGGAGGACATGGCACCGTTTCTTTCACGGGAGGATCTGGAGGCAGAACTGGAGATCCCCATGACAGAGAGTGAGCGGCTGCGCTGAAGGGAGAATTACATGGAACGAAGAAAACTGCTTTCGGTCGTCATTCCGACCTTCAACGAGGAGGAGAATGTCGGGCCGATGACAGAGACGCTCGTAAATATTTTTGAAAATGAACTGCCCGAATACGATTATGAGATTATCTATATCGATAACCACTCCAAGGACCGCACGCGGCAGCTGCTGCGGAAGCAGTGTGCGGAGAATCCGCACGTCAAGGCGATTTTCAATGCCCGGAATTTCGGGCAGATGCGCTCGCCGGTACACGGCCTGAAGCAGGCCTATGGCGATGCCGTACTCCGGCTGAATGCGGATTTCCAGGATCCGCCCGAGATGATTCCGCAGCTTGTGCGGACATGGGAAAAAGGATCCAAGATCGTGATCGGTATCAAGAACAAGACCAGTGAAGGCCGGATTATGGCGTGGATGCGCAAGATCTACTACAAGCTTCTGCGCAAGATCACGGATATCGGACATATTGAGAACTTCACAGGATTCGGACTCTATGATAAAGCCTTTGTCGACGTGGTGCGCGGGATTGATGATCCGATGCCATACCTGCGCGGCATGATTGCGGAACTCGGCTACGATTACGAAACCATTCCCTATGACCGGCCGAACCGCCGGGCGGGCAAGAGCAAGAATAACTTCTACAGCCTTTATGATGTGGCGATGACCGGCATCACGGCTTATTCCAAGGTAATCCTGCGGTTTGCGACATTTATCGGATTCGGGATCGGCGCACTGTCATTTCTTGTGGCAATCGTGTATTTTATCCTGAAGCTGATTCACTGGGACTGGTTCCGCTCAGGTATTGCGCCGCTTGTAATCGGCGTGTTCTTCCTGGGCGGCGTGGAGCTGTTCTTCATCGGACTGCTCGGCGAGTATATTCTCGCAATTAACCAGCGTGTGCTTCACAGGCCGCTGGTTGTGGAAGAGGAGCGGCTGAATTTTGATTTACAAGTATCAAAAGCAGAACATCCACATCATGGATACATGAATGTGGATGTGAAGGGTTTTGATACGCCCCACAAGGAAGATGAACATATTCATGGAGACATATCGTAAATACAAAGAAATCGTCAACTATCTGATCGTCGGCGTTCTCACGACGGTGGTCAGTCTGGCAGTTTATTATATTTGTGTTGTGACATTTCTGGATCCGCACAGGGCACTGCAGCTGCAGGCAGCCAATGTGATCTCATGGATTGCTGCGGTGACATTTGCTTATTTTACAAACCGCAGATTTGTATTTGAAAGCAAAAATCCAAATATGCTGGCGGAAGCCGGTGCATTCTACGCTGCCCGGCTCGCGACGCTGGGCATGGATATGGCCGTGATGTTTCTGATGGTAACAGTCGGCGGCATCAATGATAAGATCGCCAAGCTGGTTGTGCAGGTTCTGGTGACTGTGGCTAATTACATTCTCAGCAAACTTCTGGTATTCCGGAAAAAGTAAGAATCGGAAGGTGTATCAACGACAAGTTTCATTGAAGCTTTAAATGAAAGGAGTCCCCGTATGATGAAAGAAGCAAAAGCTGTCCGCAAACACAATTTATCCATGCCGGTCCGCATATTTCTTGTGGTGCTTGCGATGGTGACAGGCCTTCTGCTTGCCGCACCGGCACAGCAGACACAGGCAGCCGTGATTCCGGGTGACCGGATTCTGGGGGTGCCGTATATCAACCAGCATCTGGGTCTCTGGGTGCCGGCACAGCATGGCTATACGAACGCATGGTGGGCAAATCAGCACTTTGAGGGTTCCACCAGGACGCTGAGCACCAGTGGCTGTGGATTTGCATGTGCGGCGATGGCAATTTCATACATGCGCGGCGGCGAGGTGCTGAATCCCGTCGAAATCATGAACCGTGCATGCGGCTTTAACGGGGTGGCAGGAGACCGCGACTGCGGTGTCAAAGCGGCGGCGAAGTACGGATTTCGTGCCGAGACGGTAACCAGCCCGGGAAAAGCAAGGATTATCAGTGAGATTCTTGCAGGACATCCTGTGATGGTTCTGGAGCAGAAGTCCAAGTTCGGCGGCGGCGGCGGTCACTTTGTGCTTCTTATGGGTTACCGCAACGGGAAGTTTGCAGTCTATGATCCCAGCAACGAGCGGATGGCCTGGGTCTGCGACCAGATCACGCATACCTGGAAGGAAATCAATGATGGCGCATGGCGGATTAACAGCACGGCTGTGGCCGGTGAGTATACGATTTTCTATGCGGGCAACCGGCAGGTCAAGATCGGGAATGACTACTATCTTCAGGATGCCGGCGGAAAAAATCTGACCGGATTCCAGTACATTCCGGAACAGAATAAAACCTGTTATTATGATCCGCTGAGCGGAAAAATGCTGTATGGCAAGCAGAAAATCGGCAATTACTGGTATTATTTTGACACATCCACCGGTGCCATGAAGACGAATGCCTTCGTGACAGTGAGCGGAAAGACCTGTTACTACAATGCGAAAGGGCATGCGGTAACCGGGCTGAAGAAGATTAACGGAAAGCGCTATTACTTCAAACCGTCCAACTATGCGATGGTTAAGAGCAAATTTGTGAAGATTCCGGGCATGAACCGGACCTGCTATTTCAATAAGAAGGGGCAGGCCGTGACCGGGTACAAAAAAATCAAAGGGCACTATTATTATTTCAGCAGCAAAGTCGGCGCGATGCGCACGAACCAATTTGTTTATATTGCATCAAAGCACAAGACCTGTTATTTTAACAAGAAGGGCCGCATGGTCTATGGAAGAAAGAAGATCAACGGCACCTGGTATACGTTCAGTAAGAGAACCGGGGCGTTGTTATACAAAGGTTAAAAATAAAAAAGAGACAAGGAGAATACCGTAAATGGAGAGGGAAGTCGTATCCAGAAACTTTATTGAGCAGTACATTGACCAGGATCTGAAGGAAGGTGTCTATACAGAAGTATGTACCCGTTTTCCGCCGGAACCG
>JAFUCM010000073.1 GCA_017459675.1 Eubacterium sp.
GATCTGACAGGCGCCCCTCCATGAGAACGAAGTTCTGCGGAGCAGAAAAAGAGTTCGAATGGAGGGAGTGATATAAGAAAGGAACCACCATGGAAAAAATGAAAGCAGCCATCTTCTAGGGCAATGGCATCTAAAAAGTTGAGGACGGCCCGGCTCCGGAAATTGAGCGGGATGACCAGATCCTGATCAAGGTCCGCGCGGCAAGTATCTGCGGAAGTGATCTGCATGCGCTGCATGTGCCGCCGGGACAGGTTTATGATACCGATATCGTTATGGGCCACGAGTATTTCGGTGAGATCGTCGAAAAGGGCGCAGGCGTAACAAATTTCGAAATTGGTGAAAATATCGCGGTCAATCCGTGCATGCCGTGCGGAGAGTGCTGGGAGTGCAAGCACAACATGCGCAACCTGTGCGTGAAACCGCGGCACTACGGTCAGACCTGTGACGGCGGATTTGCACAGTATGCAATTGTCGAGTCCAGTCAGGTATATCACCTCTCTGATGATATCAATCCGGATATCGCGGCACAGACAGAGCCGCTTGCATGCGTGATGTATTCTCTGGGCATGGTAAAACCGTCGCCGGCAGATTACGTTCTGCTCTACGGCGCAGGCCCGATCGGTCTGACCTACATCAAGGCACTGCAGGCATACGGCGTGAAGCATTACGCAGTTGTCGCGAAAGGTGCAGAGCGCATTCAGGAAGCAAAGAACTGCGGCGCACCGTTTGTAATTGACAGTCAGAATGAGTCTGTTGCAGTACGTCTTCAGGAGGAATGGGGTCAGCTTGCGGATATCGTCCTGGATGCTGTCGGCAGAGGCCCCGTCCTTTCTGAGGCAGTAAAGCTGGTGAACAGCCGCGGCAGAATCATGTTGTTTGGATTAAACCACAATGCTGTTTCCGAGATTCCGCCGGCGACCTACACACAGAAGGAACTGACGATGATGGGATCGCTCGGAAAAGATTTTCCGGCATCGATCAGCCTGATTGAATCCGGCATTGATCTGACATCCTTCGTGACACATCGGATCGAACTGGATGAGATTAATGACGCAATTGATCTTCTGAATAACAAGAAGGCATGCCGTGTCATTGTGTATCCGAACGGAATTGAATAACTGCGTTAATTTGTGAATACCCCGGGCAGATGAAGAACCCCGGCGGGAGCGTGCAATCTAATAGAAACCACCGGAGGAAAGGTTCAGTTATGAGTGATTTTAAATTAGGCGTTGTTGAATGGGCGTGCCCGCTTCCGGGACCGGGCGGACTGAAGATTCTGTCAGAGCTGGGACTGCAGGGCATGGAACTGGATTTTGGCGAATACGAGGCCGGATATCCGCTTTACAACGAGCGTGTCCAGGATCTCTATCTGGAAAATGGTGCGAAATACGGCATCGAATTTCCGGCAATCGGTCTGAATGCACTGAACACACATGGGATGTGCCATGACCGTGACAGTGTGGACGGCATGATCGCGATCCAGACAATCGAAAAGGGAATCGAGACTGCAATCAAGATGAACATTCCGGTTGCACAGCTGCCGAGCTTTGACAATGGTTTTATCCGGACAGAAAAGCATTTCTACAATGTCTGTGAGAAACTGAAGCTTGCATGTGAGCTGTCAGACGGAACCGATCTGATCATTGCATTCGAGAATGTGCTGGATGCAGAGAGAACCAAAGAAATGATCCGGGAAGTCAACTGCCCGCGCGTCAAGGTGTTCTATGATACACAGAATTATCATCTGTTCAGCGGCCTGAATGAGGCTGAGACACTTCGCGCAATCCATGAAGACGTCGCAATGATTCACATCAAAGACGGCTATAACAATGCCATCAGCTCGGCACTGCTTGGACACGGCGATGCGAAATTCTTCGATACAGCTAAAGTAATCAGAGACACAAAGTGTACAGACTGGCTGTTTCTGGAAAACTTCTACGCAACGCTTCCGATCCGCAACATTCATAAGGATTTCTATGAAATTATGCGGAAGGATATTGAAATCGCCTGCAATACATTTGATATTGCAGCATAATATAAAAGCTGCCGCGTTATGCGGCAGCCATGTATTATTAGCGGTATGAAATTCCGACGCCCATCGCATCGACACTGACGTGGCAGGCGATACTGCAGGAGAGGTCGTTGTAGTAGGTGTTGCAGTCCGGGAAGTGTGTGCGGAGGGTCTCCAGCCACTGGTCGGCATCTTCTTTTTTTGCGAAGGTGCCGGCTGCACCGATCCAGATGCGTGACGGATCAATCCCGGCGAAGCGGGTTTCCAGGTCTTTTTTGACAGCCTCGCAGGTTCTGGTCTGGCACTGGTGGGCACCGCGTACTTTTGCGAATGCATCCAGCTTTCCGCCCTGAATGGTCAGAATCGGCTTGATATGGAAAACCGATGCGATCTTTGCTGCGGCGGGTGTGATCCGGCCGCTCTTTTTGAGCAGATCCAGTGTGTTGACTGCGATGTAGATGCTTGATTCGGGACCGGTTTTTTCCAGGTGTTCACGAATCTCTTCGGCAGTTTTGCCTGCGTCTGCAAGAGCTTTGGCTTCGATGACAGAATCCCGCAGTGTGACAGAGATGCGGTGACTGTCCGCAACCTGGACATTTCCGTGGAATTCCTGTGCAAATGCCTGCGCGGTCTCACAGGAATTCGAGAGTCCGCTGGACATCGGGATGTGTACGATCGAATCATATCCGCCCGCAAGCAGATCGGTCCAGAGAGTAATCAGTGATTCGGGAGAAGGCTGTGATGTGCTCACATCGCGGCCGTCGAGAATCGCCTGGTATAATTCGGCATGTGTGATGTTGACGTGCTCCAGGTAATCCTGACCGTCAATGATGACCGGCATCGGAATGACATGCACGCCGAGTGCTTTTCCTTCCTCCGGGGAAATCCCGCTGTTTGTATCTGTTACAATTGCCACATTTGACATATTTGAATTCTCCGTTTACAATATTTATAAATAAGTTTATTTACGATTTACAGTGCTTACAAATAATCCTATTTACTATATCACAGCATTGTTGACTGGTCAACAAAAACCAATCGAAAAAATGTTCACGTAAAGAACACACACTTTCCGGGAAATCGTGGTACTATTTGCTATATACGATGAACCGGTTTTTTTATGCTTTTTTATTCCGGCATGGAAGAAACGGGCATTTGTAAGCAGCAAAACAGCCCTGACATGCAGGCGCGCAGGTGCCGGACAGCGGGCTTATACAGACAGCAGCAGGAATTAATACTTATGAAAAAAGGACTTGTTCTGGAAGGCGGCGCAATGCGCGGGATGTTTACGTGCGGTGTGACTGATGTCATGATGGAGCATGGCGTCACATTTAACGGAATGATCGGTGTTTCAGCCGGCGCGGCCTTCGGATGCAATTATAAATCACATCAGATCGGCCGTGCCATCCGCTATAACAAGCGGTTCTGCAGGGAACCGAAGTTCTGCAGTTTCCGGTCCCTTCTGAAAACGGGTGATCTGTACGGAAATGAATTCTGCTGGCATACACTGCCGGATGAGCTGGATGTGTTTGACAGAGAAGCTTATCGGGCGGATCCGATGGCATTTTACGCGGTCTGTACGGACATCGAGACCGGGAAGGCCGTCTATCACAGGTGTGATGCGGGAGATGATCTTGATCTGGAGTGGATGCGGGCATCTTCCTCGATGCCGCTGGTGTCACGCCCAGTGGTGATCGGTGATAAAAAGCTGTTGGACGGGGGCGTTTCAGACTCGATCCCGCTCCGGTTCTTCGAACACATCGGCTATGAGAAGAATGTTGTGATTTTGACACAGCCGGAAGATTATGAGAAGAAGCCGCAGAAATATTTCGGCCTGATCAGGCTGGCGCTGCGCAGATATCCGAATCTGGTCAAAGCCATCGCAGGGCGGTATATCCGTTATAACCGCACACTGGATTACATCCGGGAGGCTGAAGCCGAAGGGCGTGCGTTTGTTGTACGGCCGCCGGAGAAGCTGCAGATCGGATCCGTGGAACATGATCCGGACAGGCTGGAGGCAGTCTATCAGATTGGCTGGAAGACAGGGGAACAGTGCATTGGGGAGATGCAGAAGTTCCTTGCTGAATAACGAAGAAAGCGTCCGGCATGCCGGGCGTTCCTGAAGAACAAGCATTATTTTACAGGAATGATAAGGGGAGAAAATGGATCGTTTGTTTATTATCATGCCTGCCTACAATGAGGAGGCAGTAATCAGAGAAGTTGTTGAAGCATGGTATGCAATTGTCGAAGAACACCACGGGGACGGTGATTCCAGACTGGTTGTGATCAATGACGGCAGTACGGACCGGACACAGGAAATCCTGGACGGGATGCAGGAGGACCGGCCGCTCCTTCACGTGATCAACAAGGTCAACGGCGGACATGGTGATGCGCTGCTGACGGGCTACCGGTGTGCCGTGGAAAATCACGCCGATTATGTGTTCCAGACAGACAGCGACGGCCAGACGCTGCCGGAGGAATTCGAGGCGTTCTGGAGAAAAAGAGAGCGCTTTGATCTGATCATCGGAAACCGGAAGCAACGGAAAGACGGAAGAGGACGTGTTCTGGTGGCACACACAGAGCGGCTGATGATCATGTATCTCTTTCATGTCAATCTGGCAGATGCAAATACGCCTTTCCGGCTGATGAACGGGGCTTGGCTCGCGAAGAGTCTGCCGCTTGTGCCGCAGGGATTTTTCCTTGTAAATATTCTGCTCAGCGTGATTGCTGCCAAGCAGAAGCGCAGAATACTGTATATTCCGATTACATTCGGGCAGCGCGCCGGCGGGGAGAACAGCATGAATATGAAGCGGATCTTCCGGGCGGGGGCCAGTGCGCTCAGGAGTTTCCCGCGCATGAACCGGAAGATTGAGAGAGAACTTAAGGTTAAGAAGAAATGAAGCAGATTGATCAGGCGATCAAAGACAATCAGTTTGCGGGCGTCTACCTCCTGTACGGGGAGGAAGAATTTCTGAAGACGCGGTACCGGCAGCGGCTTGTGCGGGCACTCGTCGCGCCGGATGATACGATGAATCTGACGCGTTTTCTGGAGAAAGATGCGACCGAAGATGCCATTATCTCACAGGGAGAGACGATGCCGTTCTTTGCGCCGCGCAGAGTCATTGTGGCCGAGAATACGGGCCTTTTTAAACGCAGTGCAGATGCGCTTGCCGATTATCTCGGAAAGCTTCCGGAATATCTGGTGCTGATTTTCCAGGAGACGGAGATTGATAAAAGGGGCCGGCTCTATAAAGCCGTGAAAAAATACGGCCATGCAGCAGAGTTTCCGGTGCAGAAGGAGGAAATCCTGATGCGCTGGGTGCTGGGAGAACTGAAGAAAGAGCAGAAGAAAATCACCCGGCCGGATATGGAGTATTTTCTTTCGATGAGCGGCACAGATATGGGGAATATCACCCAGGAGCTGGAAAAGCTGTTTTCCTATACACTCGGACGCGATGTAATTACGCATGCGGATATTGATGCAGTCTGTACCCGGCAGATAACCAACCGGATTTTTGATATGGTCCGCGCCGTGGGCGCCCATGATCAGCGCAGGGCACTGGAACTTTACGAGGACCTGCTCTCGCTGAAAGAACAGCCGATGCGGATTCTTTATCTGCTCGCACGTGAATTTAACGTGATCTATCAGGTGAAATGCCTGAGTGAAGCGGGGCAGAATCAGAAGGACATCGCCGGGAAAGTCGGCGTTCCGCCGTTTGCAGTCCGCAACTATATGCCGCTGGCAAGGCAGTATGAAAAGAAATACCTGGAATCGGTGCTGGAAGCATTTACGGAGGCAGAGACAGATGTCAAGACGGGCAGGCTGAATGACCGTCTGGCGGTCGAACTGATGCTGATCCGTTACAGCGTCTGACCGGAAAAAGTGGTTTGTATTTATACGACAGTTGTTTTCAGGAGGTACGTATATGAAAGGAAAGAAAATCAGAAAGATATTGACTGCCATGGGACTTGCAGGCGTGCTGCTTCTTACGGCGGGCTGCGGCAGCAGCGGAACGACAGCAGCATCCTCGTCGGGCAGCGCAGCATCTTCAGCGGACAGCGCGCAATCTTCTGCGGCGGCTGCTGCATCTGAAGAGACAGAGACGACATCATCCACATCTGAGACAGCAGCTGCGGAAAGTGCGGTGTCAGCGAGCTCAGAAACGGGAACGACAGATGAACAGGAATCTGCCGTCGGAATGGCGAACCCGTGGTCGGAGACACAGGATCTCGAGGAGGCTGCTGCAGGCTCCGGCATCCGCCTGGAGGCGCCGATGGAAGGACTTCCGGAACACGACGGGTCCCCGATGAATTTCTGGAAATATCTGTGGATGGACGATGTCATCGAGGCGCGTTATGAAAATATCAACGACGAGATGATCATCCGCGCTTCTTCCAGTAAAGAAAAGCAGGATCTCTCCGGAGATTACACGGAATACAGCCAGACCTGGACCGAGTATTTCAAAGGCGTGGAAGTAGAATGCATGGGTGACGGTGAGACGGTCAACCTCGCATACTTCGATTCCAATGATATTCATTTTTCAATCGGCTACCAGATGGGAGATGAAGGAAGAGGCCTGAGCGTTGACGAACTGTCATCCCTGATCATGGGGATGTATGCGGAGCGCGTCGGTACGACGGAGTAAAAAAAAACCCGCTGCGGTGTGAATCCGCGGCGGGTTTTTGGGTCATAGATATTATTTAAATGAAGAAAGATGCTTCTTATGCCATCTTAGCAACGGCTTTGCTCAGGCGGGAAACCTTTCTGGAAGCATTGTTCTTGTGGTAAACGCCCTTTGTGCATGCCTTGTCAATTGCAGAGATCGACTTCTTGAGCGCTTCCTCAGCTGCAGCCTTGTCGCCTGCGGTGATGGCAGCTTCAACACCCTTGATGGATGTCTTGACAGCAGAGCGGATAGATTTGTTGCGCTCAGCACGCTTTCTGTTTACCAGGATACGCTTCTTCGCAGATTTAATGTTAGCCAATGTAACACCTCCGATAATCAATGATAGAAAATGTGATAGACTTCTGCTTCCGGCAGGATGCATTCCGCCGGCTGCATTTTACGAATCCTGCCCGGTATTGACGGGATCCCGGCAGTTTTTCTCATGTTGCAGTGCAGTTTTGTTTCGGAGGGGAGACACGAGTCCCTCGGAAACATGCTTTTTTATTCTAGGACATGCGCATGTTGTTGTCAAGCGGTTTTCCGCGAAATCAGGGCAAAAAACAGACGGAAATAGAAGAGAATTCATTTCAGCTGATTGAATCCGGCGGGACTTTTTAGTATACTGTACGTGCTTTGTATCCGGCTGCCGGCTAATCAGCTGCCGCAGTCGTCAAACAAGAGAATCACAACGTGCGGAAACGTCAAATAATAGTAAATGGAGTAGATAAACGTGAGTACAATTGACCAGAGCAGAATCCGTAATTTCTGTATTATCGCACACATTGACCATGGCAAATCCACACTGGCGGACCGGATTATTGAGAAGACCGGACTTCTGACCAGCCGTGAGATGCAGAGTCAGGTGCTTGACAACATGGAACTGGAGCGGGAGCGCGGCATTACGATCAAGGCACAGGCTGTCCGGACGGTCTATCAGGCACAGGACGGGCAGGAATATATTCTGAATCTGATCGACACCCCCGGACATGTTGATTTCAATTATGAAGTTTCCCGCAGCCTTGCGGCATGTGACGGCGCGATTCTGGTGGTAGATGCGACACAGGGCGTCGAGGCGCAGACACTCGGCAATGTATATCTCGCATTGGATCATGATCTGGAAGTGTATCCGGTTATCAACAAGATTGATCTGCCCAGCGCGGATCCGGAGCGCGTCAAGAATGAGGTCGAGGAGATCATCGGCATTGAGGCCGAGGATGCGCCCGAGATCTCGGCGAAGACCGGTGAAAACGTTGAGGCCGTGCTCGAGGAAATCGTTAATAAGATTCCGGCGCCGACCGGCGATGCGAAAGCCCCGCTGAAGGCATTGATTTTTGATTCGGTCTATGATGCCTATAAGGGTGTCATTATTTCCGTCCGCGTGATGGAGGGCACGGTGCGCCGCGGAACCAGAATCCGTATGATGGCAACCGGCGCTGTCGAGGAGGTTGTCGAGGTCGGTTATTTTGGAGCCGGTCAGTTTATCCCGTGTGATGAACTGGAGGCGGGCATGGTCGGCTATATTACGGCGAGCATCAAGGAGGTCGCCGCAACACGTGTCGGCGATACGGTGACAGACGATGAACGGCCATGTGAAGAGGCGCTGCCGGGCTATAAGAAAGTGACGCCGATGGTTTATTGCGGCCTTTATCCGGAGGACAGCGCCAAGTATCCGGAACTGCGCGATGCACTGGAGAAGCTGCAGCTCAATGACGCCTCGCTCTTTTTCGAGCCGGAGACGTCAGCGGCGCTCGGATTCGGATTCCGGTGCGGCTGTCTGGGACTGCTGCATCTGGACATTATTCAGCAGCGTCTGGAGCGGGAGTATGCGCTGGATCTTGTCACAACATCGCCGAGCGTTATTTACAAGGTTTACCGGACGAACGGGACGGTCGAAGAACTGACCAACCCGTCGAATCTGCCGGATCCTTCGGAGATCGAATACATGGAGGAGCCGATTGTCAAGGCAGATCTGATGGTGACGACAGAGTTTGTCGGTTCCGTCATGCAGCTCTGCGAGGAGCGTCGCGGCGAGTATCTGGGAATGGATTATCTGGACCAGACAAGAGCAGAACTGCACTATCATCTGCCCCTTAACGAGATCATTTATGACTTTTTCGACGCACTGAAATCGAGATCCCGCGGGTATGCGTCGCTTGATTATGAGGTTGTCGGTTATCAGAGAAGTGATCTGGTCAAACTGGATATCCTTGTTAATAAAGAGACTGTAGACGCCCTTTCCTTTATCGTATTTGCCGACTCGGCTTATGCCCGCGGCAGAAAGATGTGCGAAAAACTCAAGGAAGAGATTCCGCGGCAGCTGTTTGATGTACCGATTCAGGCAGCAGTCGGCTCCAAGATCATTGCGCGTGAGACGGTCAAAGCACTGCGCAAGGATGTCCTTGCCAAATGCTACGGCGGCGACATTACCCGTAAGAAGAAACTGCTCGAGAAGCAGAAAGAGGGTAAGAAGCGGATGCGCCAGGTCGGCAGCGTAGAGATCCCGAAGGATGCATTTATGAACGTGCTGAAACTGGATGAAAACTAATACATTTGAATTATATATTCATATCCCGTTCTGCATCCGCAAGTGCGGCTACTGTGATTTTCTGAGCTTTCCGGCCGGAAAAGATGTGCAGCTGCGTTATCTGAAAGCGCTGCAGGCGGAGATCCGGGAAACAGGGGAACGACTTCGCAGGACAGATCTGCGTTCAGACAGGAGCCGGTCTGTGAAGGAACGCCGGGGAGAATGGAACCCTGAGAGAATTACATCCATTTTCATCGGCGGCGGGACGCCTTCTGTGCTGACAGGAGACCAGATCGCTGCGGTGATGGCTGCCGTCCGGGAATCCTTTTTGGTACAGAGTGACGCTGAAATCACGATGGAGGCAAATCCCGGCACACTGGACCCGGAGAAACTGCGCAGGTTCCGCGCGGCAGGGATCAACCGGATTTCAATCGGCTGCCAGTCTATGCATGACCGGGAGCTGGTCCGCATGGGAAGAATTCACAGTCATGCAGAGTTTCTGCAGAGCTATCAGTGGGCGCGGCAGGCGGGATTTGACAACATTAATGTTGATCTGATCGCGGCACTGCCGGGGCAGACTCTGGCGGACTGGCGGGATACCCTTCATACCGCCGCGGCACTCGGACCGGAGCATATTTCCGCATACAACCTGATTCTGGAGGAAGGTACACCTTTTTATGAACAGCGGGATACCCTGGATCTTCCGGATGAGGATACAGAGCGTGCAATGTATGAGGAAACCGCTTCGATTCTTGCAGCGTATGGATACCGGCAATATGAATTATCCAATTATGCAAAACCGGGGATGGCATGCAGGCATAATCAGGGATACTGGACTGGCATTCCGTATCTGGGAATGGGACTCGGCGCCGCATCTTACTGGCCGGCAGATGCCGGGGGATGGCTGCCGGATGGCAGTGTAAGGCCGGCCGGTTACAGTGTACGGCCGTCAGATGAAAGCGCACAGCCAACAGAAGATACTTTGCGGACTGCGGAATATACTGTGCGGCCTGCGGAAGACAGCGTTCTGCTGAAAACCGGGACAGAGCCGCAGATGGTCCGGTACAACAATACATCAGAACTTCAGCAGTATCTCGCTGCTGCCAGAACGAAGGAAAGCAGAATTGACAGCAGCACCATCGAACGGCTCAGTCAGCCGGACTGTATGGCAGAGTTTATGATTCTGGGACTGCGCATGACGGACGGAATTTCAAAAGCAGAATTCCGCAGGCGGTTTGACCGGGAACCGGACCAGGTCTATGGGGAGATTATCCGCAAGTATCAGAATGCGGGGCTGCTGCAGTGTGAGGAAGACAGAATTTTTCTGACCGGTGCGGGACAGTCCCTCGCCAATGTGGTCATGATGGAGTTTTTATGAGCGATATGACAACGAAGCCCTTTATAAAAATCAGAGGGGCGGCAGAGAACAATTTAAAACACATTGATGTGGATATTCCGCGCAATGAACTGGTGGTGCTCACCGGCCTTTCCGGGTCCGGCAAGAGCTCCCTGGCATTTGATACCATTTATGCAGAAGGCCAGCGGCGCTATATTGAGAGCCTTTCTTCTTATGCGCGGCAGTTTCTCGGACAGATGGAGAAGCCGGATGTCGAAATGATCGAAGGACTTCCGCCGGCCATCTCAATTGATCAGAAGGCGACGAACCGCAATCCGCGATCGACAGTCGGCACCGTGACGGAAATCTATGATTATTTCCGTCTTCTTTATGCGCGGATCGGAACGCCGCACTGCCCGAACTGCGGCAGGGAAATCAGCCGCCAGACAGTCGATCAGATGGTTGACAGGATCATGGAACTGCCGGAGCGGACAAAGATTCAGCTTCTGGCACCGGTGGTGCGCGGCCGTAAGGGAAGACATGAGAAGGTACTGGCCAGTGCGCAAAAAGCGGGCTATGTGCGCGCAATGATCGACGGAAACCAGTATGAGCTGACAGAAGAGATCCGGCTGGATAAAAATATCAAACATAATATCGAGATTATCGTGGACCGCCTGGTCGTAAAAGAGGGAATCGAGAAGCGTCTGACCGATTCGATCGAGACCGTACTCAAGCTCTCTGACGGTCTTTTGATTGTTGATAAAATGGATGATGACCCGATGCGTTTCAGCCAGAGCTTTTCCTGCCCTGACTGCGGGATCAGCATGGAGGAAATTGAGCCGCGCAGTTTTTCATTTAACAATCCGTTCGGTGCGTGCCCGGTCTGTGCGGGACTCGGCTATAAGATGGAATTTGATGCGGAACTGCTGATTCCGGATCCCTCCGTATCGATCAATGACGGTGCCATTGTTGTGCCGGGCTGGCAGTCCGCGACCAAAAAGGGCAGCTTTACAAATGCAATTCTGGAGGCGCTGGCGAAGGAATACGATTTTTCACTGGATACGCCGTTTCAGGATTATCCCCAAAAGATAAAGGATATCTTACTGCACGGAACGAACGGGCATGAAGTGAAGGTGCACTACCGCGGACAGATGGGTGTCGGCGTCTATGACATTGCATTTGAGGGCCTGATCCGCAATGTGGAGCGCAGATACCGGGAGACTGCTTCTGAGAGCAGCAAGCAGGAATATGAGACATACATGCGGATTACGGACTGTACGGAGTGTCACGGTCAGCGTCTGAAAGCCACATCGCTGGCGGTCACCGTTGCGGATAAAAATATTTACGAGATTACACAGCTTTCGGTTGAGAAACTCAGTACATTCATGGAAAAAATGGAGCTGACGGAACAGCAGCATCTGATCGGCGACCAAATCATCAAGGAGATCTGTGCGCGCGTGGGATTTCTGAATGCAGTCGGACTGGATTATCTGACACTTGCCCGCGCCACGGGCACACTTTCCGGCGGCGAGGCACAGCGGATCCGTCTCGCGACACAGATCGGATCCGGCTTGGTGGGGGTTGCCTATATACTGGATGAACCGAGTATCGGCCTGCATCAGCGGGACAATGACAAACTGCTGGCTACTCTGAAACAGCTGCGGGATCTTGGTAATTCAGTGATCGTTGTTGAACATGATGAAGATACCATGCGTGCGGCAGACTGCATTATTGACATCGGTCCCGGCGCCGGAGAACACGGCGGAGAACTGGTCTGCCAGGGAACTGCGCAGGAACTGATGCAGTGTGAGCGTTCGGTCACAGGTGCCTATCTCTCCGGGAGAAAATCCATCGCAGTGCCGGAAGTGCGCAAAAAACCAACTGGCTGGCTTACCGTGAAAGGCGCGGCTGAAAACAATTTAAAACGAATCAACGTAAAGTTTCCGATCGGCGTGTTTACCTGTGTCACGGGCGTTTCCGGCTCCGGAAAAAGCTCGCTGGTAAATGAAATCCTGTATAAGCGGCTGCAGCGGGATCTGAACCGCGCGCACACCATCCCGGGCAAACACAAGGAACTGCTCGGCGAAGAACAGCTGGACAAGGTCATCAATATTGATCAGTCGCCGATCGGGCGCACACCGAGGTCCAATCCGGCAACCTACACGGGTGTGTTTGATATGATCCGCGATTTGTTCGCGGCGACCAGTGAGGCAAAGGCGCGCGGCTATAAGAAGGGAAGATTCAGCTTCAATGTCAAGGGCGGCCGATGCGAGGCCTGTGCCGGCGACGGCCTTTTAAAGATCGAGATGCATTTCCTGCCGGACGTATATGTTCCGTGCGAAGTGTGTCACGGAAAACGATACAACCGTGAGACCCTGGAAGTAAAATACAAGGGGAAGAGCATTTACGATGTCCTGAACATGACAGTGGAAGAGGCGGTCACATTTTTTGAGCATGTTCCCTCGATTAAGCGAAAGATCGAGACACTGAACGATGTCGGACTTTCCTATATCCGGCTCGGACAGCCATCCACAACACTTTCCGGCGGCGAGGCGCAGCGTGTCAAACTGGCGACGGAGCTCTCGAAGAGGAGTACGGGCAATACCATCTACATTCTGGATGAGCCGACGACAGGTCTGCATTTTGCCGATGTCGACAAGCTGGTGGGCATTCTGCGGCGTCTGACCGAGGGCGGAAATACCGTCATTGTCATCGAACACAACCTCGATGTCATCAAGACAGCAGACTATATTATCGATCTCGGGCCGGAAGGCGGCGACCGCGGCGGAACACTGATTGCAGAAGGAACGCCGGAGGAAATCGCGAAAAATCCGGCGAGCTACACGGGGCAGTATCTCGCGAAATATCTCGATCCGGAGATCCATAAGAGAGTCAGAAAAGTTTGACATAATACGGCGCTGCGGATATAATAAACAATGAATTGAGTAAGATAAATCGGGGTTTGTAGAGCTGTATATTATCTTTGTACGCTCCGCAGATGATGATGCGCTCTTTACGCTCCGACGAAAATGCTTCGAGTCAAAAGGCAAGACTCCGTATGTGTGCCGCCGATTCGCGATAAAGTAACACTCACAGCCGGCACACCAACGGACTCTAAGCTTTTGTCTCTCAGACATTTTCTTTGTCAAGTCGCGTGCAGATCGCATACATCACTGCATCGCTTACACTTTGGCAATTCGGCTGCTCATAGTGAAAAACTGTAGTATGCAGCAGCCGCTATGATAAGTGCAGTCGGGGTAAACAGTTTTCGCCTGCGATAAAGCAAGCGTCCCGAGCATGATACCTTTTCTAAAGCGGCGAATTTCATCTGAGCCGCGTAGAAAATGGTATCATGTGAACGGACGCGTATTTAAGAAAATAATTACCCCGACAAACCCCAATTTGAAAAAAGGAGAAACAATGGCAGCAGTTACAGATATAGGAATTGATCTGGGCACCTCCACCATTGCCGTATATGTGCGCGGCAAGGGGATTACGATCCGGGAGCCTGCACTGGTTGCGTATGATGCAGATGCGGGGAAAGTGCGTGCGATCGGGGATGAGGCGCGGCAGCTTGTCGGCCATACAACCGGCAATCATGTGGCGATCAAACCGCTTGCACAGGGAAAGATATCCGATTTCATGGTGATCGAGCGGATGCTTCGCTACTTTGTCGACAAAGCGATCGGCAGAAGAGGCATCCTGAAGCCGCGTGTTTCGATCTGTGTTCCCAGTGGTGTGACGGAGATTGAAAAGCGTGCGGTGATTGAGGCAACTTATCAGGCCGGTGCCCGCGATGTGACGCTGGTCAAGGAGCCGATTGCCGCTGCGATCGGTGCGGATCTTGATATTACCAGACCGAACGGCAATATGGTCGTGGACATCGGCGGCGGTCTGACAGATATTGCAGTGATGTCGCTGTGCGGCGTTGTCGTATCGGCATCGATTCCGGTGGCGGGTGATAATATGACGCGCGCGATTATTTCATTTCTGCGCAGCAATTACGGATTGTTTATCGGTGAACAGACGGCGGAATCTGTCAAGCTGAAACTCGGCTCATCTGTCGGAACGGCAGAGAAAGAGAAGCTGACAATCAATGGCAGAAATGTCGCGACAGGACTTCCGAAGACAGTAACCCTTACCAGAAGCGATGTGCACGAGGCCTTTCGCGATCCGATCCGTCAGATTGTGGAGGCAGTGCGCAATGTTCTGGAACGGACACCGCCGGATCTTGCCGGAGACCTGCAGAACAGGGGAATCGTGCTCGCCGGCGGCGGAGGCCGCATCGAGGGACTGGAAGATATCCTCGAGAAGCAGACAGGTCTGCATGTTATGACAGCGCAGAATCCGGAATCGGTCGTGGCGCACGGCACCTGGAAATTTGCCTCTGTACTGGATGCGTTTGAGAACGGAAATGTCCTCTGACGGCAGCAGACATGCGGAGAAATACGATGGAACAGGAAACAATCAGCGGATATATCGAACATATTATTTTCCGCAATGAAGAAAACGGATATACTGTCATGAGTGTGACACAGGGCAGCGATGAGATGACCTGTGTCGGCAGTTTTCCCATCCTGCATGAAGGGGAATATATTGAGGCAGAAGGCCGGTTTACAGAGCATGCCGTCTATGGGCCGCAATTTCAGGTAAAGGCATATCAGATCCGGGTGCCGGATGATTTACAGGCATTTGAGCGCTATATCGGAAGTGGGGCGATCAAAGGAATCGGAGAGAAGCTGGCGCGCAGAATTATCAGCTGCTTCGGCAGTGATACCATGCGGATCATGGAGGAAGAACCGGAGCGGCTCGCAGAGGTCAAAGGAATCAGTCCGAGAAAAGCAATGCTGATCGGCGAACAGATTCTGGAAAAATCGCAGATGCAGAATGCCATGATCTTTCTCGCGCAGTACGATATCCCGCTTTCACTCGGTGTGAAGATTTACCAGCAGTACGGAGATGATCTTTACCGTGTCCTGCGGGAAAATCCATACCAGCTGACAGAAGATCTTGAAGGCGTCGGCTTCCGGACGGCGGACAGGATCGCGGCGCGTGTCGGGATCCGGCCGGACTCTGAATACCGGATCCGCAGCGGCCTTTTGTATGTGATGAGTCTGGCAGGACGGGAGGGACATACCTATCTGCCGCAGGAAATACTCCTGCGGGAGACGGAAAAACTGCTTGAGACGGACACGGATGCGGAGCGGATCCGGAACTGTATGATGGATCTCTGCATCGGGAAAAAGCTGATCGCAAGGGATGAAATGCTGCAGGACGGCGCGGCAGAACGGCGCGTGTATGCGGCATCTGTTTATTTTATGGAACTGAATACGGCAAGGATGCTGAAAGAATTAAATGTTGTCTGTGAGAGTGACAGCGAACGCGTTTCGGCAGGAATTGCCAGAATGGAAGAGCAGGAAGAGATCCGGCTGGATGAAATCCAGAAACAGGCAGTTTATTCTGCGGCCAGAAACGGCCTGATGATTCTCACCGGAGGACCCGGAACCGGCAAAACAACGACCATTAATGCGATGATCCGTTTCTTCCTGGCCGAAAATATGACGATTTCACTTGCCGCACCGACCGGGCGAGCCGCGAAGCGCATGACAGAGACGACAGGGTACGAGGCTTCAACCATCCACCGGCTGCTTGAAATCGAAGGCGGACCGGAAGGACAGATGCAGGATGCGCCGCGCTTCGTGCGCAATGCCGATAATCCGCTGGAGTCGGATGTGATTATCATCGATGAAATGTCCATGGTGGATATCTATCTGATGCACGCACTGCTCTCGGCGATTGTCCCCGGAACCCGCGTCATCCTGGTCGGCGATGTCAATCAGCTGCCGAGTGTGGGACCGGGCAGTGTTCTGAAGGACATGATTGCGGGCGGTGCCTGTGAAGTCGTCCGGCTTAATCATATTTTCCGCCAGGCGGCGCAGAGTGATATTGTTGTCAATGCGCACCGGATCCATGAGGGAAAGCCGGTGCGGCTGGATAACAAGAGTAAGGATTTCTTCTTCCTGGAGCGGCAGGATGTGCGGGTGATTCAGCGCGCGGTTCTGCGGCTGGTGCAGGAAAAACTGCCGGGCTATGTTCACGCACAGCCAGCAGATATTCAGGTTCTGACACCGATGCGCAAAGGGCCGCTCGGCGTAGAACAGATGAACCTGATCCTGCAGCGCTATCTGAATCCGCCGTCTCCTGGCAAGGAAGAGTGTGAGAGCGGCGGGATTCTCTACCGGACCGGCGACAAAGTGATGCAGATCCGGAACAATTATCAGATGGAGTGGGAGATCAGAGGCCTGCACGGGATCGCCGGAGACAGGGGACTTGGCGTATTTAACGGCGATATCGGTAGCATCACCGGCATCGATCCGGCGGACGAAACGGTCGAAGTTTTATTTGATGAAAACAAAGTGGTCACCTATACATACGGCCAGCTCAACGAGCTGGAACTTGCCTATGCCGTGACCATCCACAAATCACAGGGAAGCGAATACCCGGCGGTCGTGATCCCGCTGCTGACCGGGCCGCCGATGCTGATGACGCGCAATCTGCTGTATACGGCTGTCACCAGGGCGAAGAGCTGTGTCATAACAGTCGGCTCCGGGAAAATGTTTATGGATATGATTGCGAACCAGATGGAGGAAAACAGATACACGTCACTGGACGACCGGATCCGTGAGATGCGGGAAATGTAAATCGCGGTTCGGTTTCCGGCCGTACACAGACGGCCGGCAGATGCGGTCAGGAAAAGGAGGAAATGTTATGCAGCGAACGGTTCCTGCTTCTGGCAAAAACAGATTGCTGCAGCGGATTTCCGGAATCCTGTATCCCGGCAGATGTGTCCTGTGCGACAGCATTCTGGAGAAGTCCGCGGACATGGTGTGCAGAGACTGCAGACCGCTGGTTCAATTCATCGGGGAACCGAGGTGCTGCAGGTGCGGGCGGCCGCTGGAAACGGACACAGAAGCTTACTGCGAAAACTGTAAAATACATCCGCGGCTGTTTGAAAAGGGATTCGCGCCCTTTGTTTACGACGGGGCAGTCAAAGAAGCCCTCATGCGTCTGAAGTATGGACACCGGGCAGAAAACGCCCGCTTTTTCGGGAAAGCCATGTACGTCTGCGGGAAGCAGTTTCTGGCGGAGACAGCACCGCAGGCAGTCGTGCCGGTTCCGATCCACCGGGAACGGAAAATGCGCCGCGGATATAATCAGGCAGAACTGCTGGCAGAATCGCTGGCTGATCTGACGGGGATACCGGTCATAAAGGACAGGATCCTGCGCGTGCGGGGGACAGCCCCGCAGAAGGAACTCGGCGTGCGGCAGCGCAGGAAGAATCTCGCAGGGGCATTCCGGATCGCAGGAACTGCCGGCCGGGACAGAATATTCCCGGCGCGGGTTCTGATCGTGGATGACATTTATACGACGGGCAGCACGATCGATACCATCGCGGCACTTCTGCTGCGTGCAGGAGCAGAAACGGTTTATTTCACCTGTGCGGCAATTGCCGCCGGGTTCTCTGTCTGAAAAGACGGGGTTCCGGTCTGAAAAGAGACACTTTGCACAGGCATAGAATTATGATAAAATGGTGAGATGATGTTGAAACCGGAGGTCATATTATGCTCACAAAAAGACGTCTTCATCTGATGATCAAGCTCGCGGAATTCCGGCAGGATCATCAGGATGATTCCATGCGGGTGGTGCGGCATTACCGAAGCGACTATATCGCACTCTCCATGATAAAAAATCTGTTTATCACAACGTTTGCCTGGCTGATTCTGATCGGGCTTTTTGCACTGTATCACATGGATTTTCTGCTAACCAATCTCAACCAGCTGAAGGTAGGGCCGCTGGTCGCCGTGCTGGTTATCACATATCTGATGATGCTCGGCGTTTACAGCGTCATAACATATATGACAGCAAGAATCCGCTATATACGTTCTTTCGCAGATGTGCGGGAATATGATCAGAAGCTGCGGCTTCTTGCAAGAATCTATGATGAAGAAGCCGAATCATGAATCCGTGCATCCACACTGAATCTTTCTGGAGGAACAAAAAATGAACACACTGATCACAGTGCGTGATAAGATGAGAGCGCTGTACGCAGATTACAGCATGTATATTGTGCCGGTATTTAAGTTTGCACTGGCGATGGTACTGTTTTTGATTATCAATAACAGACTGGGATATATGCAGGCGTTGAGCAGCATGTTTGTCCTGATTATCCTGGCAGCTGTTTCAGCAATTCTGCCGCTCAATGCCATGGTATTGATCGGTTCATTCCTGATTGTGCTGCACTGTTTCGGCCTCGGGCTGGAGGTCGGTGCCTTTGCGCTGATTCTCTATATCGTTCTGGTTATGCTGTATTTCCGCTTTGTACCGCGGGATGCGCTGGTCATTCTGATGGGGCCGCTTGCATGTTCTCTGAATTTACCGGCAGCAGTTCCGCTCTGCCTCGGCCTGATGCGCGGACCGGAGTCAGCCCTGTCGGCGATCTGCAGCGTGATCTCATGGCGCTTCTTCCAGCTCACTTATGAGGAAATTGCGCCGATGAAGCAGTCGGCAGATGCCGGTGCGCTCGAGGTTCTGCAGCAGATACCGCGCGCGATGTTTAACAGTTCCCTGGTGCTGTACCTGATTGCATTTGCAGCGACGGCAATTGTGGTCTCACTGATCTGCAGATACCTGACAACCTTTACACGGCTGACAGCAATTGTGATCGGCGCGATTGTATTTATCGTCATTATGATTGCCGGCGGCAGAGCCCTGCATGCAGATATTAACATCGGTATCGTGGTCGGCGGAACGGTTGTCTCCGCACTGATCGCACTGGTGCTGAATACCTTTTTCTATACGGTTGATTATTCCAGAAGCAAGTTTATTCAGTTTGAGGATGACGACTATTTCTATTATGTCAAAGCAATTCCGAAGCTGAAGGCAGAAGGTACGCGTCAGGAAGAATTCTTCGATGATGATGCGATGGATGAGGAACCTCCGGTTACGATCCGCCCGGACGGAAACGGAGAAGTGGATTTCGAGACAAAGCTCGAAGATTCGCTGAAAGACTTATAAGTAGTTACAGAATTTGAAAGGAAGTGCGTGGTTTGACTGGTTTCATCAGCTGGCTGC
>JAFUCM010000074.1 GCA_017459675.1 Eubacterium sp.
CCACCATGGTCAGGCGTTTGCCGGCAGCGGCCTCTGCCTCCATGATTTTGCGGCAGCCTTCAGCAGTAACAGCCAGCGGCTTTTCGCAGAAAACGTATTTGCCTGCTTCGATCGCGGCGAGAACATGCTCCTCGTGCAGCTCGCTCGGAGAGGTAACCATAACGGCGTCGACGTCATCTGCCTGCACGACTTTGCGGTAGTCATCTTCCACACGTGCGCCGCAAAGCGCTGCGGCTTTTTCGGCTGGCTCGCGTCTGCGGGAGGAGACGGCTGTGACCTGTGCGCCGCCCATGCGGCCAAGTCTCTGGATGTGATCCAGTGCGATGTGTCCGGTTCCGATAATTCCGATTCTGACAGTATCCATGAAAAACCTCCTGAAGTGAATGAATCCCGGAGACAGAACATTTAAAATTGTCTCTGAATTCTGAAAACAAAATACAAATTTAACTGCATGTAGCTGGAATAACTCTATTATAACGTTCAGCAGGAACGAAAGCAAGCGAAAATAACAAATTTGTATTGATATATAGATACAAAAAGAAGATAAATCCAGATTGGTTTTCTGATTAAAATAACAAAAAACAGAAAAATATTAATTTTAGTATTGCAATTTGTTTTATGTGTGATAGGATTGATTTATAAAACGTAACACACAAATGATTTTGTTTTATTTAAGGAGGACAGCACGATGAAAAGACTGAATATCGGCGTGATCGGCCTGGGAAGACTTGGCTATCAGCACGTTGAGAATGTCAACAAATGCATCGGCGCAAACCTGGTTGCGGTATCTGATCCGTTCCCGGCAGCGCTTGAGCGCGGCATCAACGACTTTGGCGTCAAAGGCTATGCTGATTATAAGGAAATGCTGGCTGACGAGGAAGTTGAGGCAGTTGTAGTCGCAACACCGACGCAGACACATTTTGATGTTCTGATGGATGTCATCGCAGCAGGCAAGCCGATCTTCTGTGAGAAACCGCTGACATTCACAGTGGAAGAGTGTGAGATCATTATGAAGGAAGTTGAGGCAAAGAACCTCTATCTTCAGGTTGGTTTCATGCGCAGATTTGACCCGGGTCATGTTGCAGCAAAGAAGATGATCGACGAAGGCAAATGCGGAAAGCCGATCTATCTCCACGACTGCCAGAGAGATCCGAATGGTCCGCCACCAGCATATGTTCCGCAGAGCGGCGGTCTGTTTGTCGATATGGCAATTCATGATCTGGACGTTGCACGCTGGATCATGGGACGTGAAATCACAGAAGTTTATGCAACGGGCGCTGTCCTGAAACATGAATTCCTGAAAGAGCTGAATGACGTCGATGACGGCCAGATCCTCCTTCGTTTTGAAGACGGCGGCATGGGCATGATCGAGATCAGCCGTAACGCAAATGATGTCTATGATGTCCGCACCGAGGTCATCGGTCTTGAGAAGAGCGTATTTGTCGGCCAGGATCAGATGACGCCGTTCAAGGTTGTCGGCGGACAGGAAATTACTTATGATATGTCCAACTGGGTACTGGGACGTTTCAAAGACGCTTATGTCAATGAGATGCAGGCGTTTGTCACAAATGTCCGCGAAGGCAATCCGTCACCGGTTAATGCATATGACGGCCTGATGGGCATTAAGCTTGCACTTGCAGATACAAAGTCCTTCCGCGAGGACAAGTGGGTTAAGATCGAGTACTAATATCTGCGGGCTTTCTCTGTTGAGAGAATTGCAGAAATAAACTGAGATAATTGAGAGGGCTGTCCGACGTGACAGCCCTTTTTCGTGTGCCAAAATCGTGTTATAATTTACGGGAAGATTGAACTCAGTGGATCAGTCCCCCGCCTCAGGCGCGTGGAGCATTTGCGGCGTCTAAACGCCGGACTTTGGATTTGAACATTAGGGAGGAGCACAATAAGGAGTACGATATGGCAAATCAACCTCTTGGAAGAAAGAAAAATGTAGGAACGGGCGGAAGCGGCGTACATCGCCGGGGTGATGGCATCGGCGGAGGTCCGGGTGGTGTAAAGAGACCGGGCATGGGAACTTCCGGAAGAGGATCAGGCGCACCGGGCGGAGCGGGTTCTTCCGGCGGTTCCGGCAGTTCGGGCTCATCCGGCGGCCCGCGTCGTGCGGGAGGTCCGCAGCGCGGCGGCGGGATCGGCATGCAGTGTATCATTGTTATCATTGCAATTGTGTTCTTTATGATGCGAAGCGGCGCATGCGGCGGCAGCTATGAGAGTACGGGCGGTTCCGGCACGGCCGGCGGTACGGCATCGGGCACGACAGGCGGCGCATCGGCAAATACAGGTGCCCAGTCCGGCGGCAGTACAGCGGCGCAGTCATCCGGCAGCTCCGGATTTGATCTTGCAAGCCTGTTTGGCGGAAATTATACAGGTACGACATCTGCTGCCTGGGCGGACGGGCAGTCATATACGGGCACACTGGATACAGCGGTCGCGGCAGGTTCCCGTGAAAAACGAACCAAACTTGTCGGAAACGGAAATGACCAGGTGACCATTCTGGTATATATGTGCGGAACGGATCTGGAGTCCAGAAGCGGGATGGCGAGCCGTGATCTGCAGGAGATGGCAAACGCCACGCTCAGCGACAAGGTCAACCTGATCGTTTATACCGGCGGCTGCGCGAGATGGCAGACCAGCGGAATCAGCAATTCCACCAACCAGATTTACCGTGTAAAATCCGGCGGCATGGAGCGGCTTGTAGACGATGTCGGAAATAAAGTCATGACGGATCCGGCTACGCTGTCCGAGTTTATCAAATGGGGAAAATCCAATTTCCCGGCGG
>JAFUCM010000075.1 GCA_017459675.1 Eubacterium sp.
ACGAACCTACCTGTCTTTCACTCTTTCTTCAAATAAAAATAGAATTATTTCTTCTTGTTGGCAACGGTTCTTCTCGGACCCTTGCAGGTTCTTGCATTTGTCTTGGTCTTCTGACCACGAACCGGAAGTCCTTTTCTATGCCGGATGCCGCGGTAGCAGCCGATCTCCTGCAGACGCTTGATGTTCATTGCGATCTCACGTCTCAGATCACCTTCTACCATCTGGGTCTCGTCGATTACGCCTGCGATCTTTCTGACTTCATCGTCGGTCAGATCTCTGACGCGGGTATCCGGATTGACACCTGCCTGCGCAAGGATTCTCATGGAAGATGCTCTTCCAATGCCGTAGATATAGGTAAGACCTATTTCCACACGTTTGTCTCTCGGTAAATCTACACCAGAAATACGAGCCATGTTATTTGTTCCTCCTTTAAATAACCTAAATGGGATGCCGGTATGACGCATCCAGCTGTGCTCCCGCACAGCCTTTCCCGCCTCATGCTCGAGCCGGGGATTAAGCAAATATTATAGAGGGTTCCTGACGCAGCCAGTCAGTTATCACTTTATAATATTTATGCTGGCACAACAGCCATCGTGACAGACTAAATGACGGTTTAGCCCTGACGCTGTTTATGCTTTGGATTCTCACAAATGATACGAATTCTGCCTTTGCGCTTGATGACTTTGCACTTTTCGCAAATCGGCTTGACCGATGCTCTTACCTTCATGATGAATCCTCCTTTCTTGAAATGCGGCTATTATTCAGCCATTCATGTATTGTTCAGCGCAGTTTTCCGCGGGTCAAACGAATCCCTGCGCACAAACACGCAAACTATACTATAGCATTCCGGCTATAGAATTGCAAGCACTTTTCTTGTATGCATTCCTGTGCACGCTGATGCATTGTAAATCGCGATCTCTGATCGCGCGCGAGCTGCGCAACGCACTTGTGCGTCTTCCTCTGTGATCCGCCGGAATGCGGGGCATCAATATCTCCCGAGTGTTGCCGAATCCTTCGGCTTGTCGGCAAATCTGTCGTCCTGTCCCGGGAGGATTGCATTCAGAACGATTCCGACGATCGAGGCAATTGCCAGTCCTGAGAGGCTGAGGTTCATCGAGCCGACTGAGAAGCTGATCGCACCTGCTGCGGAATATTCAATTCCGATTGTCAGGCACAGGATCAGTGCGGCAATGATGACATTTCTGCTCTCCTGGAAATTGACCTGATTCTCTACGACATTTCTGACACCGATCGCGGCGATCATGCCATACAGGATAATGGAAACACCGCCGATGGTTGCCGCGGGCATGGAAGTAATGATGGCCGCGAACTTCGGACAGAAGCTCAAAAGGATCGCATAGACGGCAGCGAGTTCAATAACCAGCGGGTCAAATACCTTCGTAAGTGCAAGTACACCTGTATTCTCACCATATGTCGTATTGGCCGGTGCACCGAACAGCGAAGCGATTGCCGTGCCGATACCGTCTCCGATCAGGGTTCTGTGAAGACCCGGATCTGCAACAAAGTCCTTGCCGACAGTTCCGCCGATCGCGTTGATGTCGCCGATATGCTCCATCATCGTTGTCAGCGCAATCGGGAGGATTGAAATAATTGCAGTGATGATCAGTCCTCCGTCAGCCTGTCCGCCGATCAGTGAGAACACGGTCTTGTCCGCGACGATCGGAAGCCCGAACCATGCCGCCTCTTTTACACCGGTAAAATCAACATTTCCGGTGACGGCAGCGACCAGATAAGAGGCAAATACACCGAGAAGGATCGGAATAATCTTGATCATTCCCCTGCCCCAGATGTTGCAGATAATTACCACTGCAATTGCAACAAGCGCAATCCCCCAGTTCTGGTTGCAGTTATCGATTGCAGAAGGTGCCAGATGCAGTCCGACACACATAATGATGGGGCCGGTCACAATCGGCGGGAAGAAACGCATGACCTTCTTGCTTCCATACGCCCTGCATACAAATGAAAGAACCAGGTAAAGAAGTCCTGCACAGGAAACACCCAGGCAGGCATACACAAGTCCCTGCTCGGCAGTATACCCGGAAGATACTGCGGCCTGCTTCACAATCTCATATCCGCCCAGAAAGGCGAAGGATGAGCCGAGGAAGACCGGAACCTTCCGCTGTGTGACAAAGTGCATGAACAATGTGGCGATTCCTGCAAACAGCAATGTTGTTGATACAGAGAGTCCCGTAATGATCGGCACCAGTACAGTTGCCCCGAACATTGCAAATAAATGCTGAAGTCCGAGGATTAACATTTTCGGTGTGCCAAGACTTCTGGCATCGTAAATTGCTTTTTGTTCGTTCATAATATTCGTACGCTCCTTATCTTATCCAGTTTATAAGTTGTATCAGATCCCTGCGTCAGATAAAATGATTCTTCTGAAATTATTTATCGCGCCAGATGATACGGCCCTTGTCAAGGTCATACGGGGAAAGTTCCAGGGTAACCTTGTCACCGGGTAAAATTCTGATAAAGTTCATACGAAGCTTGCCACTGATGTGTGCAAGAACAACATGCTTGTTTTCCAGTTCCACACGGAACATGGCATTTGGCAGTTTCTCAAGAACAATTCCTTCTACTTCAATGACGTCTGCCTTTGACATCTATCTGTCTCCTCCTTTATCTCTGCATCTGATCGCTTTTCTGACTGTCTCATCCCGGATGGGTATTTCCGCAGCTATCATCTGCGTAATCTCCGGTGCAGTCCGATAATCGATCTGAACATGTTTTCTTTTTTTCTTTTTCGGATTCTCGATTTTCCGGTTTTTTCCATCGATCAGATACAGCAGATCCTTCTCTGCCTGCCATATCATATACAGCTTTCCGGCATCATGTCCCGCCAGACTCCTGGCAAACATTCCCTGACTGATTTCCTTCATGGCACCCTACCTGACGACCGGATCTGACAGGGTCAGAATCTCCGGATCACCGTCCGTGATCAGGACCGTATTTTCATAGTGTGCCGACGGAAGTCCGTCTGCGGTGACGACCGTCCAGTCATCATCAAGCCACTCAACTTCCCAGGTCCCCATATTGATCATCGGTTCAATGGCAAGCGTCATGCCGGGACGAAGACGGATCCCTCTGCTGCGCATCGCATAATTCGGTATCTGCGGATCTTCATGCAGTTTCGTACCGATTCCGTGGCCGACCAGATCGCGCACAACACCGTAACCAAATGACTCAGCATATGCACCGATCGCTGCTGATATTTCGTGCAGATGGTTGCCGGCCCGCGCATATTTAATTCCCTCGAAGAAGGACTGTCTTGTCACGTCAATCAGCTTCTGTACTTCCGGACTGATTGAACCGACCGCATAGGTTCTTGCCGCATCAGAATGGTATCCTTTGTAAATCAGGCCCGCATCCAGACTGACAATATCACCTTCCTGCAGAATCCGGTCATCCTTCGGAATCCCGTGAACCACTTCGTCGTTTACTGAAACGCAGATGGATGCCGGATATCCCTCATAATTCAGAAAATTCGGAATACCGCCGCGCTCACGGATCAGACGCTCTCCCTCTCTGTCAATATCCTTCGTTGAAATCCCGGGGCGGATCATTCTGCCCAGCGCATCGTGCACTTCCTCGAGAAGCTGACACGATTTGCGCATCAATTCGATTTCTCGTTCGCTTTTTATACTTACTGACATAATTTCTCCAAATAGTTACTTACTTATGACGGCAGTACAGGACAGACAGATCTCTCCGGCCTCAGATGGAATTCGTCCGGAGAGATCTGTCTGTCCCTCCTGCCTGAAAGTATTGCCGTTAAAACAGGAAGCGACAGGTGTCTCTCCTGTGAATTCACCCTGGCAGGGAGACGACAGATA
>JAFUCM010000076.1 GCA_017459675.1 Eubacterium sp.
GGTAAAATTGTCATCCGTCGCATATTTCAGCTCTACCAGAATATCCGGAATATAATCCCGCACGCGCACCAGATCATCATCCTCCGGTTCTGCTGCTGTCGCCGATAGAGAATTACCGTTCTGGTGTGATGTGATCCCCGCAGACGTCTCTGCGGATTCCGTCGAAGATGCCGGACCTCTGCCGTCTGATACCGATGCTGTATCTGTTCCCGACAGTGCGGCACTTGCCGAAGATGCATCTGTTTCCGACAGTGCGGCACTTGCCGAAGATGCATCTGTTTCCGGCAGCGCTGCATTTGCAGAAGATGACGCATTTTCGGAGACGGCGGAATCTGTCCGGCCGAGTCCTGCATCCGAAACATCCTCTGCAGATTTTTCCTTACGGCCGCACGCACACAGCAGCAATAAAGACAATAATAATATAAGAGACAGCCTTGCTGCTCCTGCTGTTTTCCGACATTTTTTCTTCATAAATGACCTCCGCGGACCGTGTTGCCCGCTCCATAAATCCGCTGCAAGTATCATAATCCACAAAAAATATTTTGTAAATATTTCTCCCTCAAAATGGTTGACACTTTTAATTTCGCGTGCTACAATGCAACCAATTTAACAGCTTAAACCGTTGAAGCGGAGATAACGGCAGCAATGCCCCCACAGAGAGCCTGAGATGCTGAGAATCAGGCGGGAAACAACCTGTCAAATGGACCGCGGAGGGTGCAGTCAAATGTGAAACATCATACAGGGCAGACATCGATTGATTAACCGGATCTGCTCCTGCAGCGTTTTATGAACGTTTCACAGAGTATTCTGCAACGTGCAGGCATACGTCAGTTGCCGGGGATATGTTTGTATCCCGCTAAGCGCACGGGGAAACCCGTGAACCAGGGTGGCACCGCGGATTTTATCAATTCGCCCCTGACAGAGCAAGATGTTCTGTCAGGGGCTTTGTTGTTGTATAAGCCCTTGCCGGGCGTCCGGCCGCTGCGGCGCGAAGCGTGCGCAGTCAAATAACAAACGGAGGTGAAACGATGCAAATTACACCGAACCTTGTCGATGTCAGATACTACGCAGAAACCGGAAACTATGATGTCCTGCCGGTCAGCTGTGAGATTCTCTCAGATTTTACAACGCCGATCGAAACCATGCGAATTCTCAAAAATGTTTCCCGTCACTGTTACATGCTGGAATCCGCACAGGCAAATGAGACCTGGGGACGCTATACATTCCTCGGCTATGATCCGATTATGGAGGTCACCTGCATTGACAAAGACATGCAGGCCGGAAATATCCGCATGCACACGGAAAATCCCTCCGATGTGCTGCGGCAGATCCTTTCCGGATACAGAAGTCCGCGCTTCGATCATCTGCCGCCTTTTACCGGCGGGCTGGTCGGATATTTCTCATTCGATTTTCTGGGCTACAGCGAGCCGGCCGTCCGCTGCGGCGCCAATGATACGGAAGCATTTAAAGATGTTGATCTGATGCTGTTCGACAAAGTTATCGCCTTCGACAATCTGCGTCAGAAAATCGTCCTGATTGTGAACATGCGGCTGGCGGACGGCGAGGCAGGCTATAACAAAGCCGTCATGGAACTGGAGCAGATGGTCAGTCTCCTCCGCACAGGCACAAAACGGGAAGAACCGGGCGGAAGGCTGACCGGTGATGTGACAGCGCTTTTTGACCGGCAGCAGTTTTGCGATATGGTCGCGCAGGCAAAGCATCATATATTCGAAGGTGATATTTTCCAGATCGTCCTCTCCAACCGCCTGTCCGCACCATTTGAAGGAAGTCTTCTGAATACCTACCGCATGCTGCGTACCATCAATCCGTCTCCGTACATGTTTTATTTTGCAGGTACAGATGTGGAAGTGGCCGGCGCTTCGCCGGAGACGCTGGTGCGGCTGGAAGACGGCATCCTTCACACGTTCCCGCTCGCGGGCACACGGCCGCGCGGGAAAACACCGCAGCAGGATATCGCACTCGAGCAGGAGCTGCTGGCTGATGAAAAAGAGCTGGCCGAACACAACATGCTGGTGGATCTCGGCAGAAATGATCTCGGGAAAATCAGCCGGTTCGGGACGGTTCAGGTAGAGAAGTTCCACAGCATTGAGCGCTTCTCTCATGTAATGCATATCGGTTCCACCGTGTGCGGCGAGATCCGTCCGGACAAGGACGCGCTCGATGCGATTGAAGCCGTTCTCCCTGCAGGCACACTCTCAGGCGCACCGAAAATCCGGGCGTGCCAGCTGATCGCAGAACTGGAAAATGACAAGCGCGGCATCTACGGCGGCGCAATCGGGTATATCGATTTTACCGGGAACATGGACACCTGTATCGCCATCCGCATCGTCTACAAAAAGAACGGACGGGTATTTGTACGCAGCGGCGCAGGCATTGTCGCTGATTCCGTTCCCGAAAAAGAATATGAGGAATGCCTGAATAAGGCGCGGGCATCTCTGACAGCACTCGAACTGGCACAGGAGGCGGATTTATGATTCTTTTAATCGACAATTACGACAGTTTTTCCTATAACCTCTACCAGCTCATCGGCGGAATTGATCCGGATATCCGCGTCATCCGCAACGATGAACTGTCTGTTGATGATATCCGCACGCTTGCGCCGGACCGGATTGTCCTCTCGCCGGGTCCGGGCAGACCGGAAGACGCAGGCTGCACAATCGAAGTCGTACAGAAACTCGGCGCAGACATCCCGATCCTCGGCGTATGTCTCGGCCACCAGGCAATCTGCGCGGCATACGGCGCAACAGTTACCTACGCAAAAGAACTGATGCACGGAAAGCAGTCACTGATCACGACCGGCCGGGACTGCCTTCTGTTCCGGGGCTGCCCGAAGCAGATGCAGATCGCACGTTACCATTCTCTGGCAGCCGACAGAGCGACCATCCCGGACGAACTGCTGATCACTGCAGAGACAGAAGACGGAGAAGTGATGGCTGTGCAGCACCGGACAAATCCGGTTTTCGGCGTACAATTCCATCCGGAGTCCATCATGACCCTGTACGGAGAAACCATGCTGCGGAATTTTATTTCGCACGAATAACTATTCAAGGATTCAACAATTCCGTAAGCAGACTGTCCGAGTTCGGCCGGTGCTTGCTGAACAAGACCCCATCTTGTGAAGTTAGCACCGCTGCCAGAACGAGCAAGCGGAAGCGTGTCTGCGACGGAATGTTGAATCCCATACACTATGATCAAAAAGGAGCAGCACACATGATCAAAGAAGCAATTGTAAAAATCGTAAGCAAAGAAGATCTGACCTACGACGAGGCCTACACCGTCATGAATGAAATCATGAGCGGCGAGACAACTGCGACGCAGAACGCCGCATTTCTGGCATCCCTCTCCACTAAGAGTGCACGGGCTGAGACAACCGATGAAATCGCAGGATGCGCTGCAGCCATGCGCGACCACGCAACGAAGGTGGAGACAGACATGGATCTGTTTGAAATCGTCGGCACCGGCGGTGACAATGCCCAGAGCTTCAATATTTCGACCACTGCGGCAATTGTCGCGGCAGCAGGCGGGATGAAAGTCGCCAAGCATGGAAACCGCGCCGCATCTTCCAGGAGCGGAACCGCTGACTGTCTGGAAGCGCTCGGTGTCAATATCAGCCAGAGTCCGGAACGCTGTATCGAACTTTTGCAGGAAGTGGGCATGTGCTTCTTCTTTGCACAGAAATACCACACATCGATGAAATATGTCGGCGCGATCCGAAAGGAACTCGGCTTCCGCACCGTATTCAACATCCTGGGCCCGCTGACCAATCCGGGAAGTCCCTCCATGCAGCTTCTGGGTGTTTACGACGACTATCTGGTCGAACCGCTCGCACAGGTTCTGATCAGCCTCGGCGTAAAACGCGGCATGGTTGTCTATGGGATGGACAAACTGGATGAAATATCAATGAGCGCCCCGACGAAAATCTGCGAAATCCGGGACGGGTGGTTCAAATCCTATCTCATCAAACCGGAAGATTTCGGATTTACCCGCTGCACCAAAGACGAACTTGTCGGCGGCACGCCCGAAGAAAATGCGGCCATCACACGTGCGATCCTCAGCGGTGAAGAGCGGGGACCGAAACGGGATGCCGTTCTGCTGAATGCAGGCGCGGCCCTGTACATCGGCGGCAAGGCAAACCGCCTGGAATACGGCATCTCCATGGCCGCCGGACTGATTGATTCCGGCAAAGCGATTGAAACACTGGATAAAATGATCGCCGTCAGCAACCGGCCGGAGGAATAACGGAGGAATAACGGATGACCATTCTGGAACAAATTGCGGCACACGCGCGGGAGCGCGTCGCAGACGAAAAGAAGCGAATCAGCACAGCGGAACTCCGGTCGCTCGCTGCATCCGGAACACCCGCAGACGGCAGGGCATTCCGCGATGCACTTGCAAAACCCGGCCTGCGTTTCATCTGCGAGGTCAAAAAGGCATCGCCCTCAAAGGGCATCATTGACCCGGAATTTGATTATATGCAGATCGCAGCCGCCTATGAAAATGCCGGCGCCGACTGTATTTCCTGCCTGACAGAACCAAACTGGTTTCTGGGATCCGACACAATTTTCCGGGAAATCCGTTCACTGGTCCGGATCCCGATGCTGCGCAAAGACTTCACCGTGGATGAATATCAGATCTATCAGGCAAAAATGATGGGCGCCAACTGCATTCTTCTGATCTGCGCCCTGCTGCCGACCGAAACACTGTCCCGCTATCTGCAGATCGCCTCTGATCTGGGGCTGGCGGCACTCGTTGAAGCACACGATGAAACTGAGATCGCCTCTGCCGTCAGCGCCGGAGCGGAAATCATCGGCGTTAACAACCGGAATCTGAAAGACTTTACCGTGGACTTTTCCAACGCCGCGCGTCTGCGCGATCTGATCCCGCCACATTGCCTGTATGTCGCCGAGAGCGGCGTACAGACACCGGAGGATGCGGCTGCCTTAAAAAGTATCGGCGCAGATGCCGTGCTGATCGGCGAGACGCTGATGCGGGCGCGGGATAAAGGGGCGGTGCTTGACAGCCTGCGTGGTTGATACGCCGCGTACGCATCATGTCTCCCGGCTCAGATAGAATTCGCCGAAGGGACGCAGGGTCATCAGCATGTCTCCCGGCTCAGATAGGATTCACCGGAGAGACATGCTGCGTACACGGCTCAGTGAAAATTTACCCGGGGATGCGCATGTATAACACATCCCCAGGCATCCTGTACGGAGAAATAAGATATGACGAAGATTAAGATCTGCGGTCTGACGCGGCCGCAGGATATCGCATATGTGAATGAGGCACGGCCGGATTTTATCGGTTTTATCCTGCTTTTTCCGAAAAGCAGGCGCAATTTGACGCCGGAGCAGGCCGCAGTGCTGCGAAGGGAGCTGGATCCGGCGATTCGTGCCGTTGGCGTGTTTGTTGACCAGCCTGCAGAGACGGTTCTTGCCGCAGCCGAAAGGATCGGTCTGGATGTGATCCAGCTGCACGGGCAGGAGGATGCCGCATATATCCGTGAGATCCAACATGTTTCCGGCCTGCCGGTCTGGAAAGCATTTCGCATCCGTACACCGGCAGATCTTTCTGCTGCGGCCGCATCTCCGGCGAACGCTGTCCTTCTGGACAACGGCTACGGCACCGGTGAAGTCTTCGACTGGACCCTGGCAGAGGCCTTCCAACGTCCGTTTTACCTCGCCGGCGGTCTGACTCCCGAAAATATTTCGGACGCTGTACACACACTTCATCCGGCCCTCGTCGACCTCTCTTCCGGCGTCGAAACCGCCGGATGTAAGGACCGGTCAAAAATAATCGCCGCTGTCAAAGCAGCCCATGCTATATAACCCCCGGAACAACCTGCGATGGAATACTTCGCTTCGCAGGTTATATAAAAAATTATAAGAAAGGACCCCCTATTATGCACAAAGGACGCTTCGGCGCTCACGGCGGTCAGTACATCCCTGAAACTCTGATGAACGCCGTCATCGAGCTGGAAAATGCATACAACCACTTCAAAAACAACCCTGCCTTCCTGCAGGAACTTGATACACTGTTCAACGAATACGCCGGCAGGCCCTCCCGCCTGTATTATGCAGAAAAAATGTCACGGGATCTGGGCGGTGCGAAGATCTACCTGAAGCGGGAAGATCTCAATCATACCGGCGCACACAAGATCAACAACGTCCTCGGCCAGGCACTGCTCGCAAAGAAGATGGGCAAAACGCGCCTCATCGCCGAGACCGGCGCAGGCCAGCACGGTGTCGCAACAGCAACCGCTGCCGCCCTCATGGACATGGAGTGCGTCGTGTTTATGGGTGAGGAAGATACAATCCGGCAGGCCCTGAATGTATACCGCATGCGGCTTCTGGGTGCGGAAGTGATCCCGGTCAAAACCGGGACCGCAACCCTCAAAGATGCCGTCTCTGAGGCGATGCGCGAGTGGACTTCCCGCATCGACGACACACATTACTGCCTCGGTTCTGTCATGGGACCGCATCCGTTCCCGACAATTGTGCGGGATTTTCAGGCCGTCATTTCCAGAGAAATAAAAATACAGATTCTCGAGAAAGAGGGCCGGCTTCCGGACGCCGTGCTCGCCTGTGTCGGCGGCGGCTCCAATGCGATCGGCAGCTTCTATCATTTTATAGAAGATAAAGATGTCCGGCTGATCGGCTGCGAGGCGGCCGGCAGAGGCATCGATACCAGTGAGACTGCAGCGACCATCGCAACCGGAAAACCCGGTATTTTCCACGGCATGAAGTCCTATTTCTGCCAGGATCAGTACGGTCAGATCGCGCCGGTCTATTCTATTTCAGCCGGTCTGGATTACCCCGGCATCGGACCGGA
>JAFUCM010000077.1 GCA_017459675.1 Eubacterium sp.
GACGGACTGCGGCTGTGTCGAGAAGGAGAAGCGCTATCGTGATCTGACCGGCGAGCGGTTTGGCAAGCTGGTTGTGATGAATGTGGCAATGGAGACGCTTCCGGACGGCAGGAAGCAGGAGGTTCGTTCGGAGAACGGGCGTGTACTGTGGGACTGCAAATGTGACTGCGGCAATACGATCCGTGTGCCGGGTACGCAGCTGATCGCGGGCTACCGCAGGAGCTGCAACTGTCTTTCCAGGCCGCCGCGCAAGGATTGGGTCGGCAAGCAGTTTGGGAAGCTGACGGTCACAGAATATGCTGGTAAATGGGACGGCGCGCATCACTGGAAATGCAGGTGTGAATGTGGCAATGAGACGGTTGTGACGCAGTCGAATCTCCAAAATGGCCATACACTCAGCTGTGGCTGCCTGATGGATCCGTCGGCGACCCGCAATTTTATTGACGGAACCTGTGTTGAGACCATTCGCAGCAAGAAGGTCTTTGCGACCAATACCAGCGGCATCCGCGGCGTATATCCGATCAAGAAGACCGGTAAGTGGGCGGCACAGATCCAGTTCAAGGGCAAGAAGACCTACCTGGGCACATTTAACACCATTGAGGAAGCCGCAAAAGCACGCAAAAAAGCAGAGGAAGTATTTGAAGACTTCCTGGCACGCTACGACGCCGGCGAATTTGACACCGTCGAGTCGAAGGATACGGTTGTGGAGACCATCCCGAAACAGACCGATTCCGGCATACAGAATCCGGAAAAGACCAGACGCACAGAAGACAAAGATCAGCAGCTGATCAACACATTTTCAGAGTTGTGGAAGAGGAAAGCGGTATAAATCCGCTAGCGCAATAGACGCTTGGAGAAACCGGACGCCGATTATTTCAGTACCATAAAATGCACGTTTTATGGAGTGAATGATTGGAAGGAACAAAAACAGGAGAACGACTTTTCTACAAAATGAAAGTGAGGTACCGAATGAATTGAAGCACATTTAGCAGACAAGGAGAAGTAAATATGAACGCAAAAATGTGCAGAACAGCATTTCTCTCGTACTTGCGGGAGGAAGAGCGAAGTAAAGCGACACTGCAAAAATACGACCACGACATTCAGGTGTTTTTGCGGGATCTGCAGATCGAGGAGGCACAGAAGGAGTCAGAGGACTTTCCCCGGCACATCAGCAAAGAGGACATCCTGAAGTACAAGGAAGAACTCAGCCGGCGGTACGCCGCATCCAGCACAAATTCCATGCTGGTGGCGATGAACCGGTTTCTGACTTACATCGGACGCGGAGATCTCTGCGCAAGACTGCTGCGCGTACAGCGCCGGTCATTCCGCAATGACGCGCGGGCCCTTTCGCGGAAGGATTACATGAAGCTTCTGCGGGCGGCGAAGAAGAAAGATCACCGGTTATTTCTGTTGATGCAGACCATCTGCAGCACCGGGATCCGCGTCAGCGAACACCGCTGCATCACAGTCGAGAGCCTGCGGCGCGGAAATGCAGAGATCCGCAATAAGGGCAAGACCAGAATCGTCATGCTGGATCCGAAACTGTGCGGAGAACTGCAAAAATACTGCGCCGCCAGAGGCATCAAAACCGGGCCGGTATTTATTTCCCACAGAGGCAACCCGCTGGACCGCAGCTACATCTGGCGCAAGATGAAAGAACTCGGCCGGATCGTATCCGTTGCACCGGAAAAAATATTTCCACACAACCTGCGGCATCTCTTCGCGGTGACATTTTACCGCCAGACCGGAGACATTGCGCATCTCGCAGACCTGCTTGGTCACACAAGCATGGACACGACGCGAATCTATACAAGCCTCAGCATGGAGGATGTCAAAAATTGCTACGGCAGAATGAAATTACTGCTGTGCTGAGCAAAAAAAAGACACATAATGTATATTATGTGCCTTGTGGAAATCGGTTCTCTAATAAATTTAAATCATAATAGCACGCATTCACATTATTTGCAAGACTGGAAATTGTCTTCGTATCTAATAAAATCAACGAATTTTTCCATAAAACGGTTGTAATTGAATAAAAGTATCTTTGAATTGATCTTTGTTTTTGTCCGGGATTTCAGTTTGATAGCTGATGCCCTGATTTTGCTCACCCTTCATTTCGATTTTTTCATTTCTTGAGCAAACATTCGATTTACAAGCCTGTTAGGATAAAAATATACATTTCTTTTTACTTTCAATTTATATTTCCCGCAAATTGACATGCCAATAAGAGATCGTGTTTTTGTGGCAGCGATCTCGATCAAAATAAGGAAGGAATCGAATTTTTTAAATAACGCAAACGGAATAGAAACGTTACCCGGAAGTCCTTGTGCTGCAAGGGCTTTTTTTGCTGCGCATTTTCGGAAGCAGCCGCCGGGAATGGTTCACGTTATATACATTATGTGGTGCGGGTTGAAATAATACTTAGTTTCGGCCTGGCGTAATGAAGCGTGCCGGCCGGGCATTGTGTAGAGTTTCAGCTTTTTTAACGCAATGTTTCGGTCTGGCGTAGCACAGGTGTGGAAACGGTTAAAAACGCAGGAAGTGACGATGGAGTGGAGAAAAGGAGATGAAGAGGAAAAAGAGGCCATCAGTTCGATCCAACAGGAGTTCTCCGGGATCAGGCAGGAGTCATCGCTTCGCCAGAAGCCATCCGGGATCAGGCGGGAGTCATCGCTTCGCCAGAAGCCATCCGGGACCAGGCATGAGACGGATTGTCACATATCTGCTGGCTGCGGTAGTCGCTGTCGGCACCACACACGCAATGATCCTGCCGGCCCTGGGAGTCGATGTGAATGAACTGGTTGGAGAGGCTGATGTCGGGGGAGTGACGGGTGCGGGTGTTGGTGAAGGTTTAGAGAAGGTTGCCGTGTCAGATGCGGATGTGGGTGAGGAGCCTGTCATAGATGTGGATGAAACATCGGATGTGAATGTGGGCATGGATGCCGATGTGGTTATGGATGTTGGAGTGACAACGAATGCCGGAATGGCAGCAGGTGTTAAAGCAAGTACAGGTGCCGGGGCAGCGGGTGTTGGAGCAGGTACGGATGCCGGTGCGGCAGAGGGTGTTGAAGCAGGTACAGATGCCGGAGCCAAGACAGGAGTTGAATGGATCGCAGATGCCGGGATTGGAACAGGAGATGATTACACTGCGAAACCTGGATCGGGAAATGATTCGGCTGCGGATTCTGGAACAGGAGTAGATGCGACTGCGGAATCGGGAACGATTTGGGAGCGTGATACAGCGACGGGATCGGATGAGTTCATGGATGCACAAACAGCTGAGAATACCAATACAGCTGAGGATCCGAATGCGTCAGAGAATACGGTCAACAATACCGATCCTGGCAAGAACGGGTCTGAATTCGCAGATGAACTATATGCCGAAACGGAAAACTTCGCAGTGACAGTGTTCTGCAATTCGAGCGGAGAAACCCTTGATGCAGCAGACAGATCGGAAATACCGGATGAGCCGGTAGTTGATGAACCGGTAGTTGATGAGTCGGTAGTTGATGAGCCGATAGTTACCGGGCCGCAGCTGAAATTGGAGGAAGCAGAAGAAAGCAGCGAAATATTTACAGAAGCAAAGGCTGCACTGACCGAACTTAGACGAGAAGAAAACGAATCCTACTCGCCAGTCACAGAGAACCTCGCTGTGCTTGAGATGCAATTAGAAGACATTGATCCTGCCGATTCGATAAAGATCAATCTTCGCGTCAGGCAAATGCCCGATGAGATCAGCAGTGAGGCATTTATCCGGACAGCAGAGATACACAGGCTTCAGCAAACCGAAGAGGATGGAGAAGACAGCGCTGATGTGCCTTCCGACGAAGAAGCAGCACAACAGATAAAGAACCCGGAAATGATTGGTTTTCAAACAACTGAGTTTCAGGCTTCCGGCTTCCGGATGGAACAGGGCGTACTGTCAGCAGATCTGACAACGGTACTGTCAGCAGATCTGACAGCAGACCTGACAGCGAATCTGTCAGCGGATGTGACAGCAGATCTGACAACGGATCTGCAGGAGGACGAATCACTCTCGATCGTGATTTCCTGGGCAGCAGAAGAACAAGAAGTATCACCGGCATCCGGTGAATTCATTGGTACAGCAGGAACAGAAATCGAAGACACAACTGCAATTGGTATATCAGCGGATGGGTATGAGAACGATGTGGGTTCATCGGACACCCTGCCGGACACAACAGCGGACATAACGGATATGCAGATGGCTGAAGAAGACAGTGCAGCAGCTTCCACAAAAGACAGTACAACAGACGCTGCAGCAGACGATGAAATGGGCAGTTCCTCGAACAGTGAACAGTCAGAACCCGATTACAACGGCTACGAACTGCCGGCGACCGGAGGTCCCGGACGGAAACCTTACAGAGTGGCCGGCGGCGTGTTAAGTGCCGCCGCACTGATTGCATTGCAAATCGCAGGACCTGAGAAAAGGAAAGAAAGGAGGCACAAGACAGGTCCTTGATTTGAATAAAGGGATTGTTTGAAGTAAACAGCAAACAATCAGAAATGAAAGATTTTAGATATTTATCAACTTTAACAACGAAAAACCATCAACAAAAACGATCAAAAACGATCAGCGAAAAAACCTATCAATGAAAAGCAGAAAGGAAAACAAAAATGAACACATTTAAGAAACTCCGCAGAACAGCAGCCCTGATGCTGGCCCTGATCGTGGCGCTCAGCACCATGTCATTATCGGCATTTGCCGTAGCCCAGGGTCAGGGAACTTTGAAGATATCCAATGCGATGAAAGGGCAGAGTTACAGAGCATACAAGATATTCAATGCCGTATATGAAGATCCGGCAGATGACAGTGATGACCGTGCAGTCGTATATACCGTTCCCGAAGAACTGGAGGATCAGGTAACAACACCATTTACCGTGGGCACAACAAAAGCCTCCAACGGCGAGAAGATCGTAACCGTCGCAAAGGATACAAGCGATGCGGATATTCTGGCATGGGCGAAGGCAAATTACAGCAAGTTCGATACAAGTGGAAATCAATTGACGTACAACAATACGGATGGTACTGCAGTTGCCTCTCTCGATTACGGTTATTACTATGTCACATCTTCTCTGGGAACAGTGGTTTCGATAGATTCACTGGACAGCGAACAGGTGATTGTAGATAAAAATGAATCCCAACCCGAGGCACCATCAAAAGTGATTACAACTGAAAAGTCAGCTGTGTTTAACGGACTAAATCAGACGAGAAAAGAGCTGAAAGAAAACGATGCAGCAGTAGGTTCTGTTCAGACATTTTCGGTGACATTCCAGGCAACCAACTGGGTAGAGGATGAAGAATCCGATGCGCAAGCAGGTACAGGTACAGGAACGAAAACCAAGGTAACTTCCTGGAATTTTACGGATACACCAGAAGGAATGGAAATTGATCCGAATTCTGTCTTGATCAGCGTAAATGAAATTGCAATTTACGAAGGTGGAGTATCCGATAACCAGACATATCCGACTGTTGTTACGGGCGGTGGTAAGGATCCGTTATCAATTTCAATTCCCTGGGTTAATGCAAATGGTGCATCACTCTATCCAGCCAACACAGCTGGCAGTGAACACATCCCAGTTGTCATCACCTATGATGCCACCATCACTTCCGCGGCAGCCACAGCAGTTGCACCGAACTCCATTGACGTGAAGTACAACAACACAACGTCAATTGGCTCCGACACAACATCAACCTACACATATAAGTTCCAGCTTAACAAAGTGCAGAACGAAGAAAATGGATATGCACCGCTGGAAGGCGCGAAGTTCCAGCTCTATGCGAGCGACGGCACAACACTTTTGAAATTCGATAAGGGTGAAGGCACATCAGCCAATACCTATACCTTCAATAAGAATGGATCGGTTGACACGATTGATATGACCAGCAGCACATCAGTCCTGATCCAGGGTCTGGACAAGGCTGACTACGTACTGAAGGAAACCCAGGCGCCGGCCGGCTATAACAAAGCACAGGACCAGACCATCAACGCAGCAAATCTCGTGCGTGTCGACAAAAACATTACCGACAGCAACGGGATTGAGAACGATACAGGTGTCATTAGTGTCATCAATGAGACCGGCAGAGAACTTCCGTCCACCGGTGGCATCGGCACAACGATCTTCTATATCACAGGCACACTCCTCGTACTGGGAGCAGGTGTCGTACTTGTCACCAGACGCAGAATGGCAGCCTGAAATAACACACAAAATGGAAATAATTTGATAGATTATGTACATTGACAAGTCTGGAGATCGACGGTAGAATATTTAATAAGAGGAGCACTGCGACAAGCGGTTGGCTTTGATTAGGTGTTTTTATTTACAACCGTCACTTGGCCGATACTAGATGTGTCGAAATCTTCGATTTCGGTAACACATCTGTATACACAGTAGTGGCGGTTGTTGCTTTTAACGATAATCGTGACAGTAAATCGTCCGATATGAAACGTTAACCGCATAAGCATCACCATCTTCGCTCCGCTTCGGTCGGCGCTAAACGAGTGTCCACTGGACACTCAGCGCCCTTTCGAAAGCGATGGCCAACCGCCTGCGCTATTGCAGTGCCCCAATACTCTTAAGAGCATCTCTATTCTATCTCAAATCCCCAAATAAGTCAACATAATATCGAATTTGATTTCCGCAAAGTATTACCAGCTGACGACCAACCAGAAATAATACAAGCGAGGAATCATTATGTCCGAAAAGAAATCTAAATCTACGCAAGAGAAAACGAAATCCACCAACGCGCAATCAAAACCACCTCATGAGAAATCGAAGCACCAGCAAGGAAATGCAGCGTGCAGAAGCGAAGACATTACCGGGCAGCATTTTGGCAAACTGATCGTTCTGGAGTACGCCGGCAGACGCGGCCGCGCGTATTTCTGGAAATGCAAATGTGACTGTGGAAATATCACAACCGTCTGCAAGTCAAATCTGAAGAACGGACATACGACCAGCTGCGGCTGTCTGGTAAAACCATTTGCCTCGCGCACGATGGTCGACGGGACCTGCATCGAGATCATCCGCAGTAAGAAGATCTTCAAGTCCAATACCAGCGGTGTGCGCGGTGTCTATCCGTTGAAAAACGGTAAATGGGCGGCGCACATCCAGTTCAAGGGCAAGCGGACGTATCTTGGTGCATTTGACTCAGTCGAACAGGCCGCACAGGTCAGACAAAAGGCGGAAATCGTGTACGAACAATTTCTGCATCAGTACGAAGCGGGGGAACTTGATGAGACCATTGTGAAATACAGTGAACCGGAAGAAGCGTATCCTGAGGACGCGATTCACAATATTGTTTATCGGGCAATATAGCATTCAAAGATGTGCATATGCTCCAATAATATGCTAAAATAACAGAACGGTGAATTCATGAATGCTTCTCGCAGTGGAGGGGGTCCTCTGTGAGAAGCATTTCGGACTGTGAAAATGTAGAAATACATGGCAGAGCATTTCACAGAAGGCACCTTAGAGTATGAGGAATTATTTGATACATGCAGACCGGCGGAATCGCCAACAGCTAGCTATGAGGTATGAAATGAAGATGATCAATCGGATGAATCGAATGCATCGGGTTATTCACATGAAAAGAAGCACATTGAACAGGCTGCACAGGCCTGCCCCAAATAGAATCAGGAGTATTTATTATGAATGCTGAAGCTTGCATGAAATCATTTTTAATTCATTTACAGGAAGAGGAGCGCAGCAGAGCGACGCTGCGCAAGTATGAGCACGACGTCCGGACATTTCTGCAGGAGCTGCAGCTGCCGCAGGAAGTGAAGGCGGCGGACGACTTCCCGGATCATTTGCAGAAGGAGAAGGTGCTGTTATATAAGGAAGAACTGAAGGAGCGCTACGCGGCGGCGAGTGTAAATTCGATGCTGGTGGCGATGAACCGATTCCTGGCTTACATCGGCCGCGGCGATCTTTCCGTCAGACTGCTGCGCATCCAGCGCAGGGCATTTCGCAATGACATGCGTATGCTGTCGCGGAAGGATTACAAGAAACTTCTGCAGGCGGCAAGGAAGAAAGACCACCGCCTGTTCCTGCTGATGGAGACGATGTGCAGCACCGGCATCCGCGTCAGCGAGCACCGCTTCATCACGGTCGAAAGCATCCGGCGCGGCAGCGCGGAGATCCACAACAAGGGCAAGACACGGACCGTCCTGCTGGACCGGCGCCTCTGTACAGAACTGAAAAAATACTGCGTCCGGCAGAAAATCAAAAGCGGCCCGGTGTTCCTTTCCGTAAATGGAAAGCCACTGGACCGCAGTTATATCTGGCGGATGATGAAGCAATTGGGCAGCAGCGTCAACGTCGCGGCGGAGAAAATATTTCCGCACAACCTGCGGCATCTGTTCGCGGTGACCTTTTACCAGGTGACCGGCGACATCGCCCACCTGGCGGATTTCCTCGGACACACCAGCATTGAGACGACACGGATCTACACCAGCATGGGTGTGGACGAATTTAAAAATTGCTTTTCACGTATGAATCTGCTTTTGTGACAAAAAAAGAGCACATAATTATTATTATGTGTCTCGAACAAAAAATAGTTTCTCAATATTCTAAGTAATAGTATCACGCTTAAACATTATTTGCAAGGTACGATTTGCCTTCTGGACCCTGTATTTTGCGAGGAACAATCCCATGAAATCACTGGAATTCAATAAAATTCTTTATGAATTTATCTTAAGAAGTCTTGGGAAGTTGCGAAAATGTTACTGCCTTTCTTAAATGACGCATTTTGGAAAAATCTGCATTTTTTACGGATTTTTCCTGCATCATCTTTAAGCTGATCTCATCATACAATTATTTCCATCAAATCAAGCGTCACATTTTAAATTAGATACGCAAATAAGAGATCGCACATTTGCTCAGTGAAATCTCTGGTTTAATAAATATAATAGGATGAAATAATCGGCGATTCGGCTGCGGCACGCCGGATGCACCTGAAAAATCACAGGATGTTTCCGGAAAATGCGCGCAAACCGGGCGCTTTTTTTTGATGCCCTGATTTCAGGGCATTTTCGAGCACAGATTAATAATTATGTGCTCTTTTTTTGTCACAAAAGCAGATTCATACGTGAAAAGCAATTTTTAAATTCGTCCACACCCATGCTGGTGTAGATCCGTGTCGTCTCAATGCTGGTGTGTCCGA
>JAFUCM010000078.1 GCA_017459675.1 Eubacterium sp.
CTTCGCGTCAACCTCTTCCCGCGTGTAGCCCATCATCGTGCCGTTCAGATAAATATTTTCAAGGCCAGTATATTCCTGGTTGAATCCCGCGCCGAGCTCCAGCAGTGCTGAAATCCGGCCGTCAATCTCAAGCGATCCCTCCGTCGGCGAAACGACGCCGGTAATAATCTTCAGAATCGTCGACTTACCGGCACCATTCGTCCCGATAATTCCCACAGTCTCGCCGCGGTGAATATCAAATGAAAGATGATGCAGCGCATAGTGCTCCCGGTAATGACTGTGCTTCGAAAATCCCAGCGCGTCCTTCAGGCGGTCCGAATTCCGTTCGTAGAGCTTATATACTTTGCTAATGTCCTTCACGCGAATCGCATAATTTTCAGACATGTGTGATCCTTTTCTGGCTGTCCCGAAATACCTGACGGCTGGAAGAACAATCCCGTTGTTTTCCCGCCCTTTTTTATAGTTACATCACATCCGCAAAATGCGGCTGCAGCTTCCGGAATGTCCGCATCCCGCCGATCATCAGCAGAACCGTCAGAATCCAGAAATAAGCTGTCAGTCCCGGCCGCTGCCAGAACCACACATCATTGATCAGCGCATCCCGGTATCCCATGACAATATAAAACATGGGGTTCAGTTTCAACAGTGTCATGACCCATCCCGGCAGCTGCATCGCATCGATATTCCACATGATCGGCGTGAACCAGACACCGATCTGCAGGACGATGTTGACGATCTGCTGCAGGTCCCGGAAAAAGATCACAATGGAACTGGTCCAGTACACGATTGCCGTCACAATCAAAATCATCGCAATGGAATAATACAGGATCTGCAGCATATACAGAGTCGGTCTGAAGTGATAAACCGCGTACATCACCAGCGTGAATGCAATAAAAAACAGATGCACGAACAGGCTGGAAATCACTTTGACCACCGGCAGCGCGCTGATCTTAAATACGACTTTCTTTACCAGATAGCTGTAATCCAGCAATGCCCGCGTCCCCGCATTGACTGCATCTGAAAAATAGAACCACGGCACCAGCCCGGCAATCAGCCAGAGGACATATGGCACCGTAATTCCCGCTTTCGTACCCTGTGTCCCGGCATGAAGGGCTTTTTCAAATACAAACCAGTATACGAACACCGTGACCACCGGCTGCACAAAAGCCCAGATAATGCCGAGATACGATCCGGCAAATTTTCTCTTAAAATCATTGCGTGCCAGCGAGCCGATCATCCGCCGGCTCCCCAGCACTTCCTGTGGAATCGTCATACTGTATATATCCTTTTTCTATTAGCGCAGTCCCTTCCTGCGCAGAAACGCATCATAGCTGTCGTTAACCAGATCTTTGTCAGACAGAATCAGATCGGCCGCGGTCATTCCTTCCGGCATCGGCCAGTCGACCCCGATCTCCGGATCATTCCACATCAGGCCGCCCTCGTCATTGGGATGATAGAAATCCGTTACCTTATAGCAGAACTCCGCATAGTCCGAAAGCACCAGGAATCCGTGTGCAAAGTTCTTCGGAATAAAGAACTGTTTCTTATTCTCTTCCGAGAGGCGGACGCCGAACCATTTTCCATAGGTCTCACTGCCGTCACGCAGATCAACAGCAACATCAAACACCTCACCCTTAATCACGCGCACCAGCTTATCCTGCGGAAAATTGATCTGAAAATGCAGGCCGCGCAAAACGCCTTTTCTGGAAGCAGACTGGTTGTCCTGCACAAACTGGCAGTCAATCCCTTCCGCCGCGAAATCATTGTAATTGTATGTCTCCATAAAATAGCCGCGGTGATCGCCGAAGACTGTCGGTTCGATGATATGCAGACCTTCGATGCCGCCGCAGTTATGCTCTACTTTGATTTTTCCCATTTTTTCTCCTTCTTCTCGCCGGAGACAGGGGACGATTCTCTGTCTCCCTCAGGTTTTATTTCATACGAAACAGCGAACATATCACATCCACAACCCAGGCCTTCCTCGACTTAATCTGCTGATAACGCGAATTCGCGCCCAGCAGGAAGATGTACAGGAAGTTGTGATGAGTCACTGCACGCACATATTTTTCCATGAATGCTTCTTCTTTGCGGACTTCCGGATTGGTCTCGCAGATATCCGGATTGATGCGTTTCAGTTCGCGCATGACTGCGCGGTTCTGTCTGGCATCGACAGTCCGGTACTGTACGGAAATCTTTTCTTTCAGCGGAACCTGCGGCACAAGGCCGAGGGCGTTTCCGCCATGGATCCGGTAGCGGAACAGCGGATGATTGTAGAAATACAGCCCGCTCTTCTCGGATGCGATCAGGTTGATCGACCAGTCATGCGGCAGTTCTGCCGTAAATGTCTCAACAAACCGGTCAGCAATTTCTCTTCGCATGACCTGTGCGCAGCCCTGGCAGAAGTTGTGGATCAGCAGATGCTCCGTTTTAACGCGCACAACTGCATCCGGTTCTACGACACGGTTGTAAAGATTCTGATTGGACCAGCCGTGCCGTTTTTTTATCTCAAAACTGTTTCCGTCTCCGTCCATCAATGTGAAGGAAGAGGCGAGCACAAGAATCGCAGGATCCCGCTCCAGCATGCCGCACATGGTTTCGATTTTCTCTGGAAGCCAGGCGTCATCCTGATCACACAGGAACACATAATCGCCGGTGCAGTGGCTTACCGCTTCCCGGAAATTCTTCCGGTAACCCAGATTTTTCTCATTCTGATAGACTTGAAGTGGAAAACCTGGATACTTCTTCTGGTAATTCTGCAGCACTTCCAGCGTATTGTCCGGCGAGCGGTCGTCTACAACAATGACTTCATCTGCAGGCAGCGACTGCGTGCGGATGGAATCCAGCTGTTCTTCTATATATGCCGCACCCTTGTATGCGGCCATGGCGACCGATATTTTCATGATCCGTGATCTGCTCCTCCTGCTATGGCATGTCATTTCATGCCCGCTGTTTTTCCTTCTATCTGTCCAGAAAAACACATTCCTGTTCGTTTTTATATTTATTCTGCGATCTCGCCGACCTCAACCAGATACCGGTGCAGTGCATCTTTCCAGTCCGGAAGCGGGGTAAAACCATTTTCAGTCAACTTTGATTTATTCAGACGGCTGTTGAACGGACGGGCCGCCTTTGACAGGCCGTACTCCTCTGTTGTAACCGGAACCACCTGTGTCGTCATGCCGGCCTGACGGTAAATCTCACAGGTAAAATCATACCAGGAAATATAACCGCCCTCGTTGGTTGCATGATAATATCCGTATTTATCCGTCTCAATCATATCGACCAGAAGTCTTGCCAGATCATACGTATAAGTCGGCGTTCCGATCTGATCATTGACAACGCGAACCGTATTATGCGTTTTTCCGACATTCAGCATCGTCTTGATGAAATTCTTGCCGTTCAGTCCAAAGACCCACGCAATCCGGACGATAAAGAATTTTTCAACCAGCTGTGAGACAGCCAGTTCCCCTTCCAGCTTTGTCTGTCCATAGATATTCAGCGGCTTATAGTCGCGGCAGTCCGGCTCCCACGGCTTCTCACCCTGTCCGTCAAATACATAGTCAGTGCTGATGTAAACCATCTTGCAGTCCAGATCCCTGCAGACGGCTGCAATATTGTGCGTCCCGCCGGCATTGATGGCACGCACCTTCGCGACCTTGTCATCATCCTCTGCGAGATCCACCGCCGTCCATGCGGCACAGTGCACAACCACATCCGGCTGCAGCTCTGTCAGCGCGGCGCGGACCGCATCCGCATCCGTAATATCCAGCTGCACATACGGCATCGCAGTCACAGCACTTCCGTCCTGCACACCGCTGTACTGCTCCGCAATATCCGAGCCGATTCCCTCATAGCCGCGCTTCGCCAGCTCGTTCATTACATCATGCCCCAGCTGTCCCGCGACACCCGTTACGAATACTTTCATTTCTCTATCACCTCGTATTTACCGGTTTCCGTACATCTGCTCATAATAATTCTGGTATTCACCTGAAATGATCGGCTCCCACCAGCTCTGATTGTCCAGATACCACTGAATGGTCTTCTTGATGCCGTCGGCAAACATGGTCTCCGGCAGCCAGCCGAGCTCATTGTGGATCTTGGTCGGGTCGATCGCGTAGCGCATGTCATGGCCCTTGCGGTCTGTGACATAGGTAATCAGACTCTCCGGCTTGCCAAGTTCTTTGCAGATCAGCTTGACGATATCAATGTTGCGCATCTCATTGTGGCCGCCGATGTTGTAAACTTCGCCGACGCGGCCATTGCGGAAAACAAGATCGATTGCCTTGCAGTGATCCTCAACATACAGCCAGTCTCTGACATTGAGACCCTCGCCGTAGACCGGGAGCGGCTTGTCATGCAGCGCATTGATGACCATCAGCGGAATCAACTTCTCCGGGAAATGATACGGGCCGTAGTTGTTGGAGCAGCGGCTGATGGATACCGGAAGTCCATAGGTTCTGTGGTATGCCAGGACAAGCAGATCCGCAGATGCCTTGGAACTGCTGTACGGACTGCTGGTATGAATCGGCGTCTCCTCGGTAAAAAACAGGTCCGGACGGTCCAGCGGCAGGTCGCCGTAAACCTCATCTGTTGAAACCTGATGATAGCGCTGAATGCCGTACTTGCGGCATGCATCCATCATCACAGCCGTACCCATTATATTGGTCTCCAGGAAGATCCCCGGATTCTCAATGGAACGGTCCACATGAGACTCGGCCGCAAAGTTCACAACAACATCCGGATGCTCTTCCTCAAACAGGTTGTAGATTGCATCTCTGTCACAGATGTCCGCCTTCACGAACCGGAAATTCGGGTTGTCCATCACCGGTGCCAGCGTAGACAGATTGCCCGCATAGGTAAGCTTATCCACACAGATGATACGGTCTTCCGGGTGATTCTTCAGCATATAAAATACAAAGTTGGATCCAATAAATCCGGCGCCGCCGGTTACGATAATATTCATCTTTTTTCCTCTCTTCCCTCATGGGTATTCTTCATTCTGGTATTGTTTTCAAGTGTCTTTGTGCGGTTCACTATTCCATAAGCTGACCGTCCGAATCCCGCCGGTACTTGCTGAGCTCTGCGAAGCTTATGTACCGCTGCGTGGATGAGCGAGCGAAAGCGTGTCAGCGTTGGAATGTGAAACCATAATAATCAAGAATGAAGAATATCCACATACTTTCCATCCAGCACATCCAGCAGATACTGGCCATACTGGTTTTTCTTCAGGTCTTCGTACTCTTTGAGCACGTCTTCTCTGGTGATCCAGCCCTGCAGATATGCGATCTCCTCGAGACATGCGATCTTGCGGTGCTGGTGGGTTTCAATCGTCTTGACGAAATTTGTCGCATCCGCGAGGCTCTCATGGGTTCCAGTGTCCAGCCAGGTAAAGCCCTTGCCCAGCAGTTTGACATTCAGCTCGCCCATCTCCAGATAAATGCGATTCAGATCGGTGATCTCCAGCTCGCCTCTTGCAGACGGCTTCAGATTCTTCGCATATTCCACAACACGGTTGTCATAGAAATACAGGCCGGTGACGCAGTAATTACTCTTCGGTTTCGCCGGCTTCTCCTCGATGGAAATAGCACGTCCCTCTGCATCAAATTCAACGATGCCGAACCGCTCCGGGTCTTCGACATAGTAGCCGAATACGGTCGCGCCTTTTCCGGTCTCTGCATTTTCTTTTGCCTCGCGCAGACGCTTGGTCAGGCCGTTGCCGGCGAAAATGTTATCGCCGAGCACCATCGCGACGCAGTCATCTCCGATGAATTCTGCGCCCAGAATAAAGGCCTGTGCAAGGCCGTCCGGTGACGGCTGTACCTTGTAAGAAAGCTCCAGACCGAACTGATGGCCGTCTCCGAACAATTCCTGAAAACGCGGCGTATCCGCCGGCGTTGAAATGATCAGAATCTCCCGGATCCCTGCATTCATCAGAACCGACATCGGATAGTAGATCATCGGCTTGTCGTAAATCGGCAGCAGCTGTTTGGACGTAACCTTAGTCAGTGGATACAGTCGTGTTCCGGATCCGCCGGCGAGGATAATACCTTTCATTTCAATTCTCCTTCCCAGAAACTCTTATTCTGGCTGCATCGTTTTACCAGTTTTTCAGGCAGCCGCCGGTATCTTTTTCCCAGCAGATAGCCCATATATTTGCATCCGCTCTGCCAGATCAGTGGAAAGACCAGCCACGGCCGGCCGGCTCTGCAGACCTGTCCGGCCACACGCCGGATCATGCGGATTCCTTCCCCTTCGGCCGGGACATCCGCAAAGACTTCCGGATACTGCGCCTGCGATACCGCGAGATCAAAATTCCGGTGAAACTGCTGTTTTCCCGTATAGTTATGCGAGTGAACGACACGGGCATCAGCTGCATATGCAATCCCGTACCCGGCATCAATCAGTCCGCGCGCAAAGATCATATCCTCATTGAAGATGGTATGATACGGAAATCCGCCCAACTCCAGATAGATCTCCCTGTCGTACATTGCACAGACATTGGAGCAGAAAAATGTCTTAATCCCCAGCGTCGTCAGATCATTTTTTGTCTTGATCCGGCTTTCCCGCGAATAATTAAACGCACGGGTGTATTTTTCCAGGGTACTGCAGTCCAGCCGCGGCAGCTGACGTGCATAGGCGGCCGCAATTCTGAGCGGTTCGTCCCCGGCAGTATCTTCTGCCGATCCACGCGCTGCTGTATTTCCGTCCAGAAACTGTTCTGCCAGATGTTCGAGCAGGCGCCGGTCTGCCGGCAGGGCATCCTGCGTCATATAAAGCAGGAGATCCGCATCTGACGCCAGTGCCATCTTATGGCGCGTCCAACCGTGGTCGAATTCCTCTTTCGTGATGTGCTCCACAAGCAGTCCCGGATAGTCCGCTTCAAACTGCGGATCCCAGTATGCTTCTTCGGTGTTGATAACACGTACATGCGCCGGGCGTAAACTCTGTGCATCAAGCCGCTTCAGTAGTTCTGAGAAAATCCGGCCGGGCTGATGCGTCGGAATCAGCACATCGATTTTCAGTTTTGTTAAATCTTCAGTATGCATTCTTATTTACAAATCCCCGGAAGAACGTCAGAAACAGAATCTTGAAATCAAGGCTCACGCTCCAGTTTTCGATATAATACAGATCATATTCGATCCGCTTTGTGATCGAGGTATCACCGCGGTAGCCATGGATCTGTGCCCACCCGGTCATGCCGGGACGCACCTGATGCTTGACCATGTAGCGCGGGATTTCCTCGCGGAATTTTTCCACATAAAACGGCTGTTCCGGCCGCGGTCCGACAAGACTCATCTCACCGCGCAAAACGTTGATCAGCTGCGGAAGTTCATCCATACTCGTTCGTCTGAGCAGATTGCCGAACTTCGTGACACGCGGATCGTTTTCCACGGTCCAGTTCGCTTCTTCCTCACTGCCGACGTGATATTTCATCGAGCGGACTTTCAGCATCTCAAATTCTTTGGTATTGAGGCCGACACGTTTTTGCCGGAAAATCAGCGGACCGGGTGACGTCTTCTTGATCCCGATCACTGCGATCAGCATGACCGGTGAAAACAGAATCAGCGCCACAATCGCACCGAAAATATCGACAATCCGCTTGATGAATGCGTTAAAGGAATTGGAAAGCGGCACATAGCGGATATTGACAATCGGAAGTCCCAGTACATCCTCTGTATAAGGCCGTGTCGGAATGATCTTGTAATAATCCGGCACAAACTGCGTGTGAATGCCGGATTTTTCACACTCTGCCACAAGATGCTCCAGCTTGTCATACTCTCGCAGATTCAGTGTGATCGCGATCTCATCAACTTTATCCGTGTTCAGGAATTCATCCAGATCACTGGTTTTGCCGAGGATCCGGACACCCCGGTAGGCCGTCCCTTTCTCCCGCGTGTCATCCAGAATACCGCGGACCTTGTAGCCCCACTCCGTATTGGCAATGACGCGGTCAATATACTGTTCTGCGGCGTGGCTGTAGCCGATCAGCAGAATCTTCTTCAGCGTGCGGGTGCTGCGCAGTTTCCGGCGCATATAGATGTGCACGAAGTTGCGGGCGACGGCATCCAGCAGAATATTCAGGATGAAGAACAGGAGCAGCATGTTCCGCGCGAAATGCTGCTGCTTGATCAGGTACAGAACCAGAATAATCAGCAGAAGTCCGATAATATTCGCTTTCAGCAGATTGGTGAGTTCGTGTCTGCGCCGCTGGATCCGTGAGACATCGTAGAGATAGCATGCGTAGTAGATAAAAAGATAAGACGGCACGATCAGCACCAGCGCAATCACATAGTAGCGCAGCGGCAGTGTCCGTACCGTACTTGCAAAAAGGGATGTGCGGAATCGAAGGTTCCACGCAAACAGATACGCTGCCACAATCAGCACCGCATCGATCAGGATCTGCATTCGTACTCTTGCATTCTGATTATTTTTATTCACGTGATCAACCTCGCGTCATCCAGCACATAGATAATTTATTATAACATAAATCACTTTTACTGTGAAGTTTCTGCCCTGCGTTTCAGTACCTGTCCGACATACTCGCCGAAGTTTGCAAGCAGGTCGCCCTGAATCAGCAGAAGCCGGCGGAGCGGAATCTTTGTAAAATCCACGCGCTCACACTGGTCCCGGTCCCGGAACCCTTCTGCGATCCCTTCTCGAAATGCTTTTCCCAGTCCTTTCCGCAGGAAAAAAACATATTTGACTGCCATGCCGCAGGTGATCGGCAGGGCATTGAGAAGCAGCTGCCAGTCTGGCATGTTCTTATAATTCAGCCAGATGTTATTGCGGATCGTGAGCCGCACCTTGAATTCGTTATAGCGGGAGCCGCTGGTTCCGCTGCCCACATGCCAGACAACCGCCTTCGGCGTATAGATATTTACATACCCGTAAAGTCTTGCGCGATAGCCGACATCGATGTCCTCCAGATATGCAAAATGCTTCTCGTCGAAATAGCCGATTTTCTCAAACACATCGCGGCGGTAAATTGCGGCACCTGCACAGGCCGAGAAAACCCGGCAGGGCTGATTGTAATGTGTGATGCGTCTGCCTGTCCCCCGGTTGAATGCCCAGCCGGCAACCGTATACTGGTCCCCGGCAGAGTCCATCAGCTCCGGCTCATACATGCGGATCATCTTTGACGCTGCAGAGAAAATCCGCTTTGACCGGCTGATGGCCCGCACCATCTCTGCGACAAAATGTTCGTCTGCACGGATGTCATTGTTCAGCAGCAACACATAGGGCGTATCAGATGCTTTGATCCCCGTGTTGACCGCAGCGGCAAATCCGGTATTTTCTGTCAAGTATATGACACGAACCCGCGCGGACTCATGCGCGTGCAGCCATTCGACACTTCCGTCTGTCGATCCATTGTCGACGATCAAAACGGAAAACTGCTGGTAAGACTGGGTTTCCAGTGATGACAGGCATGTCTCCAGGAAATCCATACCATTATAATTCGGTATAACAATCGTGGTTGTATATCTTTTCTGCATGATGTTTCTGTTTCCCTTACACATTCACGGCAAACCGGGTTCTTCCCGAAAAACGCAGTAAGGGGCTGCCGCGCACATGCGCAGCAGCCTCTCTCTTCTTCATATCGGTCTGACTTGCAGTCCGTTTGCCCGTCAGGTAATCGCATTTCTGCAGCCACGGTATCCCGCTTTCACAGCAAATCCGATTGTACTGTACTTCTCCAAATTAATTCCGGTATTAGTTGTATACAACAACCGTCGTGCCCTTCGGGCAGTTCTGCTGCAGCCACTTCGCATTCTGTACGTACAGACGGATACAGCCCGCTGAACCATAGACGCCCATCTGTCCATTCAGGACTTTGCGCGGCTGATCCTCCGGCAGATACCCCTGTGAATGGAAGTGATAGTTGTCGCCCTTATAGCATGTGAAATACCACCAGCGCATGCCGTGGGAGGTAAAGTATCTTCCCTTGAAGCCTGTCAGATGGTGCACGCCGACCGGAGTCTGCATGGTGATCTGTCCGACAACACACGGCCAGTATTTAATGCATTTCCATTTGCCCTTCTTGCCTTCATAAATAGAAACCTTCTTCATGCCGCGGTTGACCATGATCAGCTTCTTTGTCGGACTGGAATATTTCTGCGCCTTCTTGTTGATGCCTGCATCACCGAGCTGCAGAACACCGTTTTTATTGAACAGGTACTTGGTTCCGTCGATCTTCTTCGTTTTGTTGGCAATCATGCGTCCGTTTTTCTTCGGATCGAAATAATAACGCTTGCCATCGATGGTCTTCCAGCCGGTTACGATGGAATAATCCTTTTTGATATAATATTTATATTTTCCGATGGTGACAAATCCAGCCTTCGTACCGGCGCGGACTGCCTTGCCTTCCTCATCATAGTAGACGAGTTTCTTCTTGCCGTCTGATTTGAACTTCACAAATTTCTTGACCGCTGCTGTCCCGTTCTTCTGAACGTAGTACCAGCTGCCGGCAACCAAATGTTTTCCCTTCTTTGTGATCTTGACACCGTCTTTGTAAAGAATCGGCTGACCGGACGATTTGTCAACGCCGTTCTGTACTGTGGTTTCAGCTGCTGAACCGCTTTCTGCATTCTCCTCCGCAAATACCGCGGTGGCTCCGACAGAACCAAGCAGCATCAGAGCTGCCAGGACAAGCACGATCACGCGCTTCGCAAGTGAGTGTTTTCTGGTTTTCATACGTTCTCCTCCTGTTTTTTGTCATTAATAATACGCTCACAGCATAATATCAATCGTTCTTTAGCCGATCAGTGCACCTGTCTTACTGTTAAATGTATACCACTTGCCCTTGATCTTCTGCCGCCCGTATACCATGCGGCCTTTTTTATTGAAATAATATTTCTTCCCTTTAATCTTTTTGAACTTGCTCTTGATCATGGCGCCGTTGGACGGCTTGAAATAGTATTTCTTACCCTTGATTTTCTTCAGGCCGGTCTGTCTGCGGCCCTTCTTGTTATAATAACAGGTTTTCTTAGTGCCGGCAACTTTAACAAGGCCGGTTTTCATGGCAAATGTTTTCGGACTGAAGTAGTAATAGTATTTGCCGATCTTTTTTTCACCGGAAACTGCACGGCCGTAATCGTCGTAGTAGCATTTTTTCTTTGCTGATATTTTCTGGAATGCACTGCGCTTCATCGCGCCGGATCCGGATGCAAAGTAGTGCCAGTGTCCGCCGATGTACTGTTTCCCGTACTGCATCTGGCCCAGTGCATTGTAATAGACGATCTTGTTCTGCGCCGCCAGATACTGGAAGCCCACCTGCATGGCTCCGCCTGATTCGTCGAACAGATAGTATTTTCCGTTGATCTGCTTCTGTCCGAAAACCTTGAAGCCGGTAGCCGGGTCAAAGTAGCAGATTTTATCCAGACTCGGGATGTAGACAAATCCCACCAGCTGCTTCCCGGTGGCATTTTCCCGGATGACCCATTTGCCCGGCGAGATCTGCTCCTGCGTGTACAGATCCGCGGATGTCGTCTGCGCGATGCGTGTGTCAGGCTTCAGGTTGATGCTGCGGTTAAGTACATCCACCACAACCTGCGGCGTTGTCTTACGCGCCGCAGCTTTCAGCTTTCCGTACCAGTAATTCATGTCAACGCGGCCCGGAATGCCGTTGACCTTCCCGCTGGAACTGTACTGCCACATGACATAGTCCCCTGTGTAGGTCGTCTTACTTGCATACTGCGCGACCCAGATCGGGTAATTCGTCGTGTTAATAAAGGTGCTCATGTAGCCTTCCAGCCAGTATTTATAGGAATACAGGCCGGCCTGATAGCCCACCGCCGCGACATCATCACAGTACGCTTTTGCCATCTGGTTTTTCAGTTTGTTGGACAGGTTTTTCTGCGTAACATCTTCCATATCATAGAAGACCGGAAGTGTGGGTTTGTGCCCCTTCAGCAGTTTCACGGTCGTTGCCGCCTCTTTGCGCACGCCCGCAACGGTCGTCGCATAGGAGTAGAAATAAATACCGTACGGCATACCGACACGCTCTGCCTCACTGATGTTGCGCAGCCAGCACGCATCTCCGCCGGTCTCCAGATTGTGGCCGTGGCCACAGCGGATAATGACAAATTCAATGCCGGCTTTCTTGACCAGATCCCAGTCAAAGTCGCCGTTATGATGACTGACATCAATGCCCTTGTGTACTTCTGTGGAAGCGGTCAGGATATTCTGCGTCGCTGCACTGCCGTCCAGATCTACAAGCTGCTGCCCTGCCGCTGTTTTAACAACGGCGACATCCGCTTTCGGCAGCTCTTTTGAAGAAATTCCGCCTGCTGAAACCGGACTGGCTGATCCGCTCTGCGATGACTGTGTACCGTCTGCTGCAGGCTGCTGTGCGTCTTCTGCTCCATTTTGTGTTCCGGTATGACCGGATTGATCCGTCTCCGCAGTGATCAGTTCCTGTTCTGTCTGATTCTCACTGCCGGTTCCTGCACCGGCTTCACCTGTATTGTTCCCTGCGCGCTCAGCATCGTCTGTGCCGCTGCCGTCCTGCGCCTCATAAACGCTGTCAGATGCCTGTCCGGCCGGATTGTCTCCGGAACCGGTACGGCTGTCATAATCATTCTGGCCGGATGCCGGATTTCCCGGAGCAGACTGGTCTGTCCCCTGCGGCATTACACCATCCCGGCTGTCCGCCTCCTGATTCGTATCAGACGGTTCTGATTCCGGGACCGCTGTGCCTGTTTCCGGATAAAGATCTTCCGCCGTCAGTTCCGCGGCAGCCTGAATCTCTTCTTCCACGGCGATCAGGGATTCATCGACCGGAACGCCGTTCAGAAAACGGAAACTGTTCTCTTTTCCGTTCTGGTCTGCCGTAATGGTTCCGGTTTCCTCCAGTTCTCTGGCGGCCTCCTGGCAGGTCTCGACTGCAACCGCCGCATTATCCAGCGCGGTCATGCTTTCCTCCAGGATCTCTTTGCCTTCTTCCGGCAGCTCTTCGTACTGTTCTTTTGTCTCTTCAATATAGTTCTGCAGCCGCTCGATCCCGGCTTCATCCGCCTCGGCCAGTTCCGTCGCGGCCTGGATAATTTCTCTGACAGATTCGCCGACCTGTTCCGGCATGACCTGCTCAGCGGATTCAGATCCGTTTTCCGAGGCTGTCACCTGCGCAGCTGATTCAAAGTCGCTTTCCGCGGCTGTCACCTGCCCGGCGGACTCAAATCCGCTTTCCGCGGCTGTCACCTGCCCGGCGGACTCAGATCCGCTTTCCGCGGCTGTCACCTGCCCGGCGGATTCCGCTTCTGCCGGCATCAGATCGCCGCCGGAATCCTCCAGCACAACCTCAATTTCCGTCTGTGTTTCAGCAAATGCAGCTGTCCCGCCAAAGGAAACCGCCTCAACTGCCAGCACCACGCCAAGTGTCAGCGCAGCCGCCCGGTATTTTTTACATTTTGTGATTCTTTTTAACATCATACTTCTCCGGACATGGTTTACAAAACGTCCCTACAAAACCGTATGATACCAAAAAGTTAACATCTCCGCAATATTTTTGTGAAATTTCTGTGACTTTTAATTCTGTTTTTCTGTTGCGGCAAATAAGACAGAAGCCTTATTTTTCATGCGATTCAGCGCATTGTCGACCGATTTGGGACTTCGGTTCAGCGCCTCTGCGATTTCCAGATAGTTCATCCCGTCCAGATAGCGGTCCAGTACTTCATTTTCGTATTTGCTGAGCAGCTTTCTGAGTTCCGAAAGGGTGTGACTGGAAGACTCCTCATCCAGAAGCAGCGATTCCGGACTCCTGCTGGAACCGATCTTCCGGTCAATGGTCTCCTCGGCAAATGCATCCAGCGAAACCGATGTGTTCAGCGGCTGATTTTTCTGCCGTTTTGCCGCCATAATCGCAGAATACATCTGATGGTCGACGCAAACGCCGGCA
>JAFUCM010000005.1 GCA_017459675.1 Eubacterium sp.
AAAAGGCGGCACAGGATGCAGCCAAAGCTGCGGAAGACGCACAGGCGGCAGCAGAAGCGGCAAAGAAAGCGGCAGATGCGGCGAAGGCTGAAGCAGATGCATTGGCACAGACAGCGGCAGAAAAAGCGCAGGCTGTCACAGATACCAAAGCGCAGATTGCTGATCTTCAGGCACAACTGGACGATGAAAGTCGGACAGAAGAGGAAAAAGAAACAATCCGGAATCAGATTGCTGAACTGGAGACACAGCTTGCACAGCAGGAGGCAGACGCGGCGCAGGCAGCAGCTGATGCTGAAGCAGCACAGACTGCTGCAGAGGATGCACAGACGGCAGCAAATACTGCTAAGGCAAATGCAGAAGCAGCTCAGAATCAGGCAGACGCGGCAAGAGCAGCGGCGCAGAAAGTGCTTGATGATTACGATCAGGCAGCACGGGATGCGCAGGCAGCGGCAGACACGGCACCTGAGGAAGAGAAGGAAGCAATGCAGGCCAAAGCAGATCATGCGAAGGCAGTTGCAGAAGCAGCCGGAGCAGCAGCGGAAGCTGCGAAGCAGGATGCTGCCAAGGCGGTTGCGGATACGACAGCTGCAGCAGACGCCGCACAGAAGATCTACGATGATCTGAATGACAAAGCAACAGCAGCTGAGCAGACAGCGGATGATGCCCGTACAGAAGCCGATGCGGCAAAACAGGAAGCGGAAACACTTCGCAAGGCAGCTGAAGCGGCACAGGCAGCAGCTGAAGCGGCAGCGGAAGCAGCGAAGAATGCAGATCCGGCGATCGAGACGAAAGGTGATCTCACGATTCACGCCGGCGGAGATGTCGGAAAAGAAGATGTACCGCTTGATACCAAGGTTGGCGGCGGCCTGACAGTCGGAGCGCCCGGAGATGTGAACATTGCAAACCAGGGTGACCTGCACATCAAAGATCTGAACGCCGACGGAAATGCGGCAGCAGACCGTGATGTGACACTGACGGCCGGCGGGAATCTGAATTCAGACAAGCCGGTTACAGGCGGAAACGCAGAGATCAATACCATCAACGGAAACGCCGGCACTGCTGACGATCCGCTGGAACTCGCTGTAAACCATCTCGACGGAACCATTTCCGGAGACGGCGAGAGTACAGGAACCGGAAACGCATATATCACAAACAGCAAGAGTCTTGCGGTCGGTGATATGACAGCATCCGGCAGAATGAATCTCAATGTGAAGGGAACGGTCACCGGCGACAAGAAGGCAGACGGTGAAGACCCTGCAAACGTAACTGCAAAGACACTGGATATCACCTCAACCGGTGATACCGGCACAACAGACAAGCCGATCACAGCAGCGGTCGACGAGCTGAATGTCAAAGCCGGCGGAGATGTGAATGTCAATTCCGAAAAATCTACATCCATCGGAGATGTGACTGCAGAAAAAAACGTCAACATCAATGCAGACGGTGATATTACAGCAGGAGACGGAAGCGGCAGCGGTGCAAACATCACCGCAGGCGGCAATGTCACAGTCAATGCAGACGGCAGCATCGGAACAACAAAGAAACCTGTAGATATCTCGGCAGCAGGAACCGCTGAGGTGAACAGCAAGTACGGTGAAGCGCATACAGAGAAAACGACACCAACCCCGATACCGACGCCGACGCCGACACCAACGCCGGCACCGAAGCCGGCACCGACACCGGCAGGAACCGGACCATACACAACCGTTCAGACCGATAATACCATCACGTATACCGTGAAGAACGGAACGGCCCAGGTCGTAAAAGTGATCGGAAATAAAAACTCCAAGGCAGCGAAATCCGTCAATATTTCGAAGCTGTACGATCCGGTAACGAAACGCATGGTTGCTGTAACGGAAATTCTCAAGAATACGTTTAACAGCAAAGCGGGCCGCCGTGTACTGACATTGACAGTCGCACCGCCGGCAGGCACCAACATTGTGATCCGCACAGGCGCATTCAACAAATCCAAGGTTAAGAAGCTGAAACTGAAACTTGGAAAGAAAGGCAAACTGACGATTCAGAAGAAAGCCTGGAAGAAGACGAAAGCGAAGAAAGTGAAGATCACAATCTGGGCGAAGAAGGCAAAACAGGTTGTTGTCAAGAAGAAGGCATTTAAGTATCTCAGCAAGAAATCTGTTATCAAAGTCAAAAAGATGTCTAAGAAGCAGTTTAAGAAGCTGAAAAAGAAACTGAAAAAAGCCGGATTCAAAGGCAAGATTAAACGCTGAGCAATCAGATTGCTATCAGATTGATCAGTGCGGCGGCAGCCGGTTCCCGTCAGGGACCGGCTGCTGTTTTGTATGCAGTAAATTGATTTCCCGCGGTTTGTACCGTATAATGTTTGTAGTATGACTTCGGTGACATGGAACATGATGCTGATAACGTCAGGCAACATACGTAAACTGATTGAAAAGAAGAGGGTTATACATGAAGATTACTTTTCTTGGCGCCACGCATGAGGTGACCGGCAGCTGTTATTATATTGAGGCAGCCGGGTTCCGTTTTCTGGTTGATTACGGCATGGAGCAGGGAAATGACTGCTTTGAGAACCAGCCGATTCCGGTTTCGCCGGCCGATCTGGACTTTATGCTGCTGACGCATGCGCATATCGATCACTCCGGTCTGATTCCGAAACTGTTTGCGGAGGGATTCCGCGGGGATATTTATGCGACAGAAGCGACGGCGGATCTTTGCAGCATCATGCTGCGCGACAGTGCGCACATTCAGGAATTTGAGGCAGAGTGGCGCAACCGCAAGGGCAAGCGGCAGGGGAAGGAAGAATATGTGCCGCTGTATACGATGGCGGATGCGCTCGAGGCTGTGATGCATCTGCGCGGCGAGCCTTATAACATGAACATCAAGGTGCGCGACGGTATCCGCGTGCGGTTTGTCGATGCAGGACACCTGCTGGGTTCTGCCAGCATTGAACTGTGGCTGAAAGAAGGAGATGTCGAGAAAAAACTGGTATTTTCCGGCGATATCGGAAACACGGACCAGCCGCTGATCAACGACCCGACTTATCTGAAGGAAGCCGATTACGTGATTATGGAATCAACCTACGGCGACCGCTCCCACGGGGAAGAACATCCGGACTATGTCGGGGAACTGGCCCGGGTGATCCAGCGGACCTTTGACCGGGGCGGCAACGTGGTCATTCCGTCCTTTGCAGTCGGCAGAACGCAGGAGATGCTGTACTTTATCCGGCTGATCAAGGAGCAGAAGCTGATCCACGGACATGATAATTTCACGGTTCATATCGACAGTCCGCTTGCTATCGAGGCGACCACGATTTTCGACAAACACTACATGGACTGTTTCGATGAAGACGCGCGGAAGCTTGTGGAGAAGGGAATCAATCCGATCCGCTTCCCGGGACTGAAGATTGCGATCACATCAGAGGACTCCCGGTCGATCAATGAAGATGACAGACCGAAAGTAATCATCTCCGCGAGCGGCATGTGCGATGCCGGCCGTATCAAACATCATCTGAAGCATAATCTGTGGCGGAAGGACAGCACGATTCTCTTTGTCGGCTATCAGGCCACAGGAACGATGGGACGTGCTCTGCTTGAAGGCGCAAAGGAAGTAAAGCTTTTCGGCGAGCAGATCGCCGTTGCGGCGGAAATAACATCCCTGCCGGGGCTGAGCGGCCATGCAGACAATGCCGGCCTGATGAAGTGGGCTTCGGCTTTCGCGGAGAACCCGCCGCAGCACGTATTTGTGACCCACGGCGAAGATACCGTGACAGAATTCTTCGCAGAACGCCTCAGAAATGAACTGGGCTACCAGGCTGACGCGCCGTACTCCGGCTGGATTCTGAATCTCGAAACAGACGAATTTGAAGCAATGCCTGCAGGCGTCCGCGTCACGAAGCCGATGAAGGCGGCAGCAAGGAAGGCGCAGTCTGTATTTGAGAGACTGTGGGCAGCGGGCCAGCGTCTGCTGACGGTAATCCGCCACAACGAAGGCGGCGCGAATAAAGATCTGGCAAGATTTGCGGATCAGATTAATTCGCTGTGTGACAAGTGGGACCGATAGAGGAGACAGGGGACGGTTCTCTGTCTCCAAAAACAATAGAATCATCCGGAGCAGGATACATTTTCCACGCAGCTCAGGTGGAATTCGCTGCTTTGGAAAGTGTATCCTGCTTTGATGTTGTGGAAGAGACAGAGAACCGTCCCCTGTCTCCTTGTTGACGCAGATAAAGAAAGAGGAAAACAATGTTCAATTTGGTAGGTATTATCGGCGCGATGGAAGAGGAAGTAGCCGCGCTGAAAAGCGAGATGGAGCAGGTGGAGACACGGGAAAAGGCCGGCATGGTATTTCTGAAGGGAAAGCTGTGCGGGTGTGACGTGGTTGTGGTGCGGTCCGGAATCGCCAAAGTGAATGCCGGCATCTGCACGCAGATTCTTGTGGATGATTACCACGTAGATGCAGTGATTAATACAGGGATTGCAGGCAGTCTGCAGAATGCAATTGAGATCGGCGATATTGTGGTGTCGACGGATGCACTGCAGTATGATGTGCATGTGGAAGCATTCGGCTATGCGCCGGGACAGATCCCGCGGATGGACACGCTGGCATTTCCGGCGGATCCGCGTCTGATCGACCTCGCGGAGCAGGTTTGCAGAGAAGTGAATCCGGAGATTGGTGTGCACCGCGGCCGGGTTGTTTCCGGTGATTGTTTTGTCTCTGATAAAGCAGTCAAAGCAGAGCTGAAGAAAGTGCATCAGGGGAGCTGTGCAGAGATGGAAGGTGCTGCAATCGCACAGGCAGCGTATCTGAACAAAATTCCGTATGTGATTCTGCGGGCGATCTCAGATAAGGCAGATGACAGTGCGACTGTGGACTATGATACATTTGAAAAGATGGCAATCCGGCACTGTGTGAATCTGGTCAGGGGGATGGTCACACAGATGGAGCGGGAGGTATCCTGACTGCATCAGCCAGAACGCAGGATTTTGTCTGCAGTTTCCGGGCTGAGGTATCCTGAGAAACGCAGGATTCTGTCTGCAGCTTCCAGGCTGTGGTATCCTGACTGACAGATCCGGTGAAAAATCAGCAAAACCAGCGGATCAGTTTGCCGGATAGAAAAAATCCTCCTCCAGCACAGAGATTTCCAGATAATCAAAATCAATCGCTTCGATAAAGCTGTCCTGTTTGAACTGCGCCTTCTTGTGGCGCTGAAACTGTGTGATATTGGCGTCCAGCCAGATCGGCCGGGACAGATCAAACTGATAGCAGATTTCATTGAGGGCATCCAGCACCTTGTGTGTGCGGGTGTCCTCTTTTTCATTCGTAATGACAACATCGCGCAGAGTGCGGCCGTCTTTTACAATTTTCCCCCAGAGTTTAAACATAAGAGAGTCCTTTCGCTTGCTAGCGCTGAAAAGATGCTTTATACTGTTACAGGTGGTTTTGAAGGATTTAATCAGAAACGTTGCATTTACTATATAGGATTTTCGGTAAAGATGCAAAGTGAAAGGAGTTTGGCAGATGATTAAGTTACATGAGCAGGGTGCTTATCTGGTCGGCGGACAGACCATTATTCCGGCGGATGCTGATGCACCTGCAAAGCTGCAGGCGGCAGCCGGCAAAACAGTCAGCCCGGCGGATGCAAAGAAGGAGACGATTGCCTGGGGGATTCTTGAGGCGCACAATACTTCCGGCAATATGGAGCAGCTGCAGATCAAATTCGACAAGCTGACCTCGCACGACATCACATTTGTCGGAATTATTCAGACGGCACGTGCCTCGGGTCTGGAAAAGTTCCCGATTCCGTATGTCCTGACCAACTGTCACAATTCTCTCTGTGCGGTCGGCGGCACAATCAACGAAGATGATCACATGTTCGGACTTTCCTGCGCGAAGCGTTATGGCGGTGTCTATGTACCGCCGCATCAGGCCGTGATCCATCAGTTTGCCCGTGAAATGCTGGCAGGCGGCGGACGCATGATCCTCGGCTCGGACTCCCACACCCGCTACGGTGCGCTGGGCACCATGGCCATGGGCGAAGGCGGACCGGAGCTGGTCAAGCAGCTGCTTGAACGCACCTACGACATTGCGATGCCGGGTGTTGTCGGCGTATATCTGACAGGTGCGCCGGTGCCGGGTGTCGGCCCGCAGGACGTTGCGCTGGCACTGATCAAGGCCGTATTTGACAACGGCTATGTTAAGAATAAAGTTATGGAGTTCGTCGGACCGGGCGTCGCATCTCTGAGCACGGATTTCCGCATCGGCGTGGATGTCATGACGACGGAGACGACATGTCTGTCATCCATCTGGCGCACAGATGATGCGGTAAAGAAATTCTACGAAGAACACGGCCGTGTCGATGAGTACAAAGAGTTAAATCCGGGTGCGGTTGCATATTACGACGGCATGATCGAGATTGATCTCTCCGAAATCCGCCCGATGATCGCAATGCCGTTCCATCCGAGCAACGCGTATACGATCGAAGAAGTAAATGCAAATCTGATGGATATTCTGGATGATGTCGAGAAGCGCGCCCAGGTGTCGCTGGACGGCAAAATCCCGTATTCACTGAAGGATAAAGTACACGACGGCAGGCTGCTGGTAGACCAGGGCATCATTGCGGGATGCGCAGGCGGCGGATTTGAAAATATCTGCGATGCGGCTGATATCCTGCGCGGACATTTTATTGGCGCGGATGATTTCACCATGAGTGTCTATCCGGCCAGCACACCGATCTACATGGAACTGGCGAAAAACGGTGTCCTGGCGGATCTGATCCGCACCGGAACCGTTGTCAAGACGGCCTTCTGCGGACCGTGCTTCGGCGCAGGCGACACACCGGCAAACAACGCATTTTCCATCAGACATTCCACCCGGAACTTCCCGAACCGCGAAGGCTCCAAGATTCAGGAAGGTCAGATTTCTTCTGTCGCGCTGATGGATGCCCGCTCAATCGCAGCAACCGCGGTCAACCAGGGATTCCTGACACCGGCAACAGAATATGCAGGTGAATACAGAAGACCGGTTTACCATTTTGACAAAGAAATCTACGCGAACCGCGTATTTGACAGCCACGGCGAGGCGGATCCGTCTGTCGAGGTCAAATTCGGCCCGAATATCAAGGACTGGCCGGAGATGGCAAAACTGCCGGAAAATATGATTCTGAAGGTTGTTTCCGAGATTCACGATCCGGTTACGACGACCGATGAACTGATTCCGTCAGGTGAGACATCCTCTTACCGCTCCAATCCGCTGCGTCTGTCAGAATTTGCGCTTTCCAGAAAAGATCCGGCATATGTCGGACGTGCGAAAGAAGTGCAGAAGGCACAGCGTGCCATCGAAGCTGGAGAGGCGCCGGAAGATGTTCTGCCGGAGATCGTAAATATTCTGGATGCGCTGGAGAAAGCATTCCCGGATCTGCAGGATGATTTGGAGAAAATTGCATCCGGCGCAGCAGACGGGACAGAAGGCGTTCTCGGCGTCGGCTCAACAATCTTTGCCGTGAAGCCGGGCGACGGCTCCGCGCGCGAACAGGCAGCCTCCTGCCAGAAGGTGCTCGGCGGCTGGGCCAACATTGCCAATGAATATGCGACAAAGCGTTATCGCTCCAATCTGATTAACTGGGGCATGCTTCCGTTCCTGATCCCGGAAGGAGATCTGCCGTTCACAAACGGAGATTATCTCTTCATCCCGGGCATCCGCGCAGCAGTGGAGAACAAGACAGAAGAGATCACGGCTTACCGGGTCGGCGAAGAGATGCAGGCATTTACCATGCGCCTGGGCGATCTGACAGACGATGAGCGTGAGATTATCACAAAAGGATGCCTGATTAATTATTACAGAGGGTGACGGATTTTCTGTTAAGACAGAAGTGGGCTGTCGCATGAAGTGTCTTCATGCGACAGCCCTGTTTGCCGGAAAAAGCATAAAAACCGGAAGTTTTGACGCAGCTGCGGTTCCAGGCCCGGAAAAGCGGCGGAATGTACGGAAAATGTACAAAAATTCGCATGCGTTTTGGGGAAAATATGGATGACAAATCATCTGAAAAGTGGTATTATGACTACGGAAATGTTACAAAAAATTAATATTTGGGGATATTAATTGTTTAACCGAGGTTAAGAGAAGAAGATGAAACGACAGGAATGGAAAAAATGGATGGCCGGCGTTCTGACAGCCGGGATGCTGTTTGCACAGCCCGTGGTATCTTTTGCGGATGCTGCAGCTGATGCAGCAGTGAAATCTGCTTCTTCCGGAGATTCGGGACAGGTGAATGCAGGGGAGACGTCTGTGGATCCGGAGCCGACAGAGACACCGGAGCCGACGGCGACGCCTGAGCCGACAGAGACACCGGAGCCGACCGCGACGCCGGAGCCGACAGGGACACCGGAGCCGACCGCAGCGCCGGAACCGACAGGAACACCGGAAGTGACACCTTCCCCGACGGCTGAACCGACATCGACTGCGGCGCCTTCACAGACGGAAGAGACCATCATCATAGAAGAGACAACCGATCCGGAGAAGGAAGAAGAGACGGAAGAGGAGAAAGAAGAAAAGTCCACCAATGAGCAGCTGGTAGCCGGACAGCAGATTGTTCACGCGCCGGTGATCATTGATAATTTCCGTTTCTGGACTGTCAACCGGAAATATGCCTTTGCCAAAGAGGATGACACAGCCATTCTTGAAGAGATGGATGATGAGGCTGAGGTAATCGGAACACTTCCGAAGCACGGCCTGTGCTATGTCCTGAAAGATCATGCAGAGGAAGGACCGGGTGTCGATGAGAATCCGGCAGGCATGGGCACAGAGCAGGATGAAGATGCGGCCGGGGCAGAAACAGAGCAGGAGACGGAAGTCACAGTTGAGACGACCGGAAAAACCTGGCTGTATGTTGAGTCGAACGGTGTCCGCGGATTTGTAAAGGACGAAGATCTTTACTCCGGCAGACGCGCACAGGAAATTCTGGCAGACAATCTGGATCACAAGACAGATCCGGCGACCGGAGAGCTGGTCACCATGCTTGCATCCGATGTGCCGCTGGCAGAAGAGAAGGTCAAACCGGAAGAGAACGATGCATATACCTGGATGCGTGCGACGGCAGAGAAGACCGTGATCCAGAAGGATTACGCCATCTCCAATGACCGCGTGAGTATCCGTGAGGAGAAAGACGCAGAGAGCCGCGCGATCGGTGTGCTTCCCAAAGGTGCGATCTGCTACATCGTTGCAGACCGTGACAGTGAATGGGTCTATGTCGAGTCCGGCGATGTGCGCGGATTTGTGAAAAATGAATACCTCGATAAGGATGAAACATCCTATCTGGAAGATACACTCGAAGAAGAGCAGCTCGAAGGCATCAGAGCCAGCGAACTGACTTCGGCAGGTTCCGACACATCCGCAGATGATGCGGACGATGAGATGGAGATCGAGCTGGTAACCAGCGACGGAAGAAATGTCCGCGCAGGAAAAACACCGGCCGGCGCACAGAATGTCACAGAAGAAAATGCCGGAAGCAGCGCAGATTCTTCAGAAACGAGTCTGAAGGCAGAGGCGGATGATGACAGACCGGCTTCCGATCTGGAGCTGCAGAAGGAAAACGGCGTTGTTCAGAAATCTGCAGAAGGCAGTGCAGAATCTGCGGATGAGACAGCAGATGACGCGGATGCAGACAGCGAAGACAATGCATCAGACAGCGAAGACAACGCAGCGGATGCAGAGGAAGAAGATCCGCTCGCAGAGATCGATCAGGAAAAATATCCTGTTTATTACGATGTAATCGAGAAGGGCGAGGACAGCTTCCAGACAGCAGAGCAGAACATTGAGCCGGACGACAACAGCGCGCTCTATTATACCCGTACATCCCCGTTCCCGGGAACACCGGGCGGCAAGGTACGTGAGTCCCTGATCGCCTATGCTTCTGAATTTGTCGGCAATCCGTATGTCTGGGGCGGAACCAGCCTGACCAGCGGTGCGGACTGCTCCGGCTTTGTCCAGAGCATCTATGCACAGTACGGATACAGTCTGCCGCGTACCTCCGGAGAGCAGTCACAGTTTGGTCTGCAGATTCCGGTCGAGGAGGCAGAACCCGGTGATCTGATCTTCTACGCAGAAGACGGTGTGGTTTACCATGTTGTCATCTATGCGGGAGACGGTGAAACGATCGAAGCAATGAATGAGAGCCGCGGCATCACATTCGGACATGTCCTGTCCTCCGATGCAGTCTGGGCGACCCGCGTTCTGGAAGATACACGTGATGAACTCGTGGATTTCAGCGCAGATATCGGTGCACAGAATGCGACGAAGGAAATGTACGGAAAAGATCTCGGTGAATTCCGGATCACCTACTACTGCCCGTGTGAAGAATGCAACGGCGTCTACGCAGGACATTCTGCAACAGGTGCGCCGCTGATTCAGGGCCGTACCATCGCAGTTGATCCGTCAATCATTCCTTACGGAACCAAGGTCATCATAGGCGGCCATGTCTTCACAGCAGAAGACTGCGGCGGCGCAATCAAGGGCAAGCGCATAGACGTCTTCGTCAATGAACACGCGATGTGCGAAGCGCTCGGCGTCGGCAGCGCACACGTCTATCTCACAAATGGATAAATAAAAAAACAGGAGACGATGTCTCCTGTTTTTTTATTGCGCTTATGTATGATGCAGCCATTTTTCTGGAGGGACATCCTCAAAAAACCAGCTTACGCCATCTCTTTATAAAGTTTCTCTGCACTTACCAGCTTCACGCAAAGTGTGAACAGCTTTGCTGCAATTTCAAGATCGTTTTTGGAAGGATAAGTCGGTGCGATCCGGATGTTGGTGTCCCACGGATCCTTTCCGTATGGCCAGGTAGCGCCTGCTTTTGTCATGATGACGCCTGCCTTCTTCGCACGGCTGACGACCTTCTTGGCACAGCCCGGCAGTGTATCAAAGCCGATGAAATAACCGCCGTTCGGTTTTGTCCAGGTTGCGATGCCAAGGCCTCCGAGATTTTCTTCCAGAATCTGCTCGACCATCTCAAATTTCGGCCGGATGACATCTGCATGCTTTTTCATGTGTTCTACAATGCCGTGGATGTCTTCAAAGAACCGGACATGACGCAGCTGGTTTACCTTATCGTGACCGATGGTCTGAATTTTCATCTGTGCCATAATATCCTTCATATTGTTCGGGGAGGTCGCAAGTGATGCGATACCGCTGCCCGGGAAGGTGATCTTGGAAGTCGATGCAAACTTGTAGACAAGATCCGGATTGCCGGCCCGCTTACACTCTGCAAGAATCTCGATCAGATGGTCCTGATGCGTGTCATACAGATGATGCATGCCGTAGGCATTGTCCCAGAAAATACGGAAATCATTTGCTGCAGGTTCCAGACGCGCGAAACGGCGAACCGTTTCATCGGAGTAGGAATAGCCCTGCGGATTGGAATACTTCGGTACACACCAGATTCCCTTGATTGCCTCATCCTCGCGGACCATGCGCTCGACAGTATCCATGTCCGGACCTTCCGGCGTCATCGCAACCGGAATCATCTCAATGCCGAAATATTCGGTGATCGCAAAATGGCGGTCATATCCCGGAGACGGGCACAGGAATTTTACACGGTCCAGCTTACACCAGGGAGTATTTCCCATAATACCGTGTGTAAAGGCGCGGGAGACGGTATCGTACATGACATTCAGGGAGGAGTTTCCGTAGATGATGATATCATCCGGATTGTTCTCCATCATGTCTCCGAGCAGTACCTTCGCTTCCGGAATACCGGTCAGTGTGCCGTAGTTGCGGCAGTCGGTTCCGTCTTCGCAGTACAGATCCGCGGATGAATAAAGCGCATCCATGATGCCCATGGAGAGATCCAGCTGTTCTTTACATGGTTTGCCGCGGCTCATGTCCAGAGAAAGACCGAGGGCCTGATACTCGCTGTATTCTTTCTTCAGTTCCTTAATTAAGACTTCCAGTTCGTCTTTGGTTAATTCAGCATATGGCTTCATAGTCATTACCTCGTATCCTATCGTAGTGCTGATTTTTTACATGTTTCTCAGTGTTCTGCATTTCTGCCCTTTACTGTACCACAGAACGGGGGAAAGATGCAAACACTGCAGTGTGGCAAAGTCATATCCGTATGGTATAATTTCATGTTGAAATAACAACCGGTTCAATCTTCAACACAGGATTCTCGTGACTTGCGTCGCACGAGATTCACATAACAACAAATTCTGGAGAAAATAGATACAATGCTTGTCAATTTGCGGAAAGCAGATTATTCTGAATAGGGTGTATACGAACTGAAACAACAGAGTGCCGGCCGCAAAAAGGCCGGACAGCAGAATGATTCCGGGGAGACAAAAATGGACACGAGAGAAATATTGAGACAGTTTAAAGAAGGTATGATCTCCATCGAGGAGGCGGAGGCGCAGTTTGCCCGGAAACCAATTGAAGATCTGGGGTATGCAAAGCTGGATACACACCGGCAGATCCGCTCAGGATTTCCGGAGGTGGTGTACTGCAGCGGCAAGCCGGACGAATATATCGTTTCTATTTTCCGGAAACTGTATGAGAAAAACGGAGAAGTCATGGGGACCCGGGCGACGCCGCATCAGTATGAACTGGTGAAAGCGGGGCTGCCGGATATTCAGTATGATGCCGTTTCGAGAATCCTGTATCTGGAACCGGAGAGAAAATCCCGGATCGGAAGCGTGGCAGTCTGCACAGCAGGAACAGCAGATATTCCCGTGGCGGAAGAGGCGGCGCGTACGGCAGATTTTTTCGGGGCAAATGTAGACCGTGTTTTTGATGTAGGTGTCAGCGGGCTGCACAGGCTTCTGGCACATGCGGAAGAAATTCAGACGGCAAATGTGGTCGTAGCTGTTGCAGGGATGGAAGGGGCGCTGGCCAGCGTCATCGGCGGTCTGGTCCGCAATCCGGTGATTGCCGTGCCGACTTCTGTGGGCTACGGGGCGAGTATGCATGGCCTTTCGGCGCTGCTGACCATGATCAACTCCTGCGCGAACGGTGTGGCAGTGGTCAACATTGACAACGGATACGGTGCCGGTTATATGGCAGCACAGATCAACCGTCTGGCGACAGAAAAAGATGTGAAGTAAACAGAGATATTTTTTCATTCCAAAAAGAAAATGGCAGATAATACTATGACAGATTTAAAAAAGAAGACAATCCTGTATCTGGACTGTGCCTCCGGCATCAGCGGAGATATGTTTGCAGCGGCCATGCTGGATCTTGGCGCTGACAGAACAGTTCTGCAGCGCGCGCTGGACAGTATCCCGGCAGGCGGATTCCGCACGGAAATTTCCCGTGTAAAAAAGCAGGCAGTCGACTGCTGCGATTTTAAGGTTGTGCTGGATGCAGAGCTGGACAATCATGACGATGATATGGAATACCTGTTCGGTGATCATTATGACGAAGACGGTCATCATCACAGCCACGATCATGCGCATACACACGATACCCGCGAACACGACGGCCACGGGCATACACATGCGGGCTCCGATCATGCGCATGACCATGACGGCCACAGCCATGATCACACGCATCATGGGGACCACGTGCACCGCAATCTGCAGGATGTGCGGGACATTCTTGCCGAAGTGGACATGACAGAACCGGCGCGGGCACTTGCCGATAAAATCTTTGTGATTCTCGCAAAGGCGGAAGCAAAGGCACACGGCGCATTCGTGGACACGGTGCATTTCCATGAGGTCGGCGCAGTTGATTCCATTGTAGATATCGTGACGGCAGCGGTTTGTTTTGACAATCTTGGAGCCGACGGGGTATATGTATCCCCGCTTTTCGAAGGGTCCGGTACCATCCGCTGCGCACACGGCCTGCTTCCGATTCCGGTGCCGGCTGTCGCGAACATTATGGCGGACAGTCCCCTGCAGATGACGATCCATCCGGAAGTCCACGGGGAATTTATTACACCGACCGGAGCGGCCATTGCAGCAGCAGTCAGCACAGAAAAGAAACTGCCGGATACATTTGCAGTGAAAGGCGTGGGTCTCGGCGCGGGCAAGCGGGATTATGCGCGGAGCAATTATCTGCGTGCGATGCTGCTGGAAGTGCCGGACAGTCTGGCAGAATCGCAGAATGCGGCAGATGACATCGTGGCAGAGCCTATTTACAAACTCGAAACAGATATTGACGACTGCAGCGGAGAAGTGCTCGGATATTTGCTGGAGCGCCTGATGGAGGCCGGTGCCAGAGATGCGCATTATCTGCCGGTATATATGAAGAAAAACAGGCCTGCCTGGCAGCTGCAGGTGATCTGCACGGAGGATCAGATCAGAGAAATGGAGGCACTGATTTTCACAGAATCTACCAGTATCGGAATCCGCCGGATCCGGATGGAACGGACGGCACTGCAGCGTGAAATCCGTGATATTGAGACACCCTGCGGGACGGCCCGTGTAAAAATCTGCAGATTCGACGGGACTGAAAAATATTATCCGGAGTATGAGAGCGCAGCTGCGCTGGCGCGGCGTACCGGCCGGCCGCTTGCGGAGATTTTTCATATGATTCGCGAAGCTGCGCAAATTCAATAACGAAAGACAAAAAAAGAAACTTCCGTTCGGAAGTTTCTTTTTTTAGGAAGGAGAACCCGATCTAAATCGGTATATGAAAAAGAAAAACAATGTTTTTGTGTATGTCTTATTTGATGTTCTTAGTATAAAAATGAATTATGCACGCAGAATGGAAAAAATGTTAACAAAATGAAAACGAACTTCAAATAGTTTATGACCTCACTTCTGTATCAGAGATAAGGCTGGATTTTTTGCCTTATTCTGTCAAAGTCCACGCTGCATTCCCCTTCCGAAATCCGAACCGGAATCGTATCTGTAAACCCGTATTTTGCGGGATGTGTATCCATTTCGAAATAATATACCAGAATCTCGAGATGATAAGGATCGACAATCCAGTACTCCCGGACACCTGCCAGACGGTATTTATTCAGTTTGCGGATCAGATCATGCACGCGGCCGGATGGAGACAGAACCTCAACGACAAATCCGGGTGCGCCTTCGATCCTTTTCTCTGTGATCTGATTATCGTCACACACGATAAAAAGATCCGGCTGCAGGATTGTCCACTGGTCCATGTCAAGACGGACATCACAGGGAGCAATGAACAGTTCACAGGCCGGGTGCTTCTCGACACACGCAGCAAGCTGCAGACCAAGCTGGAACAGAATGATCTGGTGAAGCGGCCTGGGTGCGCTCATATCATAGATGTATCCGTCGATGAGCTCCGCGCGCCGGTCATCCGGCAGTGCTTCATAATCCGCTGTGGTGCAGGGTCCCCGGGCAAGTCTGCCATAAGCCGGCATTCCTTCCCGGACAGCAGAAGGCTGCGGAAACTTCGCAGGCTGCGGAACATTGCCCGATAAGCCGCGTTCAGATGCGGCAATATCCAGGGCGGCCTCCAGCTTCTGCAGAATTTGCCGGTCCGGCGTTTTTTCGACGCCTGAAAAAATATCAAGGATCATTTGCAGTGGAATGCCTGTCTGTATTGCAAGTTCTTCTTCCGTCAATAAAAGTGCCTCTTTTTTCAAGATCATTTCTTTCAATGTCATGAATTTCACCTCCCCACAAAAGTTACCATAACACATATCCATAGGTTAGTCAATGGGAACCGATGGTTTATTTTGACAATAATCAATTGACATAAACCATAAACAAAACTATAATGGTTTTCATAATCAATAGACATAAAATATATAAGAAGATTTTGTAAGAGGGGTGCGGAAGGAATGGAACCAGGAAGGATCGCAGGAGAGAAATATCAGATTATCGGGAAAATCGGCTCCGGCGGGATGTCCGTTGTTTATCTGGCAAGAGACCTGACGCTGAAGCAGAAATGGGCCGTGAAAGTGGTCAGAAAGGGTGTGACGCCGCAGGAGAAATGGAAGGAGCGGCAGCTTCTGTCGGAAGCGATGCTGATGAAGCGCCTGGATCATCCGGGATTTCCGCGCATTGTGGATCTGTTTCAGGAAATTGGGTATACCTGCATCGTGATGGACTATATAGAAGGTGAAACACTGGATGCGATGTTGCAGCGGAATGGTCCCTGCGCAGAAAGGCAGGTGACAGCCTGGGCGCGTCAGCTGTGCGACATGCTGATTTATTTGCATACGATGGAGCAGCCGGTGATTTACTGTGACTTGAAGCCGTCTAATATCATCTGCACGCGTGCCGGCCGCCTGTACCTGATTGATTTCGGAATTGCGGCACAGAAGAAAATACAAGGCGGAACGGCAGGCCGCGAAGTGCCGGGGAAAGTGCAAGGCGGCACGGCAGGCCGCGAAGTGCCGGAAAAAGTGCACGGCGGCACGGCAGGCTACGCCGCGCCCGAGCAGCTGCGGGATGGAATCTGCGATGCGCGTACTGATATTTATTCCCTGGGAATGACCATTTATACACTGCTGACCGGTCTGGACCCGCGCGGCCGGGCATTTTATCAGGTAAACGATGGGGAAGTGCTGCAGTTTCCGCAGACAGATGTGTACTGCTCTGCAGGCATGCAGGAGATTGTCCGGAAATGTACCTGCAGAAATCCGAAAGAACGTTATCGGAACGCAAGGGAACTGATGCGCGATCTGCTGCAGCCGGTGCGGCCCGCAGTGCTGCGGCATCGCAGAGAGATGCGGGGCAGGATCCTGTCGGCGGCAGTCATAACAGCCGTGCTGGTGATTGCGGCGGCTGCGATTTTCCAGCGGGCGGTCCGGGAATTTACGGAGGAAGAAATCTATGCGGCAAAGCTGGATCCGGCAGCGACTAAGGAGTCAGAAGAGAAGGAGCGCTCCTATCTGGAAGCCATTGACCTCCAGCCGGAGAACAGCGATGGATTTATACGGCTTTTGGAATTATATGAGACGGAGATGGATTTCAAAGACCGGGAGAGCAGGCAGCTTCTTCTGCAGTTTCATCAGTGCAGAGGCGTCCTGTCGGCGGATCCGGAACTGTGGAATGAGATTCTGTGCCGCATCGGAAAGCTGTATTTTTTCCGGTTTCAGGGCGGAGACGGGAGCGCCCGTGAGCGTATCCTCCGGGCTGAGCCGTTTTTCGCAGAATGGAAAGCGGAGGATGCGAACCGGAACAGCGCAGATTCCGGCAGCGTGACGGCATCAGATGCAGAATGCCTCGAGGAAATTTGCAGCTTCTACAAAAGATATGCATCCACTTCTGCAATAATGGACGAACCGGACCGGGCATCGCTGTTAAGGCTGCTGCAGGCGGTCAGCTATATGCTCGTCGTGCTGGATCATTACCAGGAAGACGATCAGGCAGCTGTCCGGCTGACAACCCTGCGGGAAATGGCGGAATTATTAAATGCATGGCGCTATGCATTCTCTGCGGCAGGCGCAGAAGAGCAGGAGATACTCGAACGGATCCGTCAAATAGCTGACAGAGTGCATACAACTGAGACGCTCCGGGCGGATTTGCTGGAAGAAAAGCAGAAACTTGAAGCAGACTGTGCGGTGTTTACAGAGCAGATTCACTTCACATGGGAAGAGGCGTCGGGATTTCCGGAAGAGGCGGAGGGGTCCTGAGTTGATTCTCCGGCAGCGCAAAGCGAAGCAGAGACCCCTTGGACATCTGGTTCTGCGCCGACTGGAGCGGAGATATCGCGTTTGAACAAGACGAACAGCAGGAAAACAGGAGAAAAGGGGGGAGACTGTGAGGAGCAGGAAAAAACGGACGACGAACAGGAAACATATATGGACAGCAGTGCTGGTGCTCCTGGCGGTCAGCTTTCTGACGGCGGCCGGGAAGAAGGAGCATGCAGAAGAAAAAGATACGGCAAAGGTGCAGGGGACGACAGTTGCGATTCAGCCGCTGCAGGAAACTTCCCGGCGGGATGCGGAAGGCGATGCGCTTTATCAGGCGGATGAAGTGGAGATCCGGCTGACCGCCGCGTCAGAAAATGGAATTCATACCATCAGGTGGGAGCTGGAAACCAGTGAAAAGAAAGAGCATGTGCTGGAGGTGCCGGCTTATGTGCTTCCGGAGCCGGAACCGACGCCGGAGGCGACAACTACACCAACGCCGGAGATAACGCAGGAACCGGAGGCAACGCCAACACCGGAGGCGACAGCAGCACCAACGCCGGAGGCGACGCCAACACCGGAGGCAACAGCAGCACCTATGCCGGAACCTGCAGCAGAATTGATTTCGGAACCTGCAGCAGAGTCGACACCAGAACCTGCGCCCGTCCCGGAGGCAACACCAATGCCGGAAACAACACCGACGCCGACGCCGGAAATAACACCAACGCCAGAGCCGACGCCAACGCCGACACCTGTCCCGCAGGGGGAACTGCCGCCGGAACCCGGCGATACAATCAACGGCTGGACAGTGCAGGAAGTGGACGGCGTGCTGGTCACAAAAATGACCCGGATCGTGCGTGTAAAAAAGGAAATGAACGGCATTGTAATCCGGATGCAGATGACGGATCAGAAGGATAACCGTACGAAAAAAGAGGTTTACAGATTCAGCATCGACCGGACGGCGCCGGAAGTCACCGTGCATTTTCAGGAAAATCATCCGGTAAACGACATCTTTTTCAATGAAAGCCGGACGGCGGAAATAACCGTCAAAGATCTGAATTTCGACCCGGAACAGGTGACACTTGCAGCTGTACGTGACGGGAATCCGGTATCCTTCGGGAATGTCGTATGGGAGCGGGAAAGTGCAGCAGATACGTATCAGGCGGTGATCAGGTTTTCTGAAGAGGGAGAATATGATTTTTCTGTCCGTACGGCAGACCGGGCGGGTCTTGTCTGCGAAGGAGCAGAATATGCTCCCGGGACAGCGTCCCCGCAGCATTTTGTTGTGGACCGCACGACACCTGAAATCCGGGTTTCATATGATAATAACAATGTAGAAAACGGGATGTACTTTCGTGCGCCCAGAACGGCGCATGTGACCGTTACGGAACGTTATTTTGATGCGGAAACTGTGCAGATGAGCACAGGTGCGGCAACGGTCAGACCGCAGTGGAGATCAGATGGATTCGTACATACCACGGATATCGTATTTTCTGACGATGGTACGTATACGTTATCCGTTCAGGCGGCGGACCGTGCGGGAAATGTGTCAGATGGATTTTCGGCCGGCGGGGCGGCGGCACCCGGGAAATTTGTGATTGACCAGGGTGTTGACAGACTGGCTGTCACAGGTGTGAAGGACGGTGTTTTTTATCGGGAAAATTTGAATTTGGAGATTATCGCTTCTGATCAGAACTATGCCTCCTGCAGCGTCCGGCTGCTTTGTACCCGGATGGATGAGCAGGAACGCGATGTAACGGCGGAGATTTTCGGAAAAACCACAGAAACAAAGCGGGGCTGGACGGGCAGTGGACGGATCCGGACAACAGAGCCGGAGCGCGACGGGCTCTACGAACTGCGTGTTGTGCTGAAGGATCTGGCCGGAAATGAAAAAACAGAAAAGATGTCTTTTGTGGTGAACCGGCATGGTTCGATCTACCGGTATGATTCCCGGCTTAAGGCACTGCAGGGTACCTGTGTAAAAGAAATCTCACAGCCGCTGGTCATCACCGAATACAACCCGGGCCCGCTGCTGGGCGAGGGAAAGATCGAAGTAACCAGAGACGGCAGGCCGGTGCAGGAAATACAGGCTGAGATTCAGAGCGGCAGGCTGAAGAAGGGAAAGACAGCCGGAGCCGGCTGGTATCAGTACCGTTATTTGCTGCGTCCGGAAACATTTTTGCAGGAGGGGACCTATCGGATCGGAATATCCGGCAGGGACAAAGCGGGGAATCTGTTGGCGACGGAACGGTCTTCTGAAGGACAAATCGTACTTTCTGTTGACCGTACACCGCCGGTGCTGGACCAGGTTTACATTGACCGGATTCTGCCGGATGGAAGAGCAATCATATATCTGGAAATTTTTGATGCAATCGGGCTGGCGCGTGTCAGTATCCGGCAGGGGGAGGATGTTCTGCTGGAACGTGAAAGTTTCCCGGATGTTTTCCGCCTGCAGACAGAATTTCCGATTACATTGAACCAGACAGGTCTGCTTCGCATTGTCATGCGTGACCGTGCAGGGAATGCCGGCATCGAACAGATCAGACCGGAGATGTTAACAACAGACAGAGAGCAGACCACCCGCGAGGAGAATCAGACAGAAGTCCGGCAGGGAAGTAGTCTGCAGAAACCGGGCGAAGCGGAAGAAACAAAAGAAGTGGACAGGAGCGCGGATGCAGGAAGGAACCGGATCGGCCGGACAGCGGATGATACAGGCAGGAATTCGGCAGCGGACAGCAAAAGCGCAGAGCAGACAGCAGCAGACCGGAAGATGGATTTTCAGTTCGGATGGATGTGTATTCTGGTTTCGGTGACGGTTTTTGTCTTATGTATGATCAGGAAAAAGCACGAATAAGAGAAGAACTGGATCGCATCAGGCCTGCAGAATCCCTTAAAACTTGACAAATAGCAGTATTCTGCTATCATGAATTCGTTGCATGATTATGCAGAAAAACAAAAATCTTCTGCGCCCGGAAGCTGTTCTGAAAAAATGGAAGTAATACAGAAACGGCGTGAAGATAAGTAATTGTAAGGAGAATAAAATGGAATTAGAAAGATTGCAGGCAATTGTAGCTGAATTGCTGGATATTGATGCAGATAAGATCACACCGGATGCATCCTTCAAAGATGATCTGGGCGCGGATTCAATTGACCTGGTCGAACTGCATATGGCGCTGGAAGATGAGACCGGTCTCACAATCCCGGATGAAAAGCTGATGGAGTTCAAGACCGTACAGGATGTTCTGGATTATATCAAAGAGAACGCATAAATCAAAGTAAAGAAGAGTTGCAGATGACTGATGTAACAGCTTACAGAATTCGTGTATATGGCATTGTGCAGGGGGTTGGGTTCCGGCCCTTTACCGCACGGCTTGCGCGAAAATGCGGCATCACCGGAACAGTCTGCAACAAGGGATCCTTTGTGGAAATTACAGCAGAGGGGACAGGGACGCAGACAGAAGCTTTTGTGCGCGGCCTGAAAGAGGATGCACCTTCCCGGTCTGTGATTCTGAAAATGGATAAAGAAGAAATATCGCCTGCCGGCACAGCATCATTTCGCATTTTACGAAGTGAAGAGCGCCGGGGCGATATTTTTGTGTCTCCGGATATTGCGACATGCAGACAATGTGAAAAGGAATTATTTGATCCGGAAGACCGCCGCTATCTGCATCCGTTTATTAACTGTACAGCCTGTGGACCGCGTGTGACGATTCTTGACAGGATGCCTTATGATCGTGTGCGCACCAGTATGGGCGTTTTTCCGATGTGCAGGATCTGTGAGACAGAATATACCAGCCCCGGCAATCGAAGGTATCATGCGCAGCCGGTCTGCTGCAATGACTGCGGGCCGGAACTGTATGTACTCTGGGAGCGGGATGGTTCCGGGGAAATGGGAATTTCAGGCGCAGAGGCACTGCTTCGTACGCGGGAGATGATCCGCAGCGGCGGGATCGCGGCAGTCAAGGGAATCGGCGGCTATCATTTATGTGCGGATGCATCAAATCCGGATACCGTAGAACGGCTGCGCAAATTGAAAAAGCGACCGTTTAAGCCGTTCGCAGTGATGATGCGGGACATGGATACGGTCAGACGTACATGTGTTGTCACAGAAGCGCAGGAAGCAGTTCTGGACGGACCGAACAAACCGATCTTGCTGCTGCGCCGGCGCAGGTATCGGGATGGGGAACAGACACATGAGGAGCCTGTCTGTCGGGAAACTGCCCCGGACAACCCGTATCTGGGAGTCATGCTGCCTTATGCACCGGTGCAGATGCTTCTGTTTTCTTATCCGGACGGGAAGAAAATGCCGGATGCACTGATTATGACCAGCGGAAACGCCAAGGACACACCGATCTGCATGAACGATGAAGAGGCACTGCAGTTCCTGAAGCCACTGTGCGATATCATCCTCTCTAATGACAGGGCAATCCGTCTGCGGGCAGATGATTCAGTGATGAACTGGTTTGCGGGAGAACCGTATATGATCCGGCGCTCCAGAGGGTATGCGCCGCTTCCGGTACTTATATCGGTATCGGACGAACCCGCCGGCGGAACGCCGGAGCGCAGCAGTGCCGTGTCCGAATGCAGCCGGAACGACATACACACCGGCAGTACGGAACACACCGGCGTTCGAAAGGTACTCGGCATCGGCGGTGAACTCAAAAACGCATTCTGCCTTGCAAAAGGGGAATTCCTTTATCTCTCTCCCTATATCGGAAATCTTGCAGATGTACGCGGGCGGGAGGCGCTTGAGAATGCAGTGACGCGTATGGGAGAGCTTCTGGAAATCAGGCCGGATCTGATTGTCTGTGATCTGCATCCGCGTTACCTTTCTGCGGCAGCCGCGCGGAAAATGGGTGCGGCAAGAGGAATTCCGGTGATTTCACTGCAGCACCATTATGCACATGTGCTTTCCTGCATGGCGGAAAATAATTACGCAGCGCCGGTGATCGGTATTGCATTTGACGGAACAGGTTACGGGACGGACGGAACCGTCTGGGGCGGTGAATTCCTCATTGCTGACCGGAAAGGATTCCGGAGAGCGGGCTGTCTTGAACCGTTCACCCAGACCGGCGGAGATCTGGCGCCGCGGGAAGGCTGGCGCACGGCAGCCGCGCTTCTCGATGGAGACGATGGAAAGAAGCTGGCGGAGGAATGCGGTGTATGCAGTGCTGCAGAGTATGACCTGATACAGACCATGATCCGTCAGAACATCAATGCTGTCACATCAACCAGTGCCGGCCGGGTATTTGACGCGGCGAGTGCCGTGCTTGGCCTGCGCCGCACCTCCACGAGCGAGGGAGAAGCTTCCATGGTGCTGCAGTTCGCGGCGGAGGCATATTGTGAGGCTGTCAGAACCGCCGGCAGGAACAACAAAGAAACAGGAGATAAATACAGTGCAAAGCATCAGGAAAATGGCGGGGATACCTGCAATTCCGTGCCGTACGCAGAACTGGCAGAAACCGCGCAGAAAACCGCAATCGAAGAAACACCTGCAGAGCCGGATGGAAAAATGATGTTCCGTCTGCCGGTCCGCTGGCTGATCAGAGAGCTGGCGGAACAAAAGTCCGGAATAATGTCTTCCTGCTCAGGTGGAATTCGCGGAAGACATTATCCCGATCTTGTGAATCATAGAAAATATGCAGAAGAGGCCGGCCGCCTGGCATATGAATTCCATGCGGCGATGGCTGCGCTGATCTGCCGCGGGGCTGAAGTCTGCCGGGAGCAGACCGGTCTGAAGACCGTAGCCCTGACCGGCGGCGTGATGCAGAATACACTGCTTCTGGGAATGCTGACGGAACAGCTGGAGATAAGAGGATTTCAAGTGCTGCGGCATCGCATGGTGCCGGCGAATGACGGGGGAATCGCCCTGGGACAGGCCTATTATCTGCCGGACAGCATGTGATTTCGAAAAGCCGTTGCAGCCGTGCAGTGCAGCTGCGGTGATCGATGGTGCTGCGGCGGGCACACAACGCAAAATGAAAGAAAAACAAAAGGATTCCGGTGTGACAGAATTTGTCACGGACCGGAATCCTTTTTTCGCCGGCATATCGCATATCCGGCGCATTGTCTTTGCTAAAAGCGTTCTCTGATTTATACCTGATTTACACCAGCGTCAGTGCGCGGTACACATCCAGAATACGTTTGAAGAGCGGGTGATCCGGTGTGAGACCGGTATACTGCTCCAGCGCAGCTTCAACACCGTCAGCTTTGATCTTTGCCATCAGCTCGGCGCTCTGTTCGTCCTCCGGATTGTCATAGTGCAGAGCAGCTGCAATGCCGAAGATCATGTGATCGACCGGAAGACCGTAATTGTAAGCGGTCATCAGCGGCTTGTTCAGACGGTCGGAAGCTGAAATCTTGCGGATCGGCTCGCGCCCGACACGTTTAACCTCATCCTGCAGATGTGGATTCTGGAAACGGCGGAAAATCCGCTCGACATATGCATGGTGCGTATCCGGATCAAAATCAAATTCTTTGATCAGCCCTTCGCCGCTCTCGCGCATCGCTTCGTGTACGATGGTTCCGATCGCTTCGTCCTGAATGCTCTCGATGATGGTGTTATAACCCTTCAGACTGCCCAGATATGCTGTAATCGCGTGGCCGCTGTTCAGCGTGAAAAGCTTGCGCTCCAGACATGCCATCAGGTTCTCGACAAAGGTCATTCCCGGGATATCCGGCAGATCACCCTTCCATGCGGAGCGCTCGACATCCCACTCATAATACTCTTCAACAGCAGAGTCAAGAATGTTGTCAAATGCCGGTTTCGGAGCGATCCGGTCCACTGCACAGTCTGCAAATCCGACATATTTGTCAGCGTAAGCAGCTTCTTCGTCATTCAGGAGCGGCATCACATTGTCTTTCAGCATGGATGTGACACGGATGCCGTTTTCGCAGCAGACGATATTCAGAATCTCCTCTTTGCCGGCTGCCTTTCTTGCCTTGATTCCCTCAGCGATTGTCGGAGCAATCCGCGGGATAATCATCGCGCCGACAGCTGTCGTGATCAGATCACATTCTGCAATGGCCGGTACGATTTCTTCATTTTTATTGGAGTATACTGCATCAATGTCGCGGATCGTAAATTCATAACTGTTCTGATCCATGACATGCACGGTGTAGCATTTCTGTTCCTTCATTGCCTCAATAATCGGCTCTGCCACATCTGCAAATGTCACATGCCAGCCTGCCTGGCCAAGAAGTGCACCGATAAAGCCGCGGCCGATATTGCCGGCGCCAAACATAACTGCCTGTTTCATAGTTCCTCCTTCTTGATGAGTCAGAGAGAAACGTCCCCAATGACTCGCTTTCCTCCTGTGTGTTCGTAACAGGATGCATTTCCTGAGCGGCGAATTTTATCTGAGCTGCGTGGAAATTGCATCCTGTTTCGGAAGGAGACAGAGAACCGTCTCCTGTCTCTTTATGACAATGTCTCCAGAATCCAGTTCACATCGTCAGTTGTCTTCATCTTCTCAAGGACTTCCTCATCCTCAAGTGCTTCAGCGATCTTGCCGAGCAGCTCCAGATGTTCATCGCCAATGCCTGCGATACCGATGACGAGCTGTGCTTTTTCATCGCCGAAATCTACGCCGTCCGGATACTGTGTGAGTACGATACCGGTTTTCTTGACAGTGCCTTTTGCTTCGGTTGTTCCGTGCGGAATTGCAAGGCCCATGCCCATATAAGTGGAAACAATTTTTTCACGGTCGAGCATAGCGTCGACATATGACGGCTCGACACAGCCCTGTGCGACAAGCATTTCACCTGCTTTGCGGATTGCATCTTCCTTAGAAACAGGAGCCAGTTTCAGACTGATGCTGTTTTTGTCAAATACCGGCTTTGCCTTCGGTGCTGCATTCTCGGCTGCGTCTTCTGCTGCAGGAGCTGCCTTTGCAGGTGCATCCAGTGTTGTGAGCTGAATGTAGAGCGCATCCAGTGCCGGATCAGCAAGGAAGTTTTCGATCGTAACCAGCTGTGCATTCGGCGCTGACTTTCTCGCACGCTCCTGGAGTGTACTCTGGACGACTGCGATATCACAGTCTGCCGGGATGTTGTCGACAGAGGTATTCTTGACAATAAGATCCGGGCGGTTGCCTTTTACGCGGTTTCTGAACTTTGTTGCGCCCATTGCGGAGGATCCCATACCTGCATCGCATGCGAAGATGACTTTCTTTACGGAAGCGGCATCTTTCTTTGCACCGTCGGAAATAGCTGCAACAGTCTGTCCCTTGGACTCTGCCTTCATGTCTTTCATCTGCTGCTGTGCTTCTTCAAGACCGCCCTTTGCACTGCCCATGCGGACAATCGGTGAGCAGATCAGGAAGGAGATTGCAGTTGCGATGATCACGCCGAGGATGATCAGGAAAATCTTGTTCTTCGGTGCCATGGAAAGGAATGCGATGATGGATCCCGGAGAAGCCGGTCCCTTCAGTCCGCAGCCTGTGATGGTGAACCAGAAGATTGCTGCGATGTTGCCGACAATCGGTCCGATGATAACGGCCGGGTTCATCAGGATGTACGGGAAATAGATCTCGTGGATACCGCCGAACAGGTGAATGATGATTGCGCCCGGTGCGGAGTCCTTTGTCATTTTGTCCTTGCAGAATGCCCAGTAAGCAAGCAGTACGCCAAGTCCCGGACCCGGGTTTGCCTCGAGCATATACATGATGGACTGGCCTGTTGCCTTTGCCTGCTCAGCGCCGATCGGTGTGAAGATACCGTGGTTGATGGCGTTGTTCAGGAAGAGAACCTTAGCCGGCTCAATGAAGATTGCAGAGAGCGGCAGCAGGTGATGGTTGACCAGTACGTCGATTGCTGCGGTCAGGATTGCCAGAAGTGCAGCCATCAGCGGTCCGATCAGGTAGTAGCCGATGATCGCGACCAGCATACCCAGAATACCGACTGAGAAGTTGTTGATCAGCATCTCAAATCCGGCCGGCATACGGTCTTCCATAAACTGGTCGAATTTCTTGATGACCCAGCCTGCGAACGGGCCGATCAGCATTGCGCCCATCAGCATCGGCTGGCCGTCTGTGCCGCCGACACCTGCGATACAGCCCATGACGGATATTGCACCCATCAGGAAGCCGCGGTCGCCGCCGACGAGACGTCCGCCTGAACCTGCGATCAGAATCGGAAGCAGATAAGTCAGCATGTATGGCTGGATGGAAGCCAGACCTTCATTCGGAAGCCAGCCGTCCGGAATGAAGAGCGCGGTGATAAATCCCCATGCGATAAATGCGCCGATGTTCGGCATGACCATTGCAGACAGGAATTTACCGAATCTCTGTACACCTTGTTTCATGAAATAAACCCTCCCTCATAAAATAAAATGGTGTGTTGTCTGCAGGAATCTCCTGCGTTTGCTGTGGTTGACGTGCTGCGTGCAGGCATAAGCCTGTGCGTGCTGTGGTTGACGTGCTGCTTTCAGGCGTATGCCCGTGTGTTATAGTTGACGTGCTGCGTGCAGGGATGGCCCCTGCGTTTGCGTATATATTTACAGGAGTTCAACTCCTGCTTCCGCACATTCCCGGATGAATGTCTCCGGCAGATCCCCGTTGGAGATCACCATGTCGACATCTTTTAAAGTACAGATCGAAAAGGTGCTGTTCCAGCCGATCTTGGAAGTATCCAGAAGAATCACTGTTTTTTCAGAACGCCGCATGGCTGTCTGCTTCAGAATCGCTTCTTCGGAAGCGCCGCAGCTGAATCCGAATTCGCTGCTGTAGCAGGTCACGCCGATGAAGGCGATATCAAAGTTGATTTGCTGCAGGCGGCTGATGCTCTCGGCACCGCTGACGCTGACGCTGTAGCGGTTGATGCGTCCGCCGGGAAGATAAACTTCTCCGCGCTCCAGTCTGGCCAGTTCCATAGCGCAGCTGATGCCGGATGTAAAAATAATGTGTTTCTGATCCGGTATTATTTTTGCGAGTGCAGTGGCTGTACTTCCGGAATCCAGATAAATGGTTGTATTCGGGGCGATCAACTGCACAGCCTTCTCCGCGATGGTCTGTTTTGCGGCGCTGTTCCGCACAACGCGCTGGCCGTAATAATCATCCGTTCCGATTACGACTTCAACGGATTTTGCGCCGCCGTGAATTCTGACAATCTGCTTGGCGTTGTCAAGTGCCTTCAGATCCGTGCGCAGCGTCATCTCAGAAACCTGCGGGAACGCTTCTTTCAATTCAACGAAGCGAACCTTTCCTTTCTGGTTAATCATCTGAACGATTGCGTCTCTTCTCTGTTCCATTGTCTCCATAAGTCACCTCACATGATGTTTTTAAATTAACAATGTTTTCTTTCAAAATGATGTTTCGTGTTGAAACTATCATATCGCAAAATGAGAGGAGAGACAAGTAGTTATCCGAGTGATAAATTTTAAAACGAAAGTTTATGCTGTTAATATAACAGAATAAACGCCGGAATGCAACTGTTGAAACGAAAACAATTGCATTGTATTGAAATTAATACAATCCATTAAAATATAAGGGGAAATGGCTCGAAAGCTTTTGGTTCAAAAGTTTACTTAAAGTTATTAAACGATAGAATCGGCAGAAAGCGGAAGTGCGTTGACACAGATGAAGCACGCCGCTATAATGAGGCAGTTAAAACCAGTGGATCAGTCCCCCGCCTCAGGCACGTAGAGCGCCAGACGCAGTGGCGGGATGTGAACGGGAACATCCCGGCAGAGTTGAGCGGCCGCAATAGCAAAAGAAAGGGCACACAATTATGACGAAAATAAATAAACGCATACGGTCCATTCCGTCCGTCCTGTGTGTTTTTATCTTGATTGCAGTGATGCTGGCAGCGGCTGCATTTCTATTGAAGATACAGGTGATTCGGATCAATCCGTTTTTTATTAAAGAGGAAAGTATAGTCGGTGCAGATATCGCCAGATACCAGGGCGATGTGAATATGGAGAAACTCAACGGCGAAGGCATAGAGTTTCTCTATATTAAAGCACCAGAAGGGAGCTCACACACAGATATCCGCTTTGAAGAAAATATGCAGAAGGCCAGAGCTGCAGGAATGCCTGCCGGCGCGTACCATTTCTTCTCGATGGACAGCAGCGGGGCGAAACAGGCGCAGCATTATATCGAGACGGTCGGAGAACTGTCCGGATGTCTCTGTCCGGCTGTTGATGTAGAGTTTTACGGGGACAAGCAAGAGAACCCGCCGCCGGCAGAAACCGTACGAGAAGAGCTGCATGCATTTCTTTCTGCATTGGAAGAAGAATATCACGTAAAACCTGTCATTTACTGCGGCCGCGCAATCCTGGACGCATACATCGACGAAACATTTGACGACTATCCTTTCTGGATCCGCAGCGTCTACGCGCCGGTACGCTTCGCCACCGGGCACGACTGGGTCATCTGGCAGTACTCCGATCACGGCCGCCTCGAAGGCTACAACGGCATCGAGACGCACATCGACCTCGACGTCCTCCACCCGGATGTGGAACTGGATGATCTGATTGTACAATAAGGCGGCTGTCCCGGTGAAGGTGCGTGATATATTCAGAAGGGAACATCCGCAGTGTCAGTACTTGGCGAATGCTTGCATGAGCCTTAGTACTGTTACACGAGGACCGGAGCGAGAGCGGTTCCCGGAAGAATATATCAGGCAACGAAAAGGGACAGCCTCAAACCTACAATCAGAAAAAATGCAAACTTAACCGAAACATCTGCACACCCCCTGCACATTTCTTACGGTATATTATAATCACAGAGAAAAAACAGTGAGGCACAAAAACAAAAGCCATTTCATTGATTGATATCCCGCAGAGCGGAGAAAGGAACTGACGATGGAAGCGCTTGAGAACAGAATGATAGAGTTTACATCACAGAAATTTGGCGGAATGCTCACACTGAAGGCGATTCCGGGTCACTTTGTAACAAGCCACTCTCATGTCAATTTCTTCATTGATCTGACGATGCTCAAGGCAAGCGTGGATGACTGTGAAAAATGTGCACACATGATGGCAAGCCAGTTCCACAGCCTGGAAGCTGTCGATACCGTTGTATGCCTGGACGGCACCGGCATCATCGGCACATTCCTGGGAAGAGAGCTGCAGCGGATCAATGCATCTGAGGACAGAAAACCGGTCTATGTGATCTGCCCCGAGTGTGCGGCAAACGGTGAGATGTTCTTCCGCGACAATGTGGAATCAATCGTCCGCGGCAAAAATATCGTACTGCTGATGGCTACCATTTCCACTGGTACCAGCATTACCCGCGGCATGGAGTGCATCCAGTACTACGGCGGCAACCTGCTGAACGTATTTACCGTGTTCAGTGCGATCGAGCAGAAGGACGGTGTTCCGATCTCGACCATCTTCACAAGAGATGATATTCCGGGATATGCTTCCTATCTGCGTGAAGAGTGCCCGTACTGCAAGAATCATACAGCGATTGACGCGCTGGTTTCCTCTTACGGATATTCCAGATTTGCCAATCAGTAAATGATAAATTTTCCATAACTCTACCTTCTTATACCTACCATGAAAAAAGGCTTCCGCTTGCGGGGGCTTTTTTTCATGCTTAAAAATGTGTGCGTGTGAGATGCGCATTATTTTGAAGGCGCTGCTGTGCGTGTTTTTTGGGGGAAAATAAAGAATTACAAAGAGTCGTTAAATACGCTTGTGGACACTTTGAAATACTCACTGGTGCGGCTGTGATTCTGCCTTGAAAATGATGAAATTATGCATCTGAGAATTTGCAAAGTTATGCAGAAACAGGGATGATCAAACACAGGTGAAAAATTGTAAACTATAACCATAAGGCAATCTGTACAAGGTTGCGAATACGTGAATATGACAACAAAAGAGAATGGCGATCATTCAGCAACTGTAAATGTTTACTTTTAAAATGCCTTGGCACTTGACAGGAAAGGAAAGGTAATTTGTGATGGCACAGAAAGAGTTTAAACGTGTGCTCGCGGCAAACCGCGGTGAGATTGCAATCCGTATTTTTCGGGCCTGCTTTGACCTGGGACTGCGGACCGTCGCAATGTATTCCGAGGAGGACACAAACAGTCACTTCCGGACACATGCCGACGAAGCTTATCTGATCGGCGTCAACAAGACACCGGTCGGTGCGTATCTGGACATTCCGGAGATTATCAGCCTCGCAAAGAAGCGGGACATTGATGCGATTCATCCGGGCTATGGATTTCTGTCAGAAAATGCAGAATTTGCAAAGGCCTGCGAGGATGCAGGCATCGCATTTGTCGGACCGCCCAGCGAGATTCTGGCGAAGATGGGCGATAAACTGAGCGCGAAAGAGATCGCGATCGCAGCAGACGTTCCGGTTATCCCGGGGTGTGCAGAACCGCTTGAGAGCGCACAGCAGGCACTCGAGATGGCAGAGTCCTTCGGCTTCCCGGTCATTCTGAAAGCAGCAGCAGGCGGCGGCGGACGCGGCATGCGGCGATGTGATACACCGGAAGAAGTTTTAAGTGCATTTGACATGGTTCAGAGCGAAGCACTCAAGGCATTCGGATGCGGTGACATTTTTATTGAAAAATTCCTGGTTGAGCCGAAGCATATCGAGGTTCAGGTGCTGGCAGATCAGTATGGCAACTGCTATCACATCGGCGAGCGTGACTGCTCCCTGCAGCGCCGTTTCCAGAAGGTTGTCGAGTTTGCGCCGGCTTTCTCTGTACCGAAGGAAATCCGCGAGAAAATCTGTGCGGACGCTGTTAAAATTGCAAAATCTGTCGGCTATGTCAATGCCGGAACGCTGGAGTTCCTGGTAGACAAGAGCGGATCCTATTATTTCATCGAGATGAACCCGCGTATTCAGGTTGAGCACACCGTCACCGAGATGGTCAGCGGCATCGACCTGGTCCGCGCACAGATTCTGATCGCAGAGGGACGCCCCTTAAGCGATCCGGAGATCGGCCTGACCTGTCAGGAGGATGTACAGATCCGCGGCTACGCGATCCAGTGCCGTGTCACAACGGAAGATCCGGCCAACAATTTCGCACCGGACAATGGCAAGATTACAGCATACCGTACAGGCGGCGGCTTCGGCGTCCGTTTTGACGGCGGCAATGCAGGAACCGGCACGGTGATTTCCCCGTACTACGATTCCCTGCTGGTTAAGGTCACCTGCCATGACACCACATTTGCAGGTGTCTGCAGAAAAGCACTCCGCGCGATCAACGAAGTCCGTATCCGCGGCGTCAAGACCAACATTCCGTTTGTTACCAACATTCTGAGCCATCCGACCTTCCTGGAAGGAAAGTGCCACACCAAGTTCATCGACGATACACCGGAACTGTTTGATATCGTCGGTTCCCGCGACCGCGCGACCCGTGTACTGAACTACATCGGATGCATCGCAGTCAACCGTCCGGATCCGGATCCGAGAATGTATGAGAAACCGCGTTTCCCGGAAGGCTCCGGCAATCCGAAACCGGGCCTCAAGCAGCTGCTTGACGAGAAGGGCCCGAAGGCACTGAGCCAGTGGGTACTGGACCAGAAGAAGCTGCTCATCACCGATACCACCATGCGTGACGCACACCAGTCCCTGCTGTCCACCCGTATGCGTACCCGTGACATGGTCAAGGGCGCGGACGGAACAGCTGATATCCTGGCAGACTGCTTCTCACTGGAAATGTGGGGCGGCGCGACCTTCGACGTCGCATATCGTTTCCTGCATGAGTCTCCGTGGGAGCGTCTTGACCTGCTGCGCGAGAAGATTCCGAACATTCCGTTCCAGATGCTGCTGCGCGGCGCAAATGCGGTCGGCTACGCAAACTATCCGGACAACGTTGTCCGTGAATTTATCAAGCAGAGTGCAATCGGCGGAATCGACATCTTCCGTGTATTTGACTCCCTGAACTGGATTCCGGGCATGAGCGTCGCAATCGACGAAGTCCTGAACCAGGGCAAGTTCTGCGAAGGTACGATCTGCTACACCGGCGATATCCTGGATAAGAGCAGAACCAACTACACGCTTGATTATTACGTCAACATGGCGAAAGAGCTGGAGAAGATGGGCGTTCACTCCATCGCGATCAAGGATATGTCCGGTCTGCTGAAGCCGTATGCGGCAAAAGAACTGGTCCACGCCCTGAAGCAGGAGATCGGCCTGCCGATTCATCTGCACACGCACGACACCACCAGCAACCAGGTCGCTACACTCCTGATGGCAGCAGAAGAGGGCGTCGACATTGTCGATACTGCAATTGCATCCATGTCCAGTCTGACATCCCAGCCGTCCATGAACGCGGTCGTATCCGCGCTGGCAGGCGGCGAGCGCGACACAGGCCTTTCTCTTGACGGCCTGCAGAAGCTGACCGATTACTGGGCAGATATCAGACTGCGCTACAAGAGCTTCGATCACGGCCTGAAGACGCCGGTAACGGATATTTATAAATATGAGATTCCGGGCGGACAGTACACCAATCTGCAGCCGCAGGTTGTATCCCTCGGTCTTGGAAGCCGCTTCCAGGAAGTCAAGGAAATGTACAAGACCGTCAACGACATGCTGGGTGATCTGGTCAAGGTTACGCCGTCATCCAAGATGGTCGGCGACCTGGCAATCTTCATGGTGCAGAACGACCTGACACCGGAAAATATCGTCGCACGCGGCGAATCTCTGGCATTCCCGGATTCCGTCGTATCCTACTTCAAGGGCATGATGGGCCAGCCGGCGAACGGATTCCCGGAAGATATCCAGCGCGTTGTACTGAAGGGCGAGAAGCCGATCACCTGCCGTCCGGGTGAACTCCTGCCGCCGGTCGACTTCGAAGAAGTCAAGAAGCAGATCGAGCCGCATCATGCAAATCCGGATATGCGCGATGTCATTTCCTACTGCCTGTACCCGAAGGTACTGGAAGACTACTGGAGATACGACCGTGAGTACGGCTATCTGATGCGTATGGGATCACACGTCTTCTTCTACGGCCTGCAGCCGGGTGAGACAAACCAGATCAATATCGAAGACGGTAAGACACTGGTCATCAAATACCTCGGCCTGGGAGACCACAACGACGACGGCACCCGCCAGGTTATCTTCGAGCTGAATGGAACCCGCCGTGAAGTCACCGTTCCGGACTTCAATGCAGAGAGCACTTCTACGGTTGTGACCATGGCAGATCCGGATGACGCGACCCAGATCGGCGCCTCCATCCCGGGCATGATGACCAAGATCTACGTCAAGCCGGGCGACAAGGTCGAAGAAAACCAGATCATCGCCGTCATCGAGGCGATGAAGATGGAGACCTCCGTCGTATCCCGCATCAACGGTACCGTCGAGAAAGTGCTGGTCGAAGAGAACAGCAACGTCAAAGCCGGCGAGCTGCTCATGACCATCACACCGGAAGAATGAGTCGATGGGGACGTTTCAGTTTACTCATAAATATCATAGACCAGAATATGTGAAAGAGTAAAAATGAATACTGCAGAGCAGAATGAAAGAAAGACCGCAGGCGTCACGCCGGCGGTCTTTCTGTTATATTGGACAAAGAAACTTGCACAAGAGTACACACACGAATATAATATAAACAAAAATGCACAAGAGTAAACAAAATAATTTGAAGCAAACAAAAGTAAACAAATGTGTATAACTATATATAACGTGCCGGAGGGGAATATTTATGCTTCAAAATCCATTTACCTATTCATTTGGTATTAAGCCGAAAGAATATATTCGCAATCCGCAGGAAGATATTATTCTGGACAACTTTTCATACCGGGATCCGACAGAACGTGCCTATATGATTACCGGGATCAGAGGTGCCGGGAAAACGGTTATGCTGGCGGATATATCCGAGAAACTCGGGGAGAGAGATGACTGGATCGTTGTGGATTTAAACCCGTCACGTGATCTGCTGCAGTCACTGGGCGCACAATTATATGAACTGCCGTTTATGAAGCGGTTTTTTGTTGATGCTAAAATTGATCTCTCACTTTTCGGGTTCGGCGTTTCGGTTGAAAAGGGAACGGAAATATTTAATATTGAATCCGCAATCGAGAAACTGATTGAAGCGGTTCAGAAAGAAGAAAAGAAATTACTGGTTACGATTGATGAAGCAGCTCCGAATAAGGATATGCAGGTGTTTTGCCTTACGTTTCAGCGTCTGATCAGAAAAAGGCTGCCGGTCTATATGCTGCTGACTGGTCTTTATCATAATATTCATAATCTGAAAAATATGGATGGCTGTACATTTTTACAGCGTGTGCCGTTCATTGTGCTTGAGCCATTGGATGTCAGCGCGATTGCTGTCCGATATAAGCGTATATTCAGCCTGCCGAAAGAGGAAGCTGTTGCACTTGCCAGGCTGACAAACGGGTATGCATTTGCTTTTCAGGTGCTTGGAAAATTATACTTTGATAAAGCAGAAACAGAATCTATGGATGACATACTGTTTGTGTATGAAAGTGAGCTGATAACATATTCGTATAATAAAATATGGTCTGAGCTGTCGGAGAAAGATAAGGTAGTTGTCAAAGGAATGGCATATTTGTGTCAAGACAGACCGGTGGAACGGAAGGAGCTTATGGAGAAGATCGGTTTTTCTTCTGCAATGATGAACCGCTATCAGGCACGTCTGCGGGAAAAGGGAATCCTTGACACATCGGGAGCAGGACATGGTAAATATGCATTTATTCTGCCAAGATTTCAAAATTTTGTGCTGGACTATCACGCGGATGACTGATCAGAAAGCGCAGTCAGAAAACATAATGGGCGAGAATAAAAAAGGCAGATTGAGTTCTTTGAGTAAATAACAGATAATATGTAAGGATTGAGTTTGAGAGGAGGAGCCTCGTTCAGATGAATGGTTTGGAATTAGCAAAGAAATACTTTGAAGAAGCCGGTGCGCCTGCGCTGCAGGAAGCATTTCCGGACTTATTTCCGCGCATGGCAGTCGGACTTGCGGGTGAGGGGTCCGAGTGCTTCGGATTCGATGATGAGATTTCCCGTGACCACGACTGGGGTGCGGCATTCTGTATCTGGCTGGACCAGGAGGATTATGAGAAATACGGCGCTGCCGTGCAGAAGGTTTATAACAGCCTTCCGGCGGAGATCGAAGGATATCCGCGGCGCGTCAGCAGCAGTACGGCACAGGGACGCGATGGTGTCCTGTGTATACAGGACTGGTACCGCAAATACACCGGCTGCCCGGCAGGGCCGCAGACACTGGCGGAGTGGCGGCGTGTGCCGGAGGCATTTCTGGCCACAGCCACAAACGGAGAGGTATTTCATGATCCGTCCGGCCGCTTTTCCGCAATCCGGGAGCATCTGCTGTCTTATTATCCGGAAGATATCCGAATCAAAAAAATCGCCGCGCGGGCGGCGGCGATGGCACAGGCCGGCCAATATAATTTCGGCAGATGTGTGCAGCGCCGCGAGTATCTCGCGGCAGAACTGGCAAAGGTTGAGTTCCTGAAGGCGGCACTCTCAATGGTTCACCTGCTGAACAAAAAATATGCTCCGTTTTACAAATGGATGGCACGCAGCGCGAAACAGATGGAAAAGCTGCCACGCGCAGCATCCATGCTGGAGCAGCTGAGTCTGCTGCAGCCTGCCGGGGATGACGGGATAGCTGCCGTGAACCTGATTGAGCGGATCTGTGCGCTGGTCACAGGCGAGCTGAAGCGGCAGGGGCTGCTGGAACTGCAGGATCACGCGCAGGTAACGCCGGAGGGCGATCTGCAGCTGACGTCGGGTACTTCCGGACAGAATGGAACGGGTGACGCTTCGGGCACCGGCATGCCGGCCGGCAGCGAAGCCCGGCCGGGAAACGCAACCGAAACATCCGGAACCGGCGAACCGGAATATTCTTCCTTCCTGCTGGATCTCTGCCCGCTCATCATGCAGCAGATCGAAGACCCATATCTGCGGAATTCGAATTTCATGCAGGAATAAGGAGACATGGGACGATTCCCTGTCCCATGTTTCATTAACAATAAATCTTTCAGAGCCGGATGCAATTTCCAAAACAGCGAATTCCACCTGAGCTGTGTGGAAATTGCACCCGGCGCCAGCTGATTAAACTGTTTCAGGGAGACGCAGAACCGTCCCCTGTCTCCTTACGGCATCTTACAGACATCGACCCATGCATCATAATCACATGCCTGCTCCAGTTCCGCAATTGTAAGCCGGACTGCGCTGTGGTCGGTTCCGGCGGCCGGATAGACCGTCTCATGCAGCTTCAAACTTTCATCCAGGTAGATTTTTACACTTTCATTCACACCGAACGGGCAGACGCCGCCGATGTCATGTCCGATTAATATTTCGACCTGATCAGCAGGGATCATCTTCGCTTTGCAGTGAAAATGATTCCTGTATTTTTTATTATCGATCCGTGCCATCCCTTCCGCGAGAATCAAAACAGGCTGATCGCCCTGCAAAAAAGAGAGTGTTTTTGCAATCATGCCCGGCTCGCAGCCAAGTGCTTCTGCAGCCTCGGCAACGGTAGCACTGCTGTGCTCCGGGATAATAATATGATCTGAAAATCCTTTTGTTTGGAGAAAATCACGTGCGCGTGTAAGTGACATAAATACCTCCCTGCTGTCGTGGTCTGAAGCATTTTGTTTTATGGATTTTGACCGGAACGAATCAAAATCGTTTCAGAAAATCTATTTTAGAATACCACAGTTCTTTCAGGAGATTCAACTTGTGGCAGATTTCAACTTAGTGGGGGAGTCCCCTGCCTCAGACGCGCAGCTCGCGCGCGATCAGAGATCGCGATTCATTCTCCTGCTGAGTTGTGTTTCCGGCTCCTGCAGGCACACGGATGATAAAAACTTCTCAGAATGTCTCAATATGAGAAATTGAATATGCATGTCCTATTGAAACGCAAGGAATAGATAATAATATATTCATATAGATAATTTTTGTCTATGTTGTTGGGAGCGTCAGGAAAGAATCACAAATGCAGCCCCTGCGCCCTTAAGATGAGTGAGGATTGGAGGTTATCAGATGAAAATTGCAATTTTGAACGGAAGCCCGAAAGTCGGCAACACAGCAGCTATGGTTGATGCCTTTGCAGAAGGCGCAAAAGAAGCGGGCCATGAAGTTGAGATTCTTCATGTAGGAAAGATGAAAATCGGCGGATGTCTTGCGTGCGAATATTGCCACGGCAAGGGAGAAGGCACCTGCGTGCAGAAGGATGATATGGAGAAGGTTATGCCTGCATATAAAGAGGCAGATATGGTTGTATATGCTTCGCCAATTTACTATTTCGGCATGACAGCACAGATTACAGCTGCAATGCAGAGAGTTTATGCGATTGGTAAACCGGCAAAGGCGGCAAAGGCAGCGCTGCTCCTGAGTTCCAGCTCACCAAGTCCGTACGATGGTGCGATCGCAACCTATAAAGGAATCCTTGCATTTACAGGCATCGAAGATGCCGGCATCATCACTGCAGCCGGCGATGAGAACGGTTCCGAAGCAAAAATGGAAGAAATCCGGGCGTTTGCGAAGAATCTTTAAGGTGGTTGTTAAATGATTGGTGATCACGAATGGATGATGTTCAGCGATCCGGACGCAGCCGGAAAACTTTGATGACATTCTGACAGAAAAATAATTGAATATGTTATAATAATTCAGGCCGTCTCATTTTCCGGGGCGGCCTGAACCCTTTTTGTACTGGGAATATTAATAGACTACAGTGTGAAGATTTGAGATTACATCAATAAAATGGAAATGCAAAGATAAGGTATTATGAAACAGAAAAGTCTGGGAAAAATGATACAGCTTCGGCACGAACTGCACCGGCATCCGGAATTATCACTTCAGGAGACAGAGACAATGGAACGGCTCAGGAGTTTTCTTGCGGCGAATGCCCCTTCATTTGAAATTCATTTGCGGGATGGGTGGTTTTATGCAGTGAAAAAAGGCATGCATCCAGATGCAGAAAGTATCGTGTTTCGTGCGGATATGGATGCGCTGCCGATGGATGAGGAAGTGGTGTGTTCTGCTGATGGTTTTCCGGCGGCGTGGGGTTCAGAGAGCCCGGGCGTCTCTCACAAATGCGGGCACGATGGGCATTGTGCAGCTTTGTGCGGACTGGCGATGGAACTGGACCGGATCGAAACAAGACGGACGGTATATCTGGTCTTCCAGCCGGCAGAGGAAATTGGGGCCGGCGGGGAGCGATGCGCAGAGCTGATCCGGGAAAAGGGAATCGGCGAAGTTTACGCCTTTCATAATCTGAGCGGCTATCCGGAGGGTGAGATTGTGTATCGAAGAGGGCTTACCCAACCTGCCTCAGAGGGGCTGGAAATCCGGTTTACCGGCAGGCAGAGCCACGCCAGTGCACCGGAAAACGGCCGGAATCCGGCGGAAGCAGTGGCAGCGGTTGTGCTCTATACGGGAGAAATAGCGGGAGCTGGTCAAACGCAGAAAGAAAAGCAAACAAAGGTGCAGGCCGAAACCCAAACGCAGACGCAGACGCAGAACAAAACCCCTGCCGGGTCAGAACCGCAGCCTTCTTCGGAGAATATGATCGGAATACAAACAGTATCTATGAAGCTATGCACGATCACGGGTGTCCAGATAGGAACCGGTGATTTCGGAATTTCTCCTGGAGAGGGAACGCTCCGCATGACGCTCCGTGCGGAAATCGAAGAAGAGATGATGGAAATGGAACAGAAAATTCTTACATTTGCGCAAGTACAGGCAGAGAAGTACGGACTGCAGATTTCGCACCGGATCTTTGATTACTTTCCGGAGACCAGAAACAGTGATGAAGAACTTGGCCGGGTACTGGCAGCGGCAGCGAAATTACAGCTGCCGGCCCGGGAGATGCCGGAACTCTGGCGTGCATCAGAGGACTTCGGATGGTATCTGAAAAAGTGTCCGGGCGCTATGTTCTATGTCGGAACAGGAGAGGACTGGCCGGCGCTGCACACGAAAGAATATGATTTCAACGACAGGATTCTGAGGCCGGCAGTAGATCTGTTTCTGGAATTGGCAAAGTGATATTTTAACGGAACAGGACCTGAAAGGATGGCTAAAGGAAGAGAAATATGATCGTATACGAGGGTGTGAAATCATCATTTTTACAGAGCGTGGAATACGATGAGATTGCGATAGAAATTGAACAGAATATTCTCGAGAAGATGGGAAGACATACGCCGAAAAGTGAGTTCCGCTCCTGGGAAAATTCACTGACGTATATGTATAAGGTTCTGAATGATACGCAGATTCCCGATGATGCCGGCATTGCAATTGAGTACAATATTCCGCAGACATCCAAGCGGGTGGATTTTCTGATTTCGGGATACAATGCGCAGGAAAAGGAAGGCGTCGCGATCGTCGAACTGAAACAGTGGGAAACAATCAGACCCGTAGAAAGCATGGATGCGCTGGTTGAAACATTTACAGGCGGCGCAAACCGGACGGTTGTGCATCCATCTTATCAGGCCTGGTCCTACGCACAGCTGATCCGTGATTACAATGCAGTTGTACATGATAATGAAATCTCGCTGAATCCCTGCGTCTGCATGCACAATTATATCCGGCATGAGAGCGACCCCATTGATCTGGAGCGTTATGCCCCATACTATGAGGAGGCGCCGGTTTTTACAAAAGGACAACTTGCTTCATTAAGGGATTTCATTCGCAAAATTGTCGTAAAAGGAGACAACAAGGAAATTCTGTATCGGATTGAGCAGGGAAAAATCCGGCCGTCCAAAAGCCTGCAGAATGCGATTGCCTCGATGCTGAAGGGAAACCGTGAATTCATCATGATCGATGAACAAAAGGTTGCGTACGAGAATATTCTGCGGTTTTCAGAACAGAGTCAGAAGGATTTCAAAAAACGGACTGTGATCGTGCGCGGCGGCCCGGGAACAGGAAAATCTGTCATCGCAGTTAACCTTCTTGCGGAGCTGACGCAGCGGGACCAGCTGGTACAATATGTTTCCAAGAACAGTGCCCCGCGGGATGTCTACAAACAGAAACTGAAGGGTGCGATCAAAGTTTCCAGCATCGACAACATGTTTAAAGGCTCCGGAACATTTACGGAGACCGGATGCAACATGATTCATACACTTCTGGTGGATGAGGCGCACCGGCTGAATGAAAAATCCGGTATGTTTCATAACAAGGGTGAAAACCAGATTAAGGAGATTATTCACTCCGCGTTCTGCAGCGTTTTCTTCATTGATGAATCCCAGCGCGTAACGATGGATGATATCGGATCTGTGGAGGAAATCCGTAAGTGGGCCGGCGAAGAAGGCTCTGCTGTATATGAAATGGAGTTGCTGTCGCAGTTCCGGTGCAACGGTTCAGACGGATACCTCGCGTGGCTCGATCATACACTGGGGATTCGCGACACGGCCAATTACGACCTGGAAGGAATTGATTTTGATATTCGCGTGCTGGACACGCCGCAGGAAGTCAGAAAACTGATTGTTGAGAAAAATCAGGCGGCCAACCGTGCACGTATACTTGCGGGATATTGTTGGGAGTGGGACAAAAAACAGGCAAATAATACCGATTATCATGATATCAGGATCGGCGATTTCGAAATGAGCTGGAATCTGAATAGCGGTGCCCCGTTTGCAGTCAGTGACACCTCTGTGAATGAGATCGGCTGCATTCATACCTCGCAGGGTCTGGAATTTGACTATGTCGGTGTCATCATAGGAGATGACCTGCGCTATGAGAATGGAGCTGTTGTGACAGATTTTACAAAACGGGCAAGAACGGACCAGTCGCTCAAGGGGATCAAGAAACTGTACAAAGAAGATCCAGAGAAGGCAGAAGCGCGTGCGGACGAGATTATCCGGAATACCTATCGCACGCTGCTGACACGCGGAATGAAAGGCTGCTATATTTATTGTACAGATGATGGACTGCGGGATTATCTGCGGGACCGGCTGTCTGCGTATGACAGAAGGATTGCGCGGATGAAGAAGGAGTATAACAGCCATGTGAAAAGAGACGATTGTCCGGATTAAAAAGGAGTATAACAGCCATGCGAAAAGAGACAATTGACCGGATCAGAAAATTCACGAAGGATCGCGACTGGGATCAGTTTCATTCACCGGCAAATCTGGCAAAATCCATCTCGATTGAGGCCAATGAATTGCTGGAGTGCTTTCAGTGGTCTGATGACAATTATCATCTTGAACAGGTGAAAGAGGAACTTGCGGATGTCATCGTATATTGCCAGGACATGCTTGATAAACTGAATCTGGATGTGGATGAGATCGTCAATAGTAAAATGGATCAGAATGAGCGAAAATATCCCGTTGAAAAAGCATTAGGCAAGGCAGATAAATACGACAGGCTTTAAAAGAATAGTGTGTATAGGTGGTTGGTGAATCAATGGAAAACCGCAGGTAGTGTCAAGTGACCTATGAAAAAACAGAGTCAAAGAAAAAGGCTCAAATGAACCTTGAAAATCTGTAGATATTGTAACCAGAAAGCTCTCCGAGGGCTTAGGGCGCTGCCCTAAGAACCCGCAAGGGACTCGTCCCTTGACCCGAATCCTGGGCTCCGCCCAGACCCGTCCTCGCCGGAAGCAGGGAAAGGTGCCGTTGCCCCTTTCCCTTTGTAAAAGGATGATCCGGGAACCTTTTGTCAAGGCACTTTCGCGGCATATCCTCGCTTTCGCTCCGGTATTCCACGGTTACCTTGACAACGGTTCCGCTCTCGATTACGCGGCAGTTTCCTGCATCTTCTTTATGGTCTGTTGACCCAGGAAGATCAGCAGCTGCCATTTGCCCGGCATGTTGCCACCGTTTTTTAAGACATCATTTTCAACTAACGGGCGTTTATAGTTGTGAATCTTATGCGGACGAAGAAAGTTGTAATAAGCGACCCACAGTGCAAGATCGTAGTTGGCGCCGTCGAAGTTGTCAAAGCCGTTTGTAGGCCGGTATGAGGCTTTGTAGGTGCGGTTGATGCGTTCAATCATCTGCTTGTAAGGGCGGAATTCTTTGGAGACAGCATCCTCGTTTGTAAGACCGAGTACCTGGGTAATCTCAAACTGAAAGGTATCGCCGAACTTTATAAAGAACTGCTGCGCGGCCAGTGTATAAGCACTGTAGCCGTCTGCAATGAAGCGGAAGCTTTCAGGGAGTTCTTTCATGTGCTGAAAGGCCATGCGCATCGCCATGATGCATGGACCAACGCCCCGGTTGTCGGATATCTGATAGCCGATCACTGCACGGGTGGCTGCATTAATAATCAACCAGACATAACCCTTTACACCGCGTACTTTGATGTAGGTTTCATCACCAACCATGGCGGATCCTTTTTCGTAAGGATACGTATCGACAAAGGGTTTGATACAGATGGCGGCGGTCTTGCAGTAATTCGCAACCATCTGATGAGAGATGGAAATGCCGTGGATATCCTTAAGAGCCTGTGCAGTTTTCCGCAGGGATAAGCCGAGGTTAACACGATAGGTGAGACACAGGGACATGATATAAGCGCTGTTCTTTTTAAACTTCAGGGAAGAAGCATTCTTTGGCAGAGTGGTGATATCCATCTTGAAGAAGTCTATCGTGAACTCGCGGTAGATATAATGCAGCTTATACTTGTTTTTACCGTAATCCGCATCCAGATCTGTTTTATCAACCTTTTTGAGGTTGTTCAGATAGTACGGGCATTTCGGATTGACACACTTATGAATGATGAAGTGCTTGCGATCCTTCTTATGATTTAGAGAATGATTGCAATAGGGGCAGCGAAGATTCAAGGAAGAAAAGCGGTTGCCTTCATCCGGAGAGAAACGGGCATCACAGACTTTACAGAGAAGCTGGCCTTTGGAACCATTATTCCTGTAGAGATAGATGGAGGGCGCTTTACAGCGTGGACAGGAGCAAGTCTCAGGGATATCGCATTCCTTTCTCCGTGCCACGGGTTTAATGAGCTTTCCATACCGCTTTTGCCAGTACGGGATCAGCTCTTTGTAGGTCCAGTCCTGCTCATAGGGTTTGATGATCGGAAGTTTATCCACTTTGAACTTCTGATACTTGGGAGAATGGGAATCTTCAAAAGCCCATTGCTTGAGAGGAATATATCTGCAGATAAAGTTAATCAACCAGCAGTTTTGCTGATAAAGCTGATGGCATAATTGAAGAAGATAAAGTATAATGTTCATGAGCATTGCCTCCAGGTATTTTGGATGTTTGGTCACTGACATTATACCAAAAAGGGAGGTCAATGCTCTTTTTATATGTATCTCCCGAAAAAACAAGGTTTTGGAACAATAAACAAGTAGTGAATTTGACACTACCAAACCGCAGCAGGAGGGCGGAAAAATGATACGAAAGCACATTGTATTTTGCGGCCGTGTACAGGGTGTCGGTTTCCGCTACCGTGCCAGATTTGCGGCAGATCATACCGGATGTACAGGATGGGTCCGCAATGAATATGACGGATCTGTGACAATGGAAATCCAGGGTACAGAAGAGCAGATTGACCTGGTGCTTCAGGAGATCAGACAGTGGAAATATGTTCAAATAGAGCGGATGGATGTGAAACAGATCGCGGTCGACCCGAAAGAAAAGAGATTTCGCGCGGGATATATGTAAGAAGAGGTAATAGAAATATGGCGGAAAAACAAATATTGTTCGTCGATGCCTGTACAAGAAAAGAATCCAGAACCAGGCGGCTGGCAGAATCTGTTCTTTCTCACATGGATGGAAGTGTAACACATCTGAAGCTTTATGGGGAGGCGGTTTACCCGCTCGACGAAAACGCCGTTCATCAGCGGGAAGAATGTGTCGCATGCGGAAGCTGTGAGCCGGATCACCTCAGGTTTGCAAAGCAGTTTGCGGCAGCAGATGAGATCCTCATTGCCGCGCCATACTGGGATTTATCATTCCCCTCGATTATAAAGGTTTATCTGGAAAATGTGACGGTGAACGGGATCACATTTACTTATACAGAAACGGGAATGCCGAAAGGATTGTGCAAGGCGGGCCGTCTGTTATATGTCACAACGGCAGGCGGACCGATTCTCGATGATGCGTTTGGATACGGATATGTTCAAGCGTTATGCAGCAATCTCTACGGGATTGCGGACACAGAATATCTATGTGCAGAAAACCTGGATATTGTCGGAATGGATTTAGATGCGATCCTGCAGGAGGCAGAAGCAGAAGCGGCGCGGCGATTCGGGACGGGAATCATGTATGAGCATCCAGAAATGAATGGACCGTCGCATGACAGTAGTGAAAGGGATGGGAAAGAGGCGGTTATTTACTTGAATTAATTGTCTAATCGGGGGTTGTAGGGGTTGCGCTTTGTATTAGCAGCCATGCTGCAATCCTTTTTTGCAACGTGAGCATCCGGATTTGATTTTTCCCGCTTTTAGGCGGCC
>JAFUCM010000079.1 GCA_017459675.1 Eubacterium sp.
ATAAGCGTTGCTTTATCGCGAATCGGCGGCACGCATACGGAGTCTTGGCTTTTGACTCGAAGCGTTTTCGTCGGAGCGTAAAGAGCGCATCATCATCTGCGGAGCGTACAAAGAATAAACAGCCCGACAAACTCCGATTTGTGGAAGTGAACTATGAGACATAACAAAATGAAAACCGGCAGGCCGGCCGTGGACATGCTCAACGGCCCGCTGCTTTCCAAAATCATCATCTTTGCGCTGCCGCTCGCAGCGACGAGTATCCTGCAGCAGCTCTTTAATGCGGTAGATACGGCGGTTGTCGGCAGGTTTGCCAGCAGCCAGGCCATGGCGGCAGTCGGGAGCAACAATTCCATTATCAATCTGATCATTGCGCTGTTTGTCGGCATGTCAGTCGGCGCAAATGTTGTAATCGCCAGTCTGATCGGGCAGCAGCGCCTGGACGAGATCTCAGACGCGGTGCACACGGCAGTTGTCGTGGCGCTGGGCAGCGGTTTGATTTTGCTTGCAGCAGGGCAGCTGATCGCGGCGCCGCTGCTGCGCATGGTAAATACACCGGAGGATGTCATTGACCTTGCATCGTTGTATCTGCGGATTTATTTTCTGGGAATGCCGTTTATTATGTTTTATAATTTCGGCTCGGCCATCCTGCGCAGCAAGGGAGACAGCAGCCGGCCGCTTTATGCCCTGATCGCGGGCGGCACGGTGAATGTATTTCTGAATCTGCTGCTGGTGATCGTATTTCATCTGCATGTCATCGGCGTCGCTGCGGCGACGGTAACATCCAATGCGATCAGCGCGGGGATTATTTTCCGGGTGCTGCGCCGCGAGGAAACCGCATTCCGGGTGGAAATCAGAAAACTGCGGATTCACCGGAAGCATCTGGTCAGAATTCTCCGGATCGGACTGCCGGCAGGCCTGCAGGGTGTCGTTTTTTCTCTGTCCAATACGGTGATTCAGTCCGGTATCAACAGTTTCGGATCCATGGCGTCAGCCGGATCGGCCGCCGCGTTGAATTACGAGATTGTCGCATATTATTTTGTACAGGCCTTTAATCAGGCGGCAGTTACATTTACCAGCCAGAATTATGCGGCGGGAAAATACGACCGCTGCAGAACGGTCTTCCGGATCGCGCTGATTTCTTCGATTATCGCGACGCTTGTGTTTGACTATACGGTCCTGCTGGCCCGCGGCCCGCTGATCGGTATCTTCACATCTGATCCGGAAGTGTATACCTTTGCGGCGACGCGGCTGTTCTGCGTGCTGTCCACTCAGTTTCTGGTGAATTCCTATGAGATCTCCGGCTCTGCGATGCGCGGCATGGGATATTCCCTGACACCGACCGTGCTGATGATCTTCGGAACCTGTGTTTTCCGGATCCTCTGGGTGCTGACGGTCTTCCCGCGTTTTGATACCTTCCGGATGCTGCTGCTGGTTTATCCGGCATCGTGGATTCTGACCGGACTCCTGGTGCTGCCGACCTATTATATAATCCGGCGGAGATGTTTCCGGGAAGCTGATCATCCGGTCGGCGGGGCACACATGTTCCGGGCTGGAAGGTAAATCGCGGCCTGCACAGCATATTTTATGCGTATGCCGCATTGTTCAATCGCGATTTTTGATCGTGCGGGCTGCACGACGCATTTTGGGCGTATGACACATTGTTCAATCGCGGTTTGCACGATGCGCGAGCCGCATGGCTGTAAAGGAAATAGTCCTATGAAATGTTCAATTCTCACAATCTGTCCGGAACAATTCGGCGATTTCCGGAAGACGCCGGTAATTGCCCGCGCAGAGGCGTCCGGAAAACTTAACCTTGAGATTCTGGACATCCGGGATTTTGCCCCTGGCAGTTTCCGTGCAGTCGATGATTCACCGTATGGCGGCGGTGCCGGTATGATTCTCCGGTGTCAGCCGGTAATCGATGCACTCGAATCGGTCCGGACACCGGAAAGCCATGTCGTGATCCTGGTACCTGTCGGGAAGACCTACCGCCAGGCTGACGCCCACCGTATGGCGGAACAGAAGCATCTGATTCTGATCTGTGGTCACTATGAGGGAATGGATGCGCGGATCTATCCGTATGCGGATGAACTGATTTCCATCGGCGACTATATTCTGACCGGCGGCGAACTGCCGGCCATGGTCCTGCTGGATTCAGCGGCGCGATTAATTCGCGGAAATATTAAGGAAGCAAGCATCGCAGAGGAGTCCTTCGAAGACGGCAGACTGGAGTACCCGCAGTACACCCGCCCTGCTGAATTCCGTGGCGTGCGTGTACCCGATGTACTTCTGTCCGGCAATCACGAGAAGATCCGGCAGTGGCGGGAAGCGCAGGCAATTGCGTGGACGCGAAAGTACAGAAGTGATCTTCTGGAATAAATACTGCATAAAAAATCATAACCTTCTTTAAGTTTCCTCTTAGGTAAACGTATTAAAATGCAAACCATAAGAGATGTGAAGCAGCATTATGGAGGTGCAGTATGAATACAAGAGAGATGAATCGTGTGAGAGAAGAGCGGGAACTGAAAGTTGCAATGTGTACCAGAACATTTTTTAATCTCAACGGAAGGCAGCCGGGTGTAAAGGAAATGGCCTCCTGGCTGGGAGAGGATTATCTGCTGGATATTATGCGGTACCGCCACAATGAAATGCAGGCAGGTGCTGTGTGTGCATAAGAATGATCAGAGGGGACTGCCGCATTGTACTTGCGATTGCTTTGTTAGACAGTCCTCCCTGAAAGTGGAAAAGCATGAAATGAAATACGACTCCCTGAACCGGTATCTGCAGGATGCATTTGGAGAAAAACTATATAAGATTGCAATTAATGCAGGATTTACCTGCCCGAACAGGGACGGTACATTGGGGACGCGCGGCTGTATTTTCTGTTCCGGAAGCGGCTCAGGCGATTTTGCAGAAGCATCATCACTTTCCGTAACAGAGCAAATCGAAAAGGGGAAAGCCCGCGTGGAGAAAAAATTCCGGGGCAGCCGTTATATTGCTTATTTTCAGGCGTTTACGAATACGTATGCGCCTGTTTCTCGTTTACGGGAACTGTTTACGGAAGCAATCCATCATCCGGATATTGCGGTTCTCTCCGTGGCCACCCGGCCGGACTGTCTGCCGGATGAAGTGGTTGCGCTGCTTGCAGAATTGAACCGGGTGAAACCAGTCTGGGTGGAGCTTGGCCTGCAGACGATCCATGAAAAAACTGCGGAATATATTCGCAGAGGATATTCGCTGCCGGTCTATGATGATGCAGTCATGCGCCTGAAGACGGCCGGCCTGAGTGTGATTACGCACGTGATCCTCGGCCTTCCCGGCGAGACGCCGGAGATGATGAAGGCTACGGTGCGGCACGTGGTACAGATTTCTGAAACATATGACAGGAAGGAGGCCGTTGACCGCGGGGGGACAGACCGCGGATACAGGCGGGTGAAGTGTCAGAAGACTAATCCGGACAATTCCGGAAAAACGGAAGTTCAGAGGCGCAGCATATACACGCCGGACGGTATCAAACTGCAGCTTCTCCATGTACTGGAAGGAACCGATCTTGCCAGGGCATATCGTAATGGTGAATTTGAAGTGATGACATTGGATCAGTATACAAAACTGGTCTGTGAATGTCTCGCGCTTTTGCCGGAAGGATTTGTCGTTCACAGAATAACCGGAGACGGACCCAAACGGCTGCTGATCGCACCGCAGTGGAGTGCCGATAAAAAGCGGGTTCTGAACAGTCTGAATGCCGCGATCCGGGCATATGAACCGTGATCTACGATCGCGCGATCTGCCGGAGGCTCATTCTACAATGCCGAAAAATGAACCGGATGCGGAAAAAGCTTCCGGGATGTATAATAAACAAAAGCAGTGAAGCAGCAAAAGGAGGTGTGATTGGAATTGCGTTTAAATGAAATGCAGCAGGCGATTTTCGATGGAAAACAGGGAGAAACGCTTGCAAAAGTAATGCAGACGCTCGTCCGCTACGGGGAATTGTTCGGGGCAGAGGAAATGGTGCCGGTCACAGGCAGATACGGCCATCTGGTCACCAGCTTCGGCCTGGGCGTTCTGACACCGGTCTATGATCTGATGGATGAACTGATCGGTTCCGGTATCGTATCACGACAGCAGTTTTCGATGGACCCGCGGCCGCTCGATAAAAACGTGCCATCGAACCTGATCGAGGATTTTGTATTCAATAAAATCATGTATTCAAAGCAGGACTACTACGAAGAGAAGCTGGAGAAGCTGGGGCTGCTGAACAAAGATGCGGCAACCTGCGCATGTTATTTTGACGAAGTCGGGAATCTCCCGGAGAAGGGAGAGATCCTGAGCTGGGCGGAATCTTCGGCGGTTGTATATGCCAATTCCGTGCTCGGCGCGCGCTGCAACCGGAATTCCGGCATTATCGAGCTCTTTGGTTCCATACTTGGCTATGTGCCGAAATTCGGCCTTCTCACAGATGAAGGCCGCAAAGCCACCTGGAAGGTGGAAATCAGGACGACGAAAAAGCCGAATGCACAGGTTCTTGGATCTGCCATCGGCATGAAGGTCATGGAAGATGTTCCGTATATCGTCGGGCTTGATGCTTTTCTCGGAAATGAGCTGACACCGGAAGTCTGTTCTTACCTGAAAGATTTTGGCGCTGCAACCGCGTCGAACGGAGCAGTGGGATTGTACCATGTTGAAAATCTCACACCGGAAGCAGTGGAACTTGGCAGCGCACTTCTGACAGAAGATGCGAAATCCTATGTGATCGACGACGCAGAACTTGACCGGATTGTAAAATCATATCCGGTGATCTGGAAGAAGCCGGATGCAGAGCCGAAACTCTGCTTTATCGGATGTCCGCATCTGACACAGGATCAGATGAAATCCTGGATCCGGAATATCTGGAAGGAACTGCGCAAACATAACCGGAAAAAAGTCGCTGTGCCGACGGTCATGACGAGTGCACCGGGCGTTCTCGCGGAATTCAGGAAAACGAAAGAATACCGGGCTGCTATGGAGATGGGAATCGTGATCAGTTATATCTGCCCGCTGATGTATATGAACAATCCGCTCTGCGGGAAGAAGCCGGTGATCACAAATTCCAACAAACTCCGCACGTATACGAGCTGCCGGTTCTATGAGGATGAGAAGCTTTTGCAGAAGATAACAGGAGGGTACGTCGATGCGTGAATTCAAAGGAAGAGTCGTGGTCCCCGGGCATGCCGAGGCGCGGGCGCTTGTCTCAAAAAACGGTTTTAACACGCTCGCCAGTTATCAGAAGAGCCTGATGTTCGGTGATAAGAAGGCGTCGTGCGGTGACCAGAACAATCCGGATCTGTACCAGAAGCCGATGACGGGCACGGCACTCTGTCTCCCGCAGACGATCGGCTCGACAACCGGCGGGATGGTTCTCTATGCCGCATCCTATATGGGGCGGAATCCGGCCTGCATGCTGTTTGCCAATCCGATTGATTCGCTGGCGGCAGCGGGTGTTCTGCTGACAGATATCTGGACTGATCAGAAAATGCCGACCATCGACAGCCTGGGCGATGAATTTCTCGAATATGTCCAGACCGGGATGCTGATCCGGATCGGCGATGACGGAGTTGTGACAGTTGAATAATCAGATTGAACGCAGTGGACCGGTTCCGCTTCCTGCGCGCGTGGAGCACCGGGCGGGACCTGAATATCTGTGTGCCCCGCTGGAGGGAATCACCGGATTCCCCTTCCGGCAGGTGCATCATGCGATGTTTCCGGGCGTGGAGAAATATTACACCCCTTTTCTGGTAGCAAACCAGACAATGAAATTCAAGAATAAGGAAATGCGGGACGTTCTGCCGGAAAACAATGCGGGCGTCCCGACTGTTCCGCAGATTCTGACCAACCGGGCTGATCAGTTTGTCCACGCAGTGCGGAAGATGCGGGAACTCGGCTATACGGAGATCAATCTCAATCTGGGCTGTCCGATGCCGATGCAGGTCACCAAAAAACGCGGCGCCGGTTTCCTGGCCGACCAGGATGCGCTGGACCGCTTTTTTGAGGAGTCTACCAGAAAATTGGAGGATGCAGGGCTGCATCTTGTTGAAAATTGCGCCGTGGAAAACCTGCCGGCGGCACAATCCGGAGCTTCCGGACAGATCATTTCGGGAGACAATATCGGAGATACAATCCGGATTTCTGTAAAGACAAGAATCGGTCTGCAGGATGCCGCTGAGTCGGACGGACTGATGAAGATCTTCAACCGGTATCCGGTCAGCTGTTTGATCATCCATGCCCGGCGCGGCGTCGACAGATATAAAGGGGTGCCGGATCTGGAGACGTTCGGAAGCATGCTGGCACAGAGTGTGCATCCTGTCTGCTATAACGGGGATCTGTTTACAGCGGAAGATATCAGGAATTTCAGGAAGAAATTCCCGGCGGTCAGTATGCTTATGACCGGACGCGGTCTGCTGCAGAATCCGGCGCTGATCCGGGAGGCGGCGGGCGGACTGCCGCTGCAGAAAGAAGAGCTGCGAGAATATTTGCAGCAGCTGTATGAGGCGTACCACAGCGTGATCTCCGGAGACATGAATGTCATGTACAAGATGAAAGAGCTCTGGGTTTACGTCGGAAAACAGTTCACGGGCGCGGACCGGTATCTGAAACAGATCCGGAAAGCAAGAACCATCGAGGATTACGAACGTGCCGTTGACGGGGTGTTCCGCGAAGGTGTTTTCGGCGCCTGGCGGGGCGTTCCTGTCTGAGAATGAGACAATGACAATCGCCAGACGGCCATGCAGCAATAACGGATACGTAAAAGAGGATCGGAACCCCGATCCTCTTTCGTATAAGATAGAACGTTTCAGAACGCCCATGAAGAAACCTGTCTGTCAGGCCGCAGTCTTTCACAGAAGAAACATGTCAGTACATCCGCAGTCTGCACATTTTCGAATCGTTACTGCGTATCTGCATTAAACCGTGTCAGATCCCACTTTGTGATCAGACTGCACAGCTGTGACACATAGGAACCGCCGGTGCAGTATCCGCCGTTCATGATGATTCTTGCAGCGGTTGTATAATTCGTGCAGCCTTTCAGACCTGCATAGCGGAGGCCGTCATCATCCTTTGCTCCCGTGAGATAAGCGCTGTGATCCGCGATCGAATCTTCAATACAGCTGTATTTCCGGAATGTGGCGCGGGTGCTGTAGGAGCCATACTCCGTTGTATTGATCGTATAGACGGAGTTGCCGTCCCAGGTTGATCCCTTCCAGGTATTTCCGGAGAGGGACTGCTTCATGCCGAAGCAGTTATTTGCCTTTGTGGCGAGCTCGGATTTTCCGTATCCGCTTTCCAGGATGAACTGTGCCAGACTGATGCAGGCGAGCACGCCGCTTTTCTTCTGGTCCTCTGTGAACAGCGGTCCGACCTTCTCGATGACTTCCTGTGCGGTAAGTCCGGCGAGAGAGGAAGCTTTGGTGCGTGTCTGCTTCCCGGTGTCAGATGGATCGCCTTCGCCGGGGTATTTGTCGATCAGAACGCCGTCATTGTCAAATTCGTAGATGAAGCCGCCCTTTTTCAGGGTTCCGGTCTTCATCTTACCGTTCTTTTTGAAATAATACCGCTCGCCCTTATAAGTGAGCCACCCGGTCTTCAGCTTGCCGTTCTTCTTAAAATAATAACGGCTGCCCCTGTATGTGAGCCATCCGGTTTTCATGACACCGGATTTCTTCTTGAAGTAGTATTTCTTACCTTTGATCTTCCGGAAACCCTTCGCCATGGCGCCGGTTTTCTTACTGAAGTAGTAAGTATGCTCGGGTTCTCCGAACTTCTGGAATCCGGTCTGCAGTTCACCGTCTTCAAAATAATACTGCTTTCCGGTATTTTCGTCTGTTACAAGACCGGTGTAAGGATCATCATCTTCATAATAAATGGCATCGGATAAATAATCCTCCAGGTCTGCTTCAGTAACAGAATCTTCAATCTCCCGGATCTCATCGGCCTGTACCAGTGCGGCCTGCGGGATCAGGAGTGTGAGAATCAGAATCATAGAACAGACTGCTTTTTTACTGAGATACTTCAACATGGTATAACTCCGTCAGATAGTGATAATCAGATCGCGTGTCCAGGCGGATTATTTCTTTATATTAAGATGCGAGAACACAGCCAAAAACATTTTAACAAATATGTAACAAATTTGCAACAGAAATAAAATGTCCGTTTTCCGGATGGATTTTCAGGAAATCCGGGACCCCAAACCACAGAATCTTGTGCTTTAAAATGAATCCGGCACAAGGTTTGGAAAATTTTTCGCGGTGATAAAAAAGCGATTAAAATTCGCAACAATTATTTCAAAGAAAAGTGCTTGACACGTCCAAAACGGAGTGTTAGACTAATAAAGCTTCTTAAATGTTGAGTCGCGCGCGCACCGCGAGGCACAAGTGCCACACGCACCGCGCACGGAAGTGAAGCTGCTGTGTTCTTGCCAAAGGATGCAGTTATTTTTTCCCAAAAGAATAATGTGAATCATTTATTCGGGCATGCAGAAGTACCCAAGCTGGCCGAAGGGGCTCCCCTGGAAAGGGAGTAGGTCGTTAATAGCGGCGCGAGGGTTCAAATCCCTCCTTCTGCGCTCCTGAAGTCCACCGAAAAAGTTTTTCAAAAAATTGAAAAAGGTGTTGACAACAGGTCAAAAAAGTTATATATTGGTCAAGCTGTCGCTGACAAATACAGCACAGCAAACCAAACGCACTTTGACAACTGAACAGTAAAACACATCCTCGAAAGTTCAATTGAGATTTAAATTTGAACGATCGAAAACCTTTACAGTAAATAAGGAAAGGTTAGAATAGCCAGCAATTAGTTGGACATTCTGATTCGGTCAAAACTTTTATCAGTGAATTCGTTCGAAGAGCAAGCTCGGCAGATAAGCTGCCTCGCTGGAGGGCATTCGCCCAATCGATCCGACTGAGAACAGTCTTAATGGATGCAAGTATCCAACGCCTGTCTCAATCGTCTCGCCTCTTCGAACTCGAATACCACATTTTTTATGAGAGTTTGATCCTGGCTCAGGATGAACGCTGGCGGCGTGCTTAACACATGCAAGTCAAGCGAAGCTCTTCTGTTGATTTCTTCGGATTGATTCAGAAGATGACTGAGCGGCGGACGGGTGAGTAACGCGTGGAGAACCTGCCCCATACCGGGGGATAACAGTTAGAAATGACTGCTAATACCGCATAAGCGCACACTATCGCATGATAGAGTGTGAAAAACTCCGGTGGTATGGGATGGCTCCGCGTTGGATTAGGCAGTTGGCGGGGTAACGGCCCACCAAACCGACGATCAGTAGCCGACCTGAGAG
>JAFUCM010000080.1 GCA_017459675.1 Eubacterium sp.
CCGATATGGTGAAGAAAGCAGGCTGTTCTTGAGTTCTTCACCGTCGGCACTTAAGCCGCAGCGTTTCTGACAGGTTCAGTCAAGGGTGGCGTACGCATCCAGTAACCATCAATCACACAGAAAAAGTGATTGACCCATAAAATAAGCAGCAATAAAGAATACCAATCAAGAAGGACCGGTCTGGTGATGACCGGTCATCTTTTTTCTGATACAATAATAATACAGTTTTCAGATACCGATCAAGGAGGTGCCCGTACATGAAGCGGAAAAATGCAAAAGAACTGCTGGCGGATTCGTTCCGGGAACTGGCTGCGTCAAAAAGCGTTGATAAGATTACCGTCAGGGAGATCGTGGATAACTGCGGGTATTCCATGGCCACATTTTATCGCAATTATAAGGACAAATATGACCTGATTGCCTGGGACTATGCACAGGGAACAGCCCGGATCATGGAGCGGATCAATGAGCAGGGTTATTCGTGGAGACAGACACTTCTGGACGGTGCCCTGCGTTTCGAGAGGGAAAGAGACTATCTGAAGAATCTCTTTCTGCATACAACCGGTCAGGACACGTTTATTCTGTATATGACAGAGATCAACTACGATGCACTGAAAAAGCATATTCTTGCAGTCAGCGGGATGGACAGTCTGGACGAGCAGACAGATATGTATGTGCGGGTCTATTGTATGGGCACCGTTAGTCTTACCTGTGAATGGATTTTCGGAAGATATCAGACGACGCCGGAGGAACTGGCAGAAGTGTTTGAGAAATCGCTTCCGGTGCCACTCCACAAGTACTTGCTGTAAAAGCCGGATCCTGACGGTATCAGTTGTGTCTTGAAACGAGAAAGATTCAATAAATAATCTTATTATGAAAATAATAATAAGATCTTTTTACTAATGAGAATGATCAGCCGGATCCTGAATTGCACCATTGTCCTCCTGCTATATAATCAAGATAGTGGTTGCGCACAATTATAACGCACACAACAAATTGACTTACATTGAGGTACTTTTCAGGAGGATTCACACAATGACAAAGATTGAATTTCTGCAGGAACTGGCAAAAGGATGGTTTGGTAACTCACAGCAGCATTCGATTCAGGCTGAAATTTTAAGACAGCGCGGTTTTACAAAACTTGCTGATAAGATCGCAGCAGAGTCTGATGAAGAGTGGAACGAGGCAAAGCAGGTGAACGCACGCCTGATCGAGCTGGGTGTAACACCGAAGGTAGAACTGGTGGAGTACCCGGTATTTACAGATGTCAAAGAAATGCTTGAGTATGACTGCAAGGATGCGGCAGAAGCACTTCCGGAGATGAGCAAGGCGCTCGCACTATTTGCAGATGACTATGTATCCAGCAGCATGATTCAGCAGTTTATCGTAGATGAGCAGGATCACTTCAACTGGGTCAGACAGCATCTTACCCTGATGGAAGAGATCGGCAAAGAAAACTATCTGATTGAACAGATGGGCGAATGAAGAAATATCATCTGATTGAGCAGATGGACGAATAAAGAAATTTAACTGGCCGGGCAGATCGGAATGAACAGATCTGTCCGGTCAAAAAAGATATAAAAGAAGTTATAACAGGACATAGCAGGAGAAAAAGCATGAGCAAAATCGATGAATCCTTCGACATTCAGGAATATATGACACGGGGTGTCGAACGGGTTGTGGCAGATGCGCTCAAGGCTACATGGAAAGACCCGAGAGAAAGCGCATTCATGCTGAAATTTGCGGCGGCATCAAAGGCTGCCTCCAGAAAGCGGAAGGCTGCTGAGGAAGCCGGCGAGCATATCCCGCCGTTCCTGATTGCCAGCATAACCAGCAAATGTAACCTTCACTGCGCGGGATGCTATTCCCGCTGCAATCACGCGACGGTAGACGAAGAGCCGGTCAGTCAGCTCACCAGTGAGGAGTGGTTCCGCATCTTTGATGAGGCGGATGAACTGGGCATCAGTTTCATCCTGCTGGCGGGCGGTGAGCCGATGCTGCGCAGAGATATTATCGAAGCGGCCGGCAGGAAGCCCGGGATTCTTTTCCCGATCTTTACCAATGGCACCTTCATGGGCAGACGGTATTTTGAACTGTTTGATAAGAAACGGAACCTGCTGCCGATCATGAGCATTGAGGGTGAGAAGGAAACCACGAATGCACGCCGTGGAGAAGGGATTTATGAGCGGCTGATTGCCAACATGAATGAGCTTCACAGACGCGGGTTAATCTTCGGTGCATCTGTCACTGTGACGACCGAGAACGTCAGAGAGGTCACATCGGATGCATTTCTGCAGAAGCTTTCTGACCGCGGATGCAAAGCAGTGATTTTTGTCGAGTTCGTACCGGTTACGGATGAAAGCGCGGAACTTGCACCGGGTGATGAAGAAAGAGAGTATCTCCGTGAAGAGATTGCGCGTCTGCGCGAGGAGCACCCGGAGATGGTTTATATTTCCTTCCCGGGGGATGAAAAAAGTTCCGGCGGATGTGTCGCTGCAGGACGGGGATTTTTCCATATCAATTCACACGGCGGGGCAGAGCCGTGTCCGTTCTCGCCGTATTCTGATGTCAATATCAGAAATACTTCGCTGCGGGAAGCCATGCATTCTCCGCTGTTTCTCGCGCTGCAGAGTGGAGATATTCTGATGGATGACCACGACGGCGGCTGTGTCCTGTACGAGAAGCGGGAACTCGTTGAACAACTCATGGCAAATAGCTGAGACGGGAAAGCGGAACGATTCAAGATCGCTCCGGTGATCTTGTGATCACTGGTGAAAGTTGTATAATGATGTTCAGACGGAAGGGGTTAAATGGATATGCCTGATAAATACGAAAGCATCCGTCTCGCAAACCAGCTCTGTTTTCCGCTCTATGCGTGTGCC
>JAFUCM010000081.1 GCA_017459675.1 Eubacterium sp.
ACAGGACGCGCCGCTGTGTCAGCGGTCAGAATCTCATTTGTCACGCCATATTCTGCCTGCGAACCGGCACCAATAAAACGTTTGCATCCCAGCCGCTCAGCCAGATCAACCGCATCCAGCGTATACTGAATATTGTCGGCCTGAAGCCGGACATTTCCCCGGTTTGCATGACCTGTCGCCCAGCCGAGATGATAAAACACATCTGCACGTAAAACGCCTTCAGACGATCCTGTTTTTGCACCGTTCTGCACAGGATTCTCCGGCTCACCCGAATCCGTCCTGCACAACAAATCGCTCAGCTCATCCAGTTCCGCTTCTACAATCTGTACCAGCGGAGAATCCGGAAGCCGTTCCAACTTCGCACTGCCGTGCCGCACAAACGCAATGACACCAATATCATTTTTGATACATTCCTCTATCAGGGCAGCGCCAATCATCGATGTCGCACCTGTGACTGCTGCAATTTTCATTTTTGTATTACCTTACTCAATATTCAGATATTTCTATCAATTTGTATATTTTTTCTTCGTCCCAGTTCTCATTCGGAAACACTGTCACATCGTCCTTGTGCTTTCGAATGATTCTCACAGGCTTTTCATTTGTATTATCATATACATGCTAGATATCACAAATATCCATTAAATGCCCGATATTATCCAGAGACTTTTTATATCTTTTCTTTATGGTTTCTGCATCAACATCATGTCCACCTAACGCGACCCGTGATTTCACTCTGGCAATATTCAACTTATAACTGGCCGTAAGTACAAAAATACATTTTATAAAATAACCGGCATTTTTTGCTTCTTTAAGAAGATTTAATTTTATATTCTGATGAAAGAACTGTCTCAAAGGTAAAATCTTCTCTCCTTCGTATTGATTCATATCTCAGTTCATCCGCCTGCTTTGCAGCTTCAATATTCGTAACAAAAGTGGTACGGACAATTTCATCAGCATTTGTATAACGTCCTACAGTATCAAAATATTCAGTAAGCGTACTCTTTCCTGATCCGTTAGGCCCTGCAAATACCAGCACCATGGGTTTTCTGTCAGCCATCAATTTTTTCTCTCCGGCCATCCGGATATTCCAGATATGCTTCTCCGGTAATACGGTCATATTTAGCTATTGGTTTTCTCAGAATCTTTGCCTTTTTTATAGCCATACATACAGCATCTGATGCTCTCAAATCCATCTCAAAGTCGCTATCCGATATTACTCCGGCTTTTCTGAGACCTTTCTTTGAATAATTTTTTTTTGCTACAGAGATTTTTCTTCCTGATTTCATCGTAATTTGAGACTTCTTTATTCCTTCAGCCATTTTTTGACCTCCTTTATTTCAATCAGGAATTAGAACAATCATGAAGTTACTGCCGCACGGCCTCCGCAATCACCTGCGCCATATAATCCAGCTTCGCATCGGTCATGCCCGGATACAGGCCGACCCAGAAGGAATCCTTCATGATCCGCTCCGTATTGGCAAGATCGCCGATCACACGATAGCAAACCGCTCCGGCTGCCTGCTCGGCGCGCATCTGATCGAAGCACGGATGCTTTGTCAGATTGCCCGCAAAGAGCATGCGGGTCTGCACGCCGTGGCCCTCGATATAGCGCACAACCTGCTCGCGGTCAATGCCCTCTTTACAGGTCATCAGGAATCCAAACCAGCTCGGATCGCTGTTTTCTGTCGCGCGCGGCAGAATCAGACCTTCCTCTGCGCCGGCTGCGATCAGCTTCTCCTGCAGATATTTGAAATTATATTTTCTTCTTTCCACGAATGACGGGAATTTTTCCAGCTGCGCACAGCCGACTGCCGCCTGCATATCTGTAGCCTTCAGATTATAGCCGAAATGGGAATAGACATACTTGTGGTCATATCCCTTCGGCAGCTCGCCGTACTGTCCGTCAAAGCGATGCCCGCACAGATTGTCCTGTCCCGGCGCACACATGCAGTCGCGGCCCCAGTCACGCATCGACCGGATAATCCGGTTCAGCAGTGCATTATTTGTGTAGACAGCGCCGCCCTCGCCCATGGTCATATGATGCGGCGGATAGAAAGAGGATGTTCCGATATCACCGATCGTACCCGTCAGCCGTTCTTCGCCATTGTATTTATAGACAGAGCCCAGTGCATCGCAGTTGTCCTCGATCAGCCAGAGATTGTGCTTGTCACAGAATGCCCGCACTGCGGTAAGATCAAACGGATTGCCCAGCGTATGTGCAATCATCACCGCCTTCGTTTTCTCAGACAGCGCTGCTTCAAGCTGTGTCACATCAATGTTATACTCCGGAATCGTCACATCCAGAAATACAGGCACACAGCCATACTGAATGGCCGGCGTCACCGTTGTCGGGAATCCGGCTGCAACCGTGATCACCTCGTCGCCGCGGCGAAGCTGCCGCTCGCCCAGCAGCGGAGATGTCAGTGTCGCCAGTGCCAGCAGATTTGCGCTGGAACCGGAATTAACCAGGCTCACAAAACGCACATCCAGATACTGCGCAAATTCCTTCTCGAACTGATCCGTGTAACGTCCCGCTGTCAGCCAGAATTCCAGCGCGGAATCCACCAGATTAACCATCTCGTGCTCATCATATACACGTGACGCATAAGGGATGCGGTCTCCCGCAACGTACGGCTTGTCTGCCCCGTGATAATTCCGGGCATATTCCGCCACCATATCAAGAATCTGCTGTCTTGCTTCTTTCTCGCTCATACTATTATCTTTCTCCATTTCTTTATATTTCGAAGTGCTCCGGATTCCGTACTCCCATACAATCTGTGACGCCTTCCGGGGCATCTATGGCATTTCAGTCCTCCCAGACCTTCCATGGCGCATTCCCGGAAGCCCAGAGTTCCTCAAGCATCTTCTTCTGGCGCTGCGTATCCATACACTGCCAGAAACCTGTATGCATGAAGCCCATCAATTGCTGTTCCTTAACGAGCTCACGCATCGGTCCGAGCTCAAAACTGGTGTCGTCACCCTCGATATAATCAAAAATCTCCGGATTAAGCACCATAAATCCACCGTTGATGATTGCGCCGTCCACGCCGTCTTTCTCACGGAATGCGCGGATCTGACCGCCCTCACCGACATCCAGAACGCCCTTCTGCTGTGCCAGGTTGACCATGGAGATTGTAGCGATCTTCCCGTGATTCTGATGGAACGCAAGCAGTGCATTCAGATCAATGTTGGAAACACCGTCACCATAGGTCAGCATAAACGGCTCATTGCCGACATACTTCTGGACGCGCTTAATACGGCCGCCTGTCATGGTGTGAAGACCGGTATCGATAATCGTCACCTTCCACGGCTCCGCCTCTTTATTCAGAACCTCCATCTCACCGGTCGCCAGATCAAAGGAAACATCCGCATTGTGCAGAAAATAATCAGCGAAAAACTCCTTGATAATATACTGCTTATAGCCGGCCATAATAATAAACTCATTAAAACCGAATGACGAATAGTATTTCATGATATGCCAGAGAATCGGCATGGATCCGATCTCGATCATCGGCTTCGGCCGGAACTGTGACTCTTCTGCAATACGCGTACCAAGCCCGCCGGCGAGGATTAAGACTTTCATGAATCATTTCCTTTCAAAGTACATCATTTCAGCCCTGACGTTTTATTTACAGGCTGTGCAGTAACATTAACAGATAAATTGTATCCTATTTCCGCCAGTTGGTCACTGTTTATCAGCGGGCGGTTATGTTCCCGCAAAAAACAAGAGACTTCATTACTGCAGCCTCTCAATCATCTCCGCA
>JAFUCM010000082.1 GCA_017459675.1 Eubacterium sp.
AGCCTGACAGAATAAGAAAACAGGAAAGGTGGAGCAATCGTGGCTGATAAAAAGCAGACAGATACGAAAGAAATGCTCGAACAGGAAACTGCGGCGGCTGAGCAGCCGGAGACTGAAACAGAAGCGGCTGAAGCGCAGGCGGAAGCAGAGACTGCTGAAGCCGGAACAGCGGAGCCGGAAACAGAAGCAGCGGAACAGGAAGCTTCGGAGTACGATCCGGAAGCTGCAGAAGCCGGATCAGAGGAAGCGGCGGATGTAGAGACATCTGAAGATGCACCTGCCGGGGATGCCGCAGAAGCAGAAGACGGCGAAGAAGCCGGTGCAGAAAACGAAGAAGCTGAAGCGGACGCATCTGGAGAGGCAGATGGGAAGGATGCGAAGAAGGGATTTTTTAAGAAGAAAGAGAAGAAGGATCCCAAAGATGACAAGATCAATGAACTGAAGGATCGTCTGCAGCGTCAGCTGGCAGAATTTGACAATTTCCGCAAGCGGACAGAGAAGGAAAAATCATCCATGTACCAGATCGGTGCGAAGGATGTCATCGAGAAGCTTCTTCCGGTCGTCGATAACTTTGAGCGCGGCCTGGAGACCGGTAATCCGGAAGATCCGTTTGTGGACGGTATGAATAAGATTTACAAACAGCTGACAACGATGCTGACCGATCTCGGTGTCACACCGATCGAGGCAGTCGGCCAGCCGTTTGACCCGGAACTTCATAATGCCGTGATGCATGTGGATGACGAAAATGAAGGCGAAAATATTGTCGTCGAGGAGTTCCAGAAGGGCTATAAATACAAAGACAGCGTTGTAAGATTCAGCATGGTAAAAGTGGCAAATTGAACGGATTAAGACCTCAGACAGACGGATGGACGCCGCACGCTTGCGTGCAGGGCGGACATACGGTTGGATGACCAAAGCGATTGAGCACGCAAGACGACAGTCTGAAGTGCGAAGAGCTTTGCCGGACGCGAAAGTCCGAAGGACGCAGCGGCCGGAAGGCTTAAAATAGAAAATTAATCTTATTTGTAAATACAGAAGGAGGACCTATCATGAGTAAAATTATCGGTATCGATCTTGGTACAACCAATAGTTGTGTAGCAGTTATGGAAGGTGGAAAACCCACCGTTATCGCAAATGCAGAGGGCAGCAGAACCACACCGTCGATCGTCGCATTTACAAAGACCGGCGAGCGTCTGGTCGGTGAGCCGGCAAAGCGTCAGGCAGTCACCAACGCTGAGAAAACCGTTTCTTCGATCAAGCGTCACATGGGCAGCGATTACAGAGTTGCGATTGACGACAAGAAATATTCTCCGCAGGAGATCTCCGCGATGATTCTGCAGAAGCTGAAAGCAGATGCAGAGAACTACATCGGCGAGAAGGTTACAGAAGCTGTTATCACAGTTCCGGCATATTTCAACGATGCACAGCGTCAGGCAACCAAGGATGCGGGCAAGATCGCAGGCCTTGAAGTAAAGCGTATTATCAACGAGCCGACAGCAGCTGCACTTGCATATGGCCTGGACAATGAAAAAGAGCAGAAGATCATGGTCTATGACCTTGGCGGCGGCACATTCGATGTCTCCATTATCGAGATCGGCGACGGCGTTATCGAAGTGCTTGCAACTTCCGGCAACAACCGTCTGGGCGGCGATGACTTCGACCAGAAGGTAGTCGCATACATCGTAGACGAGTTCAAGAAGCAGGAAGGCGTTGATCTGTCCGGCGACAAGATGGCAATGCAGCGTATCAAGGAAGCTGCTGAGAAGGCTAAGATGGAGCTCTCCAGCGCAACCACCACAAACATCAACCTGCCGTTCATCACAGCAACACAGGACGGCCCGAAGCATCTGGATATCAACCTGACCAAGGCAAAATTTGACGAGCTGACAGCAGACCTCGTTGAGCTGACAGCTGAGCCGGTCCGCAAGGCACTTTCTGATGCAGGTATTTCCGCATCTGAGCTTGGAAAAGTTCTTCTGGTCGGCGGATCCACACGTATCCCGGCAGTCCAGGATAAGGTAAAACAGCTGACAGGCCATGAGCCGAGCAAGAGCCTGAACCCGGATGAGTGTGTCGCAATCGGCGCATCCGTACAGGGCGGCAAGCTTGCAGGTGATGAGGGCGCAGGCGATATCCTGCTTCTGGATGTCACACCGCTGACTCTGTCCATCGAGACCCTCGGCGGCGTTGCAACTCCGCTGATCGAGCGTAATACCACAATCCCGACGAAGAAGAGCCAGATCTTCTCGACAGCAGCAGATAACCAGTCTGCCGTTGATATCAACGTCGTACAGGGTGAGCGTCAGTTTGCGAAGGACAACAAGTCCCTCGGCCAGTTCCGTCTGGATGGTATCCCGCCGGCAATGCGCGGTGTACCGCAGATCGAGGTAACATTTGATATCGATGCAAACGGTATTGTTAACGTATCCGCCAAGGATCTGGGAACCGGCAAGGAGCAGCACATCACCATTACAGCAGGCTCCAACATGAGCGACGACGAGATCGAGCGCGCTGTCAAGGAAGCTGCACAGTACGAGGCAGAGGATAAGAAGCGTAAAGAAGCAATTGACGCCAGAAATGAAGCTGACTCCACAGTCTTCCAGATCGAGAAGGCGCTGAATGAGGCCGGCGACAAGATTTCCGCAGATGAGAAGACACAGGTTGAGGCAGATCTGAATGCCCTCAAGGATATGGTTGCTTCTCTTCCGCAGGACGGCACAATGACCGATGCACAGCTGACAGATCTGAAGGCAGCGCAGGAGAAGCTGATGCAGTCCGCACAGAGCCTGTTCACCAAGATGTATGAGAGCATGCAGCAGCAGGCAGGCGGCGCTGGTCCGGACATGGGCAACATGGGCGGCGGCGCAGGCCCGGATATGGGAAATATGGGCGGCAATGGCGGAAATGATGACAATGTCGTTGACGCTGACTACAAAGAGGTCTAAAATAGACAACCGGCATAAGTTTTCATACGAATACGAATGATCACGTACATCCGGGCGCGGTGCCAAAGCCGTGTCCGGATATACTGCGTCTGAGATGAGGATAAAGTAATGGCTGATAAAAGAGATTATTATGAGGTGCTCGGCGTCGACAGAAATGCAGATGAGAACACACTCAAAAAAGCCTACAGAAAGCTGGCAAAAAAATACCATCCGGATATGAATCCGGGCGACAAGGATGCCGAGGCAAAATTCAAAGAGGCAACCGAGGCGTACGGTGTTCTTTCCGACCCGGAAAAGCGCAGACAGTATGACCAGTTCGGACACGCTGCATTTGAGCAGGGCGGTGCAGGCGGATTTGGCGGATTTGATTTCAGCGGCGCTGATTTCAGCGATATTTTCGGAGATATATTCGGCGATTTCTTCGGCGGCGGCAGAACGCGCCGCGCGTCAAATGCGCCGCAGCGCGGTGCCAGCCTCAGAGCAATTGTGCATCTGACATTTGAGGAGGCTGTTTTCGGCTGTGAGAAAGAACTGGAACTGACGCTGAAGGACACCTGTAAGACCTGCGGCGGCAGCGGCGCAAAGCCGGGAACCTCACCGGAGACCTGCAAGACCTGCGGCGGCAGCGGTCAGGTACGGCGCACGCAGCAGTCTCTGTTCGGCATGGTTCAGAATATCGAGACCTGTCCGGACTGCCGTGGTACCGGCCAGATTATCAAGGAAAAATGTGCTGACTGCGGCGGAACCGGCTACACTTCCTCCAGAAAGAAGATTCAGGTTTCCGTGCCGGCAGGTATTGATCACGGCCAGAGCATCCGGATTCGTGACAAGGGCGAGCCCGGAAGAAACGGCGGACCGCGCGGCGATCTGCTGGTAGAAGTTTCGGTTGCACAGCATCCGATTTTCCAGCGTGACGGCGTCAATATTTTCTCAACCGCACCGATGACCTATGCCCAGGCGGCACTTGGCGGCGATATCCGGATTGATACGGTTGACGGCCCGGTTGTCTATACGGTAAAGCCGGGAACTGCCACAGATACGCGGATCCGTCTGCGCGGCAAGGGCGTTCCGTCCCTGCGCAGCAAGTCTGTGCGTGGTGACCAGTATGTCACACTGGTGGTGCAGGTGCCGACAGATCTGAACGAAGAGGCAAAAGAAGCACTGCGCGCATTTGACGCGGCGTGCGGAAACGGAGAGCCTGCGGCTCAGAAAGGAGAAGGTACGCAGAAGAAGAGAAAGCGGTGTGGACGGAAATAATATTATGAAGTGGATTAAGTACAGACTGAAGACGACAACCGCAGCAGAGGATATCGTAAGTGCGACGCTGATGGAAGCGGGTGTGCAGGGTGTTGAGATTGAGGACCGGCAGCCGCTGACAGAGGAGGAGCTCGCGCAGATGTTTGTGGATATTCCGCCGCAGTTCGGAGCGGATGACGGGATTGCATATTTAAGTTTTTATCTGGAGCCGGATGCGGACCAGGAGGCGGTGCTCAGTGAAGTGCGCGCGGCGCTGGATGAGCTGCGTGATTTTATGGACATCGGTGAGGCATCGATTGTCCAGAGTGAGACAGAAGATAAGGACTGGGTGAATAACTGGAAGCAGTATTTTAAGCAGTTCTATGTGGATGACATTCTTGTGATTCCTTCCTGGGAGACGGTAAAGCCGGAGGATGCGGATAAGATGATTCTGCACATTGATCCGGGCACGGCTTTCGGAACAGGTATGCACGAGACGACGCAGCTGTGTATCCGCGCGCTGAAGAAATATGTGAAGCCCGGCATGCAGATTCTGGATGCCGGAACGGGCAGCGGGATTCTTTCGATTGCTGCGCTGAAGCTGGGCGCAGGATATGCCTGCGGCACGGATCTGGATCCGTGTGCGGTGGAGGCGGTATCCGACAACAAACAGGCGAATGACATTGCTGCGGCGGATTTTGATCTGATCATCGGAAACCTGATTGATGACCCGGCAGTGCGCGAGGAAGCCGGTTTTGCGAAATATGATATTGTGACGGCCAACATTCTTGCGGATGTGCTTGTCCCGATGACGCCGGCGGTTGTGCCGGCGATGAAGGACGGCGCAGTTTACATTACCTCCGGGATTCTGGAGGGCCAGGAGCAGAAAGTGACCGACGCCTGTGAAAAGGCAGGGCTGACTGTACTGGAAGTGAACCAGCAGGGTGAGTGGATGTCGGTTGTGGCGCGGAAATGAAGTTATGGGCGCCGGATGTTTAGCCGGAGTTTGCAGTTAGCTTTGCAAGTGGGGCAGTGTTCGTGAAAATCCGGAACATTTGGCGTCCGGCAGCAGTTCCAGAAACAAGGAGAAGCGATGCACAGATTCTTTGTGGACAGGAGTCAGATAAGTGACGCCGCGGTGGAGATTACGGGGCCGGATGTGAATCATATCCGCAACGTGCTGCGGATGCGGCCGGGTGATGTGTTCCTGGCGGCCTGCGGGGATGAATGGGAATATACCTGCCGGATCGATTCGGTGGAGCCGGACCGGATCCTGGCGAAGATTGAGGACGCACAGATGCCCGGAAAAGAGCTGCGTTCTCAAATTTTTTTATTGCAATGTCTGCCCAAGGGCGACAAGATGGATCTCATTGTGCAGAAGGCGGTGGAACTCGGCGCATATGCAGTTGTTCCCGTGGCGTCGGAGCGGTGTGTTGTCCGGTATGATGCGAAGAAGGCCGCAAAGCGGGTGGAGCGCTGGAATGCAATTTCCGAAAGTGCGGCGAAGCAGGCGAAGCGCATGATCATTCCGCAGGTAACGGAGATCATCCCCTTTTCGCAGCTGGGCGCATTTGTGCAGGAGCAGGGGATTCAGGTCTGTCTGATGCCGTATGAGCTGGCGAAAAACATGGACGAGACGCGGCAAATTCTGCAGTCGATTGCACCGGGGGAGCGGATCGGTGTCCTGATCGGCCCGGAGGGCGGATTTGCCCCGTCAGAGGCAGAGCAGGCAATTGCACATGGATTCCGTTCCATAACGCTGGGTAAGCGGATTCTCAGAACGGAGACCGCGGGACTTGCGGCGCTGTCTATTTTAATGTATATTCTTGAAGATGCCTGAAGTTAAGGCAGAGACAGGAAAGAATGAATTTTGCGGCGCATTATAGCACAGGTTCGAAGAGAGCGTTCGAATGACAGCGTTCGAATGATCAAGTTCGAATGATATATGAGAGAAATACAAATGATGCAGATTTATTTTGACAATGCAGCGACGACACAGCCGTATCCGGAGGTCCGGGAGACAGTGATGCAGATGATGGATGCTGATTATGGCAATCCGTCTTCCATGCATATGAAGGGTGTTGAGGCAGAGCGGTTTGTCCGCAGCGCGACGGAAACACTCGCCGGACTGCTCCGTGTGAAACCGAAAGAGATTTATTATACATCCGGCGGGACAGAGTCCAATAACTGGGCTTTGTTCGGAACGGCAGACAGGCAGAAACGTAAGGGAAAGCATATCATTATCAGTGCGGTAGAGCATGCTGCGGTTTCTGCGCCTGCAAAGGTTCTGGAAAAACAGGGATATGAAGTGACGCGTCTGGGAACGGATGCGGCGGGACTGGTTGACCCGGAGGAACTCCGCGCAGCGATCCGCCCGGACACCATTCTGGTCTCTGTGATGTTTGTCAATAATGAAATCGGCACGATCGAACCGGTTGCGGAACTGGGGAAGGTGGTCCACGCCTGCAATCCGGATACAATGTTTCATGTCGATGCGGTACAGGCGTTTGGCAAGCTGCCCATTTATCCGAAACAGCTGGGAATTGATATGATGTCGGTCAGTGCACACAAGATTCACGGGCCGAAGGGCGCGGGATTCCTGTATGTCGGGGAAAAGGCGCGGATCAATCCGCTGATTTACGGCGGCGGACAGCAAAATGATATGCGCTCCGGAACGGACAACGTTCCGGGAATTGCCGGACTTGCCAGGGCGGCGCAGGAAATTTACAGCCGTATGGATGCGAACAAAGAACAGCTGACAGCACTGAAAAAACGTCTGCATGACGGACTGCAGGAGCTGGAGGATGTCGTGATTCATGCAGATATTCCGGAATCCGCACCGCATATTCTGAATGCTTCCTTTGTCGGGATCCGCAGTGAGGTGCTTCTGCACACGCTGGAGGATGCGGGCATCTATGTCTCTGCGGGAAGTGCCTGCTCGAGTCATAAACGCGCCGGAAGCGCGACGCTGACAGCCATCGGCTGCAGCAAAGAGGAGATGGAATCGGCGATCCGCTTCAGTTTCTCGGCGATGAACACGATCGAAGAAGTCGACTGCACGCTGGATGTGCTGCAGAAAGCAGTGCCGCAGCTGCGAAGATTCCGCAGAAGATAAAGATGACTGTGAAACCAGACATCAATAAAGGAGATAAGGCAAAATGAGATATCAATCATTTTTAGTAAAATACGCGGAAATCGCAATCAAGGGTAAGAACCGGCACATCTTTGAGGATGCGCTGATCCGGAATATCCGCTCTGCGCTGAAGCCGGTGGATGGTATTTTCCATGTTTTTAAGGAAATGGGCCGCCTGTATATTAAGATGGACGAGCCGTATGATTACGACGGAGCGCTGGAAGCGCTGAAGCGCGTATTCGGTATTGCCTATATCTGTCCGGTTGTCGCAGTTGATTCTCTGGAATTTCCGGTGATTGCGGAACGGGTTGCAGATTATATGAAAGCGGTTTATCCGGAGCAGGAGGCAGACGGGAAGAGTTTCAAGGTTTTCGCGCGGCGTGCCAGCAAGCAGTATCCGATGGATTCCATGGAAATTGCCAGCGAGCTGGGCGGCGTGATCCTGGAGGCGTGCCCGCATCTGCATGTCGATGTGCATCATCCGGAGATCAGCCTGACCGTGGAACTGCGGCAGCAGGCTTATATTTATTCAGAAAATATAACGGGACCGGGCGGCATGCCGGTCGGGACAAACGGCAGTGCAATGCTTCTGCTCTCCGGCGGCATCGATTCACCGGTGGCCGGCTACATGATCGCCAAGCGCGGCGTGCGGATTGACGCGGTTTATTTCCACGCACCGCCGTATACCAGCGAGCGCGCAAAGCAGAAGGTTGTGGATCTGGCTGAACAGGTTGCAAAATACAGCGGACCGATCCGTCTGCATGTTGTCAACTTTACAGATATTCAGCTGGCGATCTATGAGAAATGTCCGCATGACGAGCTGACCATTATCATGCGCCGCTATATGATGCGGATTGCGGAGCATTTCGCGGGACAGGACGGCGCGCAGGGACTGATCACGGGTGAGAGCATCGGACAGGTTGCCAGCCAGACGATCCAGAGTCTGGTGTGCACCAATGCCGTCTGCAAACTTCCGGTATTCCGGCCGCTGATCGGATTTGACAAGCAGGAGATTGTTGCAATTTCTGAAAAGATCGGAACTTATGAGACATCGATTCTGCCGTATGAAGACTGCTGTACAATCTTTGTTGCGAAGCATCCGGTGACCAAGCCGGCACTGAAGCGCATTGAGCATTCTGAGAAAAAACTGGCGGATGTGATTGATGCGCTGTATCAGACAGCGCTGGAGACAGCTGAGACAATCGAGATCGGCTGACGAATCAATGGGATCCGGCTGCGGATACGCATATCCTGCGTTGAACAATGTATCAATAAAGAAACCCCGCGTCATATGACGCGGGGCATTTCGCAGGATCATAATACGCGGCCGGAAAACCGGCGTGCTCTCTATGCGTGAACGGCTTTTACTGCTCAACAATGTACGGCTCCAGTACGGAGAGGACTGTGTCAAGATCATCGCCGTCGGTGTGGATATTCAGATCAATGGTCTTGGAGAGATCCAGGCTGAAGATACCCATGATGGACTTTGCATCAATGACATAGCGGCCGGAAACAAGGTCGAAATCAAACGTGAAACGGTTGATTGTATTTACAAAAGCTTTTACTTTGTCGATAGAATCCAGAGAAATTCGTACAGTTTTCATATATATTTCCTCCATGTATGAAATTGTGAAATAAGTAACATTCAAATCCAGAATAAAAGGCAGCGACACGGATGGATACAATATCAAGAATAAATTCCGTCGGCTGCCTGCAAGATTTCTGCTTATCAGCTATATTACAGGCGGGATCCTGAAAAGTCAAGACGAAGAATACAATAAAGGTGTGATTTTTCTATGAAGAAACAAACAGCGGCGCTCCACAATCTGGGGTGCAAGGTAAATGCATATGAGCTGGAAGCGGTCCGGCAGCTGCTGGAAGGCAGCGGCTATGAAATCGTGCCCTTTGCACCGGGCGCAGATCTGTACGTCATTAATACCTGTACGGTTACGAGCATCGCTGATAAGAAGTCACGCCAGATGCTGCACAAGGCAAAGAAGATGAATCCGGACGCTCTGGTTGTCGCTATGGGCTGTTACGCACAGATCAACGGAGACAGTCTGACAAAGGATCCGGCGATCGATATTGTCATCGGCAATAATAAACGTATGGAGCTGCTGCAGGCGATTCAGGCGCACCAGGAGAGCGGTGAGAAGCAGGATGCCAGAATCAACATCAATCAGACGAAGATCTACGAGCCGCTTGAGATTACCCGCTCTTCCGAACACACGCGTGCCTTCATTAAGGTCCAGGACGGATGCAACCAGTTCTGCACTTACTGCATGATTCCGTACGCGCGCGGGCGTGTGCGCAGCAGACGGCCGGAGGATGTGGTCCGGGAAGTGACAAAACTCGCAGAGAACGGAACGCGGGAGGTGGTGATCACCGGCATCCATGTCTGTTCGTACGGGCGGGACTTTGAAACCGGCAGCGCGTCAGCATCCGCGGCAGATCCCGGCAGCGGCAGAAATACACAGAAAACAGATCTGCTGTATCTGCTGCAGCAGGTGAACAAAATCCCCGGGATTGACCGCATTCGTCTGGGATCCCTGGAGCCGACGGTGATGACGGAAGAGACGGCGGCCGGCATGGCGCGTCTTGAAAAACTCTGTCCGCATTTTCACCTCTCGCTGCAGAGCGGCTGTGACGCAACCCTTGCGCGCATGAACCGCGGCTACACAGCTGCGGAGTACCGCGGGATTGTGGAACTGCTGCGCAGGCAGTTTGACCGGCCGGCGATTACGACAGATGTGATTGTCGGATTTCCGGGCGAGACAGCGGAGGAATTTGAGGAGAGCCGGCGTTTTATTGAGGAAATTTCGTTCTATGAGACGCATATTTTCCCGTATTCCAGACGCGAAGGAACCCGTGCGGCGGCATTTCCGGACCAGATTCCGGAGCCGGTCAAGAAGGAGCGCGCGCTGGTTCTGCGGGAGCTCGGCGATGCAAAGCGGGCGGCCTGGCTGCAGCAGTTTACCGGAGAGACGGCCGAGGTTCTGCCGGAAGAGAAGATCCGTGTACAGGGAAAATGGTACTGGCGGGGACACACGCCGCGTTACCAGGAGGCGCTTCTGCCGGCTGACGACGACAGTGCATCAATTGCTGCCGGCGTCCCGGTACAGGTTCGCATTCTGGACGTGCTGGAAAAACAGTATCTTTTGTGTGAACAAATCGAAGTTTTCTGACACTTGCTATTTTCTGGCAGGCAGTGTAAACTATATAATTGATTTGCGTTTTATGCAGAAATAGTTCTGCAGCGGGGAGAATGAGGGCATCATTATGAGTCAGATAGACAGCACACAATTTTTCGATGTAAAACTGGAATCCGATATTTCCGTGCGCGAAGTTCTGAATTCGGTCTACGAGGCAATGATTGAGAAGGGATACAATCCGGTCAATCAGATCGTAGGATATATCATGTCCGGGGATCCGACCTACGTTACCAGCCACAAGGGCGCGCGCAGCAAGATCATGAAGGTCGAGCGCGATGAGCTTGTGGAAGAACTGCTGCGTGACTATATCAGACATGAGATCGGAAGGGACGTATAATGGCCAGAATTCTGGGGCTTGATTTTGGTGCGAAAACGGTCGGCGTGGCAGTCAGTGATCCGCTGGAGATCACGGCGCAGGGCGTGGAGATTATTCGCAGAAAACAGGAAAACAAGCTCCGGCAGACCCTTGCGCGCATTACGGAGCTGGCGGCTTCTTATGAAGCGGTCCGTATTGTGATCGGTCTGCCGCGCCATATGAACAATGATTTCGGCGAGCGGGCAGAGAAGACAAAGGCCTTCGGCGATGCGGTTGCCAGAAGAACCGGTCTGCCGGTTACGTACCGTGATGAGCGGCTGACGACGGTTGCGGCGGACAGGGCCATGAATGAGATGAATCTGCGCGGTGCGGCCCGCAAAGAAGTCGTCGATGAGATTGCGGCTGTTCTGATTCTGCAGAACTGGCTGGACAGTCCGGAACATACGCGTTCGTAATTCCGGCGGATCGCAGAAGCAGGCGCACGCGTGCGCTGTGCAGTCCGCGCAGCTTAAGGAGCGCGGCTGAAAGTGTATATTACCGTTCAGGGCGAAACGAAGAACGGAAGATTATAATAAAATATTTTTACAGAAACTAAAAACGGAGAGCATGTGTATCGGCAGATATACAGCTGCTGCCTGAAATCCGGCAGCGGCCGGAAATCTGCCGGAATTCATAATAACCGGGGAATTTTGTCCGTCGACTGCGGTATACCGGGGATCCGTCTGCAAAAGACGTTTTCCTGAAGTGTCTGCCGGAATGCGGCTGACGCGGACCGTTTTCCGGTTCTGACAACTTTCAGCAGTGGATTTCCCATGCTGAAAGTTGAGCCTCCGGCGGATCACAGACGCGCACAGAGGAAGGTGCTTCGCACCGTGCGCGCCGCGCAAGATCGCCGAGGCGATCTTGATTGATTTGCACGGCATTATCATGTAAATACAGGACGCAGCGGCCTGATCCTGCCTGAAGGAGGGAGGAGTGGGCCGGTGCGGTCTGCGCATGCGTCTCCACGTTGGAATGGAGGCATTTTGAATAATAAAAAAGAGAAACAGTCACTGAAAATCATTCCGCTCGGCGGTCTGGAGCAGATCGGAATGAATATTACGGCATTTGAATATGACGACAGCATTGTTGTTGTCG
>JAFUCM010000083.1 GCA_017459675.1 Eubacterium sp.
AAAAGCGTCCCAGGCATCTTCATGCTCCACAAACTCCTTCGGGCAGATTTTCCCTGTTACGTCATAATGCCGGATAACCTGATCCGGAGATATTTCAAAATGCCTGCAGAGCCATGCAGTCAGTTCAACCAGCGAACGGTATGTTGCGTCATTGAACTTTCCGCTTTCATCCGGGTGGCAGCACTCAATCGAGAGCGTATCAAAATTTCTCTCATTCGATGCATATGAGACCTCTGTACTCGGTATGCACTGAATGATCTCGCCTTCCAGACCAATCACAAAATGACTGCTGGCATAGGTCTCCCCGGTGTCTTTCAGCTTTTCAAAATAATCGTGGTTGCCCTGTGCCGTCGCGCCCGGATTCGCCGTGTAATGTATCACGATGCCATTGATTTCATCCATGGCAAGCTGCGGTCTGGAATAGTTATTCGGCGTCAGCAGCTGCACATCCAGCGGCGGTCTTCCGTCATCAATTCCGTTCAAATCGTCGCGCTCCCATTCTGAAGTCTCACTGCCGGTCTTTTCTGCAAATGGTGAAGATCCCACAAGTTTCTCATACTCGCCGCTCAGCACCAGAAGAATCAGCGATACGAAAACCGCCAGTCCCACCAGCAGCAGTGCAATGGCCATATGCCGGCGGTTTATTTTGCTCCCGGCTGCACGTTTGCTTCTTCTTTTCACCTGCCGTTTGCCGGGAGAAGATGTCTTCCTGACCGTGCTGCCCGAATTCTTCTTCCGGGACTTATTCTGTTTTGAACGTTTTGAATCTGCCATCTGCTTTTACAACTACGGTCTCCAATACAGGCTTTCGGCCACATTGCAGTATAATTGATTAGTGATTGTCCGTTGTCGTCTTTTCTCTCCGGATAACGTCATGCGCGCCGCCTTCAACGATACTGGTCGCAGATACGAGCGTAATCTTCGCCTTCTGCTGCAGTTCCGGAATTGTCAGCGCACCGCAGTTGCACATGGTAGAACGGATCTTACTGGTGGTCTTCTCCACGTTCTCTTTGAGCGGACCTGCATACGGAACGTAGGAATCAACACCCTCTTCAAATGTCAGCTTCTTGTCGCCGCCAAGGTCATAGCGCTGCCAGTTGCGTGCGCGGTTGGAGCCTTCACCCCAGTACTCTTTGACATAGGAGCCGCCGACCATGAGCTTTGCAGTCGGGCTCTCATCGAAACGTGCAAAATATCTTCCGAGCATGACAAAGTCAGCACCCATGGCAAGTGCCAGTGTAATGTGATGATCATATACGATGCCGCCGTCAGAGCAGACCGGAATATAGGTGCCTGTACGCTCGAAGTATTCATCACGTGCCTTGCAGACCTCGATCAGCGCAGTCGCCTGACCGCGGCCGATTCCCTTGGTCTCACGGGTGATGCAGATCGATCCGCCGCCGATGCCCACTTTGACAAAATCAGCGCCGCTCTCTGCCAGGAACAGGAATCCTTCTTTATCTACAACATTGCCGGCGCCGATCTTAACGGTATCGCCGTAGTTCTCGCGCGCCCACTGCAGGGTCAGCTTCTGCCACTCGGAAAAACCTTCAGAAGAGTCAATGCAGAGAACATCAGCACCTGCATCGACCAGTGCCGGAATTCTTTCGCGGTAGTCGCGGGTATTGATGCCCGCACCGACAATATAGCGCTTGTGCGCATCCAGCAGCTCGTGCGGATTTTCCTTATGATCTTCATAGTCCTTGCGGAAGACAAACGCAACAAGGCGTCCGTCATCATTGACAATCGGAAGCGCATTCAGCTTATTATCCCAGATAATATCATTGGCTTCCTTCAGCGTTGTGCCTTCCTTTGCATAGACAACCTTCTCAATCGGTGTCATGAAAGTTTCAACTTTCTCATCGCCTGCCATACGGCTGACGCGGTAATCACGGCTGGTGATAATACCGACCAGTTTGCCGTTGACCGTTCCGTCATCTGTAACAGCGATCGTTGAATGACCGGTCTCCTCTTTGAGGCGCAGGACATCCGCCAGTGTCTGGTCCGGACGGACGTTGGAATCACTCGGTACAAAGCCGGATTTATAAGCTTTTACTTTCGCAACCATGGCTGCTTCCTGCTCAATTGCCTGGGATCCGTAAATAAAAGATACGCCGCCGCTCTTTGCAAGCGCGATCGCAAGGCGGTCTCCCGAGACAGACTGCATAATTGCAGAAACCATCGGAATGGAAAGGGAAATTGCAGGTTCTTCACCTTTTTTATATTTTACAAGCGGAGTTTTGAGCGATACTGCTGCGGGAACACATTCAGCTGAAGAATAGCCGGGGATCAGAAGGTACTCGTTAAAGGTATGGGAAGGTTCGTTAATGTATGTGGCCATTGCAGTTTTTCCTCCTTCTTTCTTCTATAAATATATATATCTTTCGTCTTAAATATTGTTTCCTAGTGTAACATGGAGAAAGCTGAAAAGCAAATAGAAACATTCGCCTTTCAGCTTTTTCGAATTGTATAATAGTTATAAATCTTTTTCTTCCAGAATTTCACGGATCAGCTTTCTCTCATCCATCGGAATTCTTTTTCCGTTGATCTCAAGACAGTCCTCATGTCCCTTCCCTGCAAGCACGATAATATCTCCCGGCTCTCCCATCTCAAGTGCATAACGAATCGCCTTTTTCCGGTCCGGAATGATCACATATTCGCCGCTGGTACGGTCAATTCCCTTCTGGATATCATCAAGGATCGCCTGCGGATCTTCAAACCGCGGATTATCCGACGTCAGAATTGTAAAATCCGCCCTGCGTCCTGAGATTTCTCCCATCTCAAAACGCCGGCTCCGGTCCCGGTCACCGCCGCAGCCGAACAGACAGATCAGCCGCGCGGGATGATATTCCCGCAAGGTCACAAGAAGGTTTTCAAGCGACATTGCATTATGCGCATAGTCGATCAGAAGCGTAAATTCATCGGATACCGGAATCATTTCGATGCGGCCTCTGATTTTGGCCCCCTTCAGTGCTGTCAGAATATTTTCCCTGCTGACGCTGAAATGATGACAGACCGCAATTGCAGCCAGCGAATTATAGATGGAAAAGCGGCCGGGAATGTCAATTGACACCTCCAGTTCCTCTCTTCCAAGTGCGCTGTATGTGATTCCGAGATATCCCGGTTTTGCAATCAACATTTCATTTTCAGCCCGGTAATTAGCCGCCGGATGAAATCCGTATGTTTCAATCGGACATCCGGCGCCCTCAATGATCTCTGAAAAGCGCGGATCATCCCGGTTTACAATCCCGATTCTGCTGTTTGAGAGCAGTTTCTTTTTGCAGGCCAGATACTCTTCAAAATCTGCGTGCTCCTGCGGACTGATATGATCTGATTCAATATTTGTAAAGATACCAAAATCAAACGTGAACCCGGAGACACGCTCCATCAGGAGGGCCTGAGAAGACACCTCGACCACTACCACTTCACAGCCTGCATCGGCCATCTCTCTGAACGCCTCCTGAATCCTGTAAGATTCGGGCGTCGTGTTTTCTGTCTTGACATGCCTGTCGCCGATGATCATCTCAATGGTGCTGATCAGCCCGACCTTCATGCCGGCATTTTCCAGAATGGAACGGATCATATAGGCACTGGTTGTTTTCCCCTTGGTTCCTGTAATGCCGATCGTCTTCAGTTCCTCTGCCGGATATCCAAACCATGCAGCTGAGATTTCCGCAAGCGCCAGACGGGTATCATCCGTCTCGATGACTGTCATTTGTGCCGCGGCACGCTGTTCCGCTTCTGTGCAGGCGGCAAAATCCTCCACCACAATACAGACCGCACCCTTCTTCTGTGCCTCCGGTATATATCTGTGTCCGTCGTGCATTCTTCCGCGAATGCAGACAAACAGGCCGCCCGGCTGCAAATCTCTTGAATCAAACGCGACGCCTTTTATCTCCGGATCCGGATCACCAGAGAGATGACGGTAATCAATCTTTTTTACTAATTCTGATAGCCTCATACCTTTTATCCCCTGTTAACCGAAAAAACTCCACACTGTAAAGACAGAACGGTGTGGAGTTTTACTATATTATGATTGAGTCGCCAAAAGTATTTACTGATAGCGATAGTTAATAGTAGCCATTGATCTTGCTCCTTGACAACTGAATACAGTTCATGAATTGCAGAAAGTCGACTTTTTGTTGTATTTATTAGGTTTTGCGGCCCTCATAG
>JAFUCM010000084.1 GCA_017459675.1 Eubacterium sp.
CTTCTGGAAGCAGCATAAAAAGGAAAAAACAGAAACAGGCAAACAAAACTGTCCGGAACGGACAGCCTGAAAAGAACCGCGGGACACGCGGGGATAGCCTGTTGATACTCACCCCGTCAGGGGTGTTGAGCAGGAAGCCCCCACCTCAACGCATAGCGTAGGTGGTGGGAGTATGTCACTGCTGAAAGGCTTAAAACAATTGGCAGAATCGCAAAGAAGTACATAATAGCAGTCAAATGCATGCAAGTGTGCGAGAATCACGCAAATTCCATTATACATTTATGCAAAATTTAGATTAATTCCTTGAAAATCCCGTGCAGATCAAACTATAAATGTATGAAATTGTCCTAAAAACAATTTCTTTCATACATGTGTTGTATTGAAATAAATACAAAAAAACAACAAGAAATCGATATAAATAGCAAAGTTTTTCTCTTGTATAAAAAAAAGAGTTGTGATATATTGTTGTTCGAATGAGGTTTTTGGGTGAAACGCAATGGTTGATTTTCATATACATATATTGCCCGGCGTTGACGATGGCAGTAAAAATTCTGAAATGTCGATCTCAATGCTGCATATGGAATATGAACAAGGTGTAGAGACAATCGTTGCTACACCTCATTTTTATGCGCATCACGCGTCTGTAAACCATTTTCTGGAAAAGCGGCAGAAGGCGTATGACCGTCTGCAGAATGCAATCGCAGAAACCGGCGGGTCTCCGGTCAGTCAGATGAAGATCATTCCCGGTGCGGAAGTATACTATTTTTCCGGGATGGGAAGTGCGGCCGAGATTCCGAAACTCTGTGTGGCGGACACGCATACGATCCTCGTGGAGATGCCGTTCGAGCAGTGGACCGATGCTGTTTACCGGGATCTGAAAGCGTTAATAGAGAAACAACACCTGAACGTTGTACTGGTACACATAGAGCGCTACCCGGAATTCCAGAAGAGCATGTCAACCTGGGACCGCATCTTCGGCGAGCTCCCGGTGACCGCGCAGATCAACACAGGATCCTTTCTGAAAAAGGGAGGCCTCTTTACACGGGATAAGAAACGGAAATTCGCCCTGAACTGGATGGAAGCACATCCAGGTACCATTCTCGGAAGCGACGCCCATAACATCACCAGCAGGTGTCCGAACATCGGCGCAGGCAGAGCAGTGATCGAAAAGCAGGCAGGCGCGGAGATCCTCCGGGCAGCCGATGAGGCGGCAGAGAAGCTGCTCACGCCGGCAAATCGCATTTAATATCAGCAGCCAACTGCTGATTCCCGCAAAAGGCTTTGGCGCCGGCTGAATCGGCGTTTAGTTTATACAGGTTCAAACCATGCACAGAAATAATAAGAAAAAACTGCTCCCGGGACTGATCATCCTGATTGCAGCCCTCGCGGCCGTCGTTGTCGGAGCAGTGGCATTTGAGAAAATACAGAAGAAAGCGCCACCGGACGCCGCGGCAGCAGAGACGCAGCACGGGCAGTCGGATAAGGACACGGCGCTGGAAAATATCGAGGATTCCGAATGGGACGGCGACAACACGCTGTACTTCGGCGACAAGCTCTTCGGCTATGATCACCGCATCGAAACCTGGCTGTTCATCGGAACAGACAACAGCGGCGACGAGACAGCGGCCGGCGAGAATTACCACGGCGCGATGGCCGACTTCCTGATGCTGATGGTTGTCGACCACACGGATGACACCTACGGCTTCCTCCAGATCGACCGCAATACCATCACGGAAGTCTCCATGACCAGCTGGGACGGCGAGACGACCGATTACCGCGACATGCAGATCTGCACGGCGCACTGGTATGGCGGCAATCCCGAGGAGAGCGCGGAAAATACCGTTGACTCTGTATTGACGCTGCTCGGTGATCTCGATCACATCGACGGCTACTACGTTCTGAATATGTCCGAACTCGACAAGCTGAACAGCGCGGTCGGCGGCGTGGACGTCACGATCCCGCTTGATATGACAGCAGTCGATCCGTCCTTTACAGACGGCGCGACGGTTCATCTCACAGACGAGCTTGCAGAAAAATTCATCCGCGCCCGCATGGCACTGGAGGATGATGCCAACGAACACCGCATGGAGCGGCAGCGCATTTACCTGAATGCCTTCTTCAAAGAAGCGGTTAACAAGGTGAAAGAGAGTCCGAACTTTGCCAATGAGCTCTGGGATACGCTGCAGAGCACAGCCGTCACGGATATGTCCGGAAATGGATTCTCCCGCATCGCGGAGACCTTCCGCAAGGATGAGAGCAAAGGCATCCTGCATTTCGAGGGCGAGGCGAAGATCGGCGAGAACCTGCTGGAAGACGGCGAAAAACACGAAGAATTCTACCCGTCCACGGATTCGATGATCGAAACCATGACAGAGCTCTTCAGTCTCGTCCCGATCAATGAGGCCGACGATGAAGTTGATCTGGAAGAAGCGGATCTGGAAGATCCGGACGAATAATCCCGCCGGATCCGAAACAATCAATCCGTAAGACGTATCGTCAGTAACAAGATAAACAACAGGAAGGAAACCCACCCACAATGAACCAGAAAAACACACTGCCGCCGGCAGACCAGCAGGAAGTGGAAATCGACCTGCGTGAATTATTCGGCTATTACATGAGCAAGCTGCCGATGCTGATCATCGCGATCGTGATCGGCGCGCTCGTTGCAGGTCTCGTGACCGTATTTCTGATCACGGACAAATATACAGCAAGTTCGAAGATGTACATGGTATCGGCGTCCAGCGACTCCGTCGTCAACCTTTCGGACCTGAACCTCGGCACTTCCCTTTCCAGTGACTATGCAGAGCTGATGACCAGCCGCCCGGTTATTGAGGAAGTGATCGAAAAGCTGAACCTGAAATATGAATACGAAGATGTCGTTGACATGCTGTCCCTGACAGTGGTCAATGACACCAGAATCATCCGGATCTCTGCGACCAGCACGGATCCGCAGGAGGCGATGAACATCGCGAACCAGCTGGCGCGCACGGCGAAATCCCGCCTGCCGAAGGTCATGGATGCCCCGTCTCCGAGCATCGTGGAAGATGCGGTTCTGCCGACAGTCCCAAGCTCTCCGAGCCTGAAGAAAAATGTGCTGCTCGGCGCACTCGGCCTTCTGGTTGTTATCCTGGCCATCCTGACCGTCCGCTTCCTGCTGGATGACACGCTGAAGACAGCAGAGGATGTCGAGAAGGAATTCGGCATTATGCCGCTCTCGGTTGTCCCGGAGGGTGAGATCGCCGGCTTAAAGAGCGCAGACGATCCCAAAGAAAGCCGTAAACGCAGACGGTATTATAAGAAAAAGAGCAGGAAAGGAGGCCAGGCATGAATACAAAAGCAATCATCGGCCTGAATCCGGAGCTGCCCTACGCAGTCGAAGAGGCGATTAACCGCCTCCGCATCAATGTCAGCTTCCTCGGCAGTGATATCCGCAAGATCATGGTCATCAGCTCCGAGCCGAACGAGGGCAAGAGCTTCATCGCCATGAATCTCTGGAAGCAGATGGCATCCGCGGGCGAGAAAGCGATCCTCGTCGACGCGGACATGCGTAAATCCGTCATGGCGGAGACATACCAGATCAGCCGTGAAGACGGCAAGGAACTGTGGGGACTTTCCCATTATCTCTCAGACAACAAGAAGCTGGAGGACTGCATCCTGACAACAGATCTGGCATGCGGCGATCTCCTGCCCAATACCAATAACATCGTCAATCCGTCCATGCTGCTCGAGAGCAATCGGTTCAGTGAACTGCTCGACAAGCTGGCAGAAGATTACCGGTATGTCTTCCTGGACGTTCCGCCGCTCGGCCTCGTCTCTGACGCAGAGCGTATCGGCAATATCTGTGACGGTGCAATCCTGACCGTCCGGGCCGGTGTCACACCGAAAGGCATTATCCGCAGCTCCATCGCACAGCTGGAACGCGCCGGCTGTCCGCTGCTCGGCATTGTGCTGAACCGCGCAGGCGCCGGCAACGGTAAGTACTACGGCAAGTATTACGGAAAATACTATGGCAGTGAGTACTACGGAAAATAAAAATTGAAGCATGCCGCATGCCGGAACAATCCGGAAGCATACGGCACAGTGAACCGGTGAGTCCTCCGGCCATCCGGCCGGGTCTCAATATAATTTTTGCCAGGGAAGGAGGTGAATGAGAAATGGGCTTCAAAAAAAGAGTGATAGCGATCGCTCTTGCAACAGCAGTTGTGTTTGGTTCCGCTTTTACTGCATTCGCAGCAACTGACAGTGCTACAACAGCACCGACAACAACTCCGGGTACAGAAGAAACTAAGACACATAACGACAATGGCGTTATCGCCAATGCCAAGAATGAGGTTATAAAGGTTACCGCTGAGGGTACATCCGCAGCAGCTAAATCCGTAACACTCAAGACTTATGCTGACAAACCGATCGTAGCAATCAACAAGAATGCATTCAAGGGCAGTGTCATCACTAAAGTTAATGTCGCTTCTACAAAGAATGTAACCATTAAGGCTAAGGCTTTCAACAAGTCTAAAGTTAAGAAGCTTGTCGTTTCCGGCAAGAAGGTTACCATCAAGAAGAACGCATTCAAGGGCACAAAGGCTAAAAAGCTGACACTTACCGTCAAGAACGTTAAGAAGCTGAGCCTGAAGAAGGGTGCATTCAAGGGTCTGAAGAAGATCACAATCAAGGGCGCAAGCAAGAAGCAGAAAGCTAAGATCATCAAAGCGATCAAGAAGGCTGGCTTCAAGGGCACCATCAAGTGATGATTATCGGATCAACGAAACCGCGATGGCTCCGGCCGTAATGGCCGGAGCCGGTTGTGGGACTTTCCTGAAAGATTATCTTTCAAATAACAGTCGAAAAATCATTTTGAAACAGATTTTGAATCAAAATTTTGGAAATAAACGCCATGGGAATCTTAAAACAGGCAAAGTTCAGAAGCAGCAAAATGATCACTGCATATTTGATCATCTACGATGTTGTCATGCTTGCGACATCGTTCTTTTTGGCGCTCTGGGTCCGTTTTGATGCACGCATCAGTATGATTCCGGAAAACTATATGCAGCAGTTTCTTCATTTTCTGCCGATCTATCTGCCTGTCTGCATTCTCATCTTCTGGATGCTGCGGCTCTACAGCAGTATCTGGCGGTTTGCAAGTTATAATGAACTGATGCGTGTCATCATTGCAACGATTATCACCGGGATCTTTCACATTGTTGGAATCTCAGCGCTGACGGCAATGACAGCGGAAAAGTTCTTCCGCATGCCGATCTCATACTTTGTATTTGGCACGTTTTTCCAGTTTCTGTTCATCCTGGGGATCCGGTTCGCGTACCGGTTTATCCTGCTGCTGCGCGGACGCAGAGCAGCTCAGGATGACAGCAAAGCAAAGCGCGTCATGATTATCGGTGCGGGCGAAGCCGGCCAGATCATCCTGCGCGATGCGAAGGCTGCGAAGGAACTCAACGAAAAAGTCTGCTGCCTGATCGACGACAACCCGAATAAATGGAACCGCTATATTGACGGCGTTCCGGTTGTTGGCGGACGTGGCCAGATCCTTTTCGCCTGTGAACAATATAACATCGAGAAAATCTACTATGCGATCCCGAGTGCAACACCGCAGGAGAAAAAGGCGATCCTTGATATCTGCAAGGAAACCGGATGTGAGCTGATGAACCTTCCGGGTGTCTTCCAGCTGATGAATGGTGAGATTGCCATCAGCGACATGAAAGAAGTCGATGTAGAAGACCTCCTCGGCCGGGAGCCCATCCGCGTTAATCTGGAAGAAATCTACCGGTATGTCCGCGGAAAAATTATCATGGTGACGGGCGGCGGCGGATCCATCGGATCCGAGCTCTGCAGACAGATCGCAGGCCATCAGCCAAAACAGCTCATTATCTACGATATCTATGAAAATAACGCCTACGCGATTCAGATGGAACTGAAGAAACGATATCCGGATCTGGATCTCGTGACGATCATTGCCTCCGTACGCGACAGCAGGAAGCTGTTCCAGGTATTCGAGACATACCGCCCGCAGCTGGTCTATCACGCAGCCGCACACAAGCACGTGCCGCTGATGGAAGACAGCCCGTGTGAGGCAATTAAGAACAATGCGATCGGCACTTACAAGACCGCATTCGCCGCAGCTGCACACGGTTGCGAGCGCTTTGTGCTGATCAGCACTGATAAAGCAGTGAATCCCACCAATATCATGGGCGCATCTAAGCGTCTGTGTGAGATGATCATTCAGGCATTTGACCACAAGATTAAAGAAGGAAAGGGCGATGAACTGCCGCAGCTCTTTACGCATCACACGCAGGATCTGGTTCAGAAGCCAGAGGTGATTGCACAATTAAAGAAAGCAAAAACAGAGTTTGTTGCAGTCCGCTTTGGCAATGTTCTGGGGTCAAATGGGTCAGTGATTCCGCTGTTCAAGAAGCAGATCGCAGCAGGAGGACCGGTAACGGTTACCCACCCGGAGATCATCCGCTACTTCATGACCATCCCGGAGGCTGTCAGTCTGGTTCTGCAGGCCGGCACCTTTGCAAAAGGCGGCGAGATCTTTGTGCTGGATATGGGTGATCCGGTCAAGATTGATGATCTGGCAAGGAACCTGATCCTGCTTTCTGGGCATAAGCCTGATGTGGATATTAAGATTGTTTATACGGGACTGCGGCCGGGTGAGAAGCTCTTTGAAGAGAAACTTATGGCTGAAGAAGGCCTGAAGAAGACGGAGAATAAGCTGATCCATATCGGCATGCCGATTCCGTTTGAAATCGAAGTATTCCTCGGACAGCTTGCGGATCTAATGGATGCCGCGTATAAGAACAAGACCGATATCCGGGAGCGGGTCGAAGCGATTGTCAGTACATATCAGCCGGCCGATCATGACAAGGTGAATGTAAATCTTGTTGAAAAGCAGAATGTTTATCCAATTCGCACGGAAGTAATGGCAGAAGCGATGTAAGCGTATAATGATTGCGTGGTGCTTTGTATAGATATAATGATGACAATGAACGCAGTGAACAATGATGTTGGCTGCGCTCATTGTATGTTTGGGTGAATAATTAAAACAATGATTTTATCCAGACACAGTA
>JAFUCM010000085.1 GCA_017459675.1 Eubacterium sp.
GCTGCCTTCAGTTTCTTTTTGTTTACTTTTGTGGTTGTAACCTTTGCCGCAGTGATCTTCTTCAGGCCGCTGATTGCATTGTTAATCGTGGTCGTCTGGTCATCCACCTGCTTTTGGGATGCCAGATAATCTTCATAGAGTGTATTCCCTTTGTCTCGCGCTGCCTTCAGCGCCTGCAGCGATTCCGTGGTATAGACGGATGTCTGTCCGAGGTAAGTGTCTGCTTTTGTTATGGCTGCATGGAGCTTAGTCTTATCTGCAGCCTCATTTATGTCAAGAAATGTCCGGACTGCTGCCAGTGCTTCTGCTGTTGCGTCAACTTCAGCCTGCGTGATGTTCAAATCAGCAAGTGCCGCCTCTCCTGATGAAACAGCTGTCTGCAGCAGCTGCTGCTTCGCATTACTGAAGCTTGCTGTTGCCTTGCCCGCTTTTTGTGCGTTCTGAAAACTCTGAAGCAGATTGGTTCTGTCCTTCAGAGCTGTCTGGTTCGTCACAGTTCCCGCTGTCTGCGTAAGCGTATTCCAGTCAAGTACAACCTTTGCAAACTGGGTGCCGCTTCCCGCAGAAATCGCCTCCATAACTGAGACATATACCTGCACAAAATAACTGTTTCTGGAAAAATCCGCCGGCATCTGCACGAAATGAGGATATTTCTTCCCCTTCATGTTCGGATCACTTCCGGTGTTCGCATCATTATACGCATCAACCACATCGTAATATGATTCAACCGGGCAGGCCTGCGGCGTCACTTTTGCCGGAACTGCAGTGCCAGTATAGCCCGGAAAATAGTTCAGCTTTCCAAGGTATCCCGTAAATGCAATGGAGCCGAGCTTCGATGTCAGCGGCACAAACTCGAATCGCATCGTCGGCACGCCCTTTGATACAATCACCTGAAATGGCTTCTTCAGCGCATTATTACCCATGGATTCCTGATTCGTGCTGGTTGCATGCATCAGTTTTCCGCTGACCGTATAAATCCCGTCATAGTTTCCTGATTTTGCTTTCTCAACTGCGGAGGCATCCGAGTCCTTTGTCATCAGGGCCGTAAAAGCTTTAACAAGGAGCTGTTCAGCCTGTTTCACCTCTTCAGCTGCTGCAGACGTATCGGCAGATACCTCTTCTGCCGCAGAAACAGCAGCCCGGAAAAGCGCAGCACTCTGCGCTGTATAACTGTCCGTTTTCCGTGTCTTTGCGTCCTCAATGGTCGCATTGAGGTTTGCCTTGTCAACCGATGCAGTGCTGTTCTCTGTTCCGGAAGGCAGACCGCTGGCGCCCGACTGCTGCGTGCTGCTGCCGGAGGCAGTTTGCTCACCATTGTCACCGGCTTCTGACACCTGTTCGCCGCTGCCTGCCGCAGTCTTCGCAGTGACCTCTTCGACCGTCTCTGTACGCTCCTCTGATACAGAAAGCCCGGATTCATCTTCTGCTCCTGCACGCATATCTGAGGTATCATTTTCCTGAGCGGAACGGCCATATACAATGCCCTCATTCGATTCCGGATTTCCGGCCGGATCCTTTGCTGTGTCCTGAAGTGCGTTCGCATCTTCGGTAGAATCCGACGAAGCATTGCCATTCTGCACATCCTTTTCTGAACCGGAACCTGCCAATACCGTATCTGATGCATAATCCTGCCGGTCTGTTTCAGAAACAGAAACGGCTGAAAATGCTTCCGTTTCCGCAAACACATCTGCGGGAACTGCCGCGGCGACACAGATACTCAATACAATGGCTGCTATTTTTTTCATTTTCATGGATGATTCTCTCCATTCTTTTCTCATGCCAACCGGACTATTTTTACACCCTGCAATAAAACCCTGTTATCAGAAATGCCCGCAGTCTTTAAGCCTGCTGCGGCATTTCCAGTACAGTATCCGCGATCCCGAGTGTAGATGCCCTGTGTGTCACAAGCACAACGGTCCGCTCGGCTTTTTCCTGATCCAGTGCCTTTAGTATGATGCCCTCATTGAGCGAATCCAGGTTGCTGGTCGGCTCGTCCAGCAAAAGCAGCGGTGCATCGTGCAGAAATGCGCGTGCGATCCCGATGCGCTGCCGCTCGCCGCCCGAAAGTGTGCTGCCCTGTTCGCCGACGACTGTATCGTATCCATCTGGAAGTGTCATAATGAAAGTGTCCAGAGATGCTTTTTTTGCTGCGTCCCTGATCTCTTCTTCTGAAGCCCCCGGTTTTCCGACCGCAATATTCGCGGCAATCGTATCATGAAAGATATCTGTTTCCTGCGTGACACAGGATTCTGACCAGCGGAGTGACTCTGTATTGATTTCACGGATATCTGTTCCGCTGATCATAAGCTTTCCGCCATCAACATCCCAGAAACGCATCAAAAGACGCAGAAAGGTTGATTTACCGCATCCGCTCGGACCGTGGATGCCAAAAACTCTGCCGCGTGGAATCTCTGCAGTGAACTGTTCCAGAACCGGTTTGTCACGGTAGGCAAAGTCAATCGCCCGGGCCGCGGCGGCAGGCAGACTGACACCCGCTGCTGCCGTGCCGGATACCCCATCCGGACGATCTGCAGCTCCGGCGGCATCATCTTCGCAAGATGCGTTCTCAATAATGTGCATAACATCAACGCCTTCTTTCTGCTCCTCCACGACCGGCTGCTCTTCAAGCAGTGCCAGTACACGCTCACCGCTTGCCAGTGTCTGATTCAGGTTATTTGCCAGACCTGAAAGGGCTATCACCGGTCCGAAAGATCCCATCATGGAAATGGTCGCGATCAGCATCGCATCAAAGGAAATCTGTCCGCTCTGATACTGGTGCAGCGTCAGAAACAACATTCCAAAGGAAAAGACCAGAACGGCCAGATTGGTAACCGACCGCTGCTGCCCCTCCAGACGGTTCAGTTTTTTCTGTGTGCCGGCGAGTGCCGCAGAACGCTCTGAAATCTCCTGCAGACGCTTATCTCCGCCGCCGTACTGGATCGTTTCATTCACACCATACAGGGATTCCAGGACAAAACTGTTCAGATTGCCAAATGCGTCGCGGTACCTCAGGCCGTCTTCGCCGCCCCGTCCGCCGATTGTCAGCGGTATCAGAACGCCGATTACCACATAAGCCGCCAGCGCGAGCGCCCCTGCGGGACGGGACTGACGCCCGATATAAATTGTCATGACCAGACTGATTATGGCTGCGATCGCAATTGGCGAAATTGTGTGGGCGTAAAACACCTCCAGCAGTTCGATATCCGATGTGATGATCGAAATCAGATTGCCCTTATCCTTTCCGGAAAGCTTTGCGGGACACAATTTGCGCAGTGCGGCAAAAACGCGGTGTCTCACAATCGCAAGCAATTTAAATGCTATGAAGTGATTACAATACTGTTCCCCGTAATGCAAAACGCCGCGCAGAACGGCAATCACAACCAGACAGATCAGCAGCGTACGGCTCACCTGCTGAGACGCAAGAATGTCGAGAAGTGCATGTCCTGCGAGAATTGTAAGAAAAATCGCACACAAATATCCGAGAACGCCCAGCGTAACCGCAAGAACCATAATGCCGGCCAGCGGTTTTACCAGCCCGATCAGACCGCCCATGATCTGTATTCCGCTTCTTCGCTTTTTCATAAATCTCTTTTCTCCGCATCTGCTCTCCCGAAATGTTCCAGTTCCTTCTGCTGCAGGAACAGCCGGCTGTAAAGGCCGCCGCTCAGCATCAGTTCGTCATGCGCGCCTGTCTCGCTGATTGTACCGTCTTCAATCACGTAAATCTGATCCGAATCCACGACATTCGCAAGCCGATGTGAAATCAGGATCACGGTCCGCTCCCGTGCGAGTCTCCGGACCACCTGCATAATCATTGCTTCGCTCTCCGCGTCAATGTTAGACGTCGCCTCATCAAAAATATACACCGGACTGTCATGCAGCAGCGCCCGCGCGATTGCAAGCCTCTGCCTCTGCCCGCCGGAAAGATTGCCGGCGCGCTCCGTAAGAAGCGTGTCCAGGCCTTCATGCGTACGCGCAAATGTCTCAAGATTGACCTGCCGCAGCGCCTCTGACAGCATTGCGTCGGACGCCGACGGATTGCCTGCAAGCAGATTGTCGCGAATCGTTCCCTTAAAAAGATAGCTGTCTGAGGTTACCATCGTGACATGACGCATGAGCGAGGCTTCCTCAATCTCCCGGACTTCCTGATCACCAATCCGGACACTTCCCGTATAGCCTTTGTTTCTCCCGGTCAGGATGCCCGCGATGGTACTCTTTCCGCTGCCGGATGCACCGACAACCGAGATCAGTCTGCCGGGATCTGCTTCGAGATCAACGTCTGTCAGAACCGCTCTGTCCTCCGTATACCGGAATGAAACGTCTGTAAACCTGACCGTGCGGTCGTCATCCACAAGCTGTGCACTTCCTGATTCCGGCTCTTCCAGATCAAGAAAGGCAAAAATCCTGTCGCTGGCAGCCATGCCGTTCATGGCAATATGAAAGAACGACCCGAGAATCCGGAGCGGAATAAAAAACTCCGCTGCCAGAAGACAGATCATCAGTGCTCCTGAAAATGATACCGTGCCAGCCAGAAACTGCCGGATTACAACCACCATGCCCACTGCGGCGCCGCCGTATGCCATGATATCCATGACACTGGTGGAATTCAGCTGCATGGTCAGCACTTTCATTGTGATTTTGCGGAAGTGCTCAGACTCCCGGTCCATTTCCTCCGCTTTCATCTGGTCCGCCTGATAGATTTTCAATGTTGTCAGTCCCTGCAGATTTTCCAGAAAGCTGTCACCGAGTTCTGTATAAGCGCCCCAGTATTTTGAAAGCAGCCGTTTTGCAATTTTCTGTACCACAACAATTGACATCGGAATCAGCGGGACGCAGATCAGCAGCACGACACTTGCCCGCAGGCTGACCCGCATCAGAATGATAAAAAGCGTCAGCGGTGCCAGCAGGCTGTAAAACAGCTGCGACAGATAACGTCCGAAGTACGTCTCCAGCTGCTCGACACCCTCCACGGACATCTGTACGACCTCTGCTGTCGAAACCTTTTCCCTGTAAGAAGCGCCGAGCCGGAGCAGTTTCCCGTAGATCTGCTCCCGCAAAATCCGCTTTACGTGGAGACTTGCCTGAAATGAGGCCTTAACATTCATCCGGTCACACAAAAAGCGGACCAGAATCGCAGCTGCAACTATCGCAGCTGCACGTGCCGTCATACCGCCGGTCAGCGTCTTGTCAAGCGCCGCGCCTGCCAGCAGCGCCGTCTGCCGGATAGCCGCCACCTGTGCGAGAAGGCTGATCCACTGCCAGATCACCTGCCAGACGATATACTTCCTTGAGTCAGACAAAAGTCTGATCAGCCGTGTCTTGATCAATGTGGATCCTCCTCTTTTTTCGTCTTAATAAAAAATACAAATGCTATGACATGACATACCCATACGACTACAAGAATCATTCGCGCCACCGGAACCCGGCTCATGAAATAAAATCCCAGGCCCATCACAATCGTAACGCTGATCATGATGGTAAGCTTCGTCCTGAAGGTCATGCCCTCGTGCTTTACGAAACTTTCCAGATGCTTATGATACAGCTGCGTCCCGACGAACCAGTCGTGCAGCTTCTGCGATCCCTTCGCATAGCAGAACACCGTCGCGAGATAAAACGGAACCGTCGGGAGAACCGGGATAAAGATTCCGATGCTTCCCAGTCCCAGACAAATACTTCCGAGCACGATCCAGAACGCTCTGGATATTTTATTATCTTTCATTCTGAGCAAATCCTTTTCTTAATGATTATCTTTCATGATTATTCTGCTGTGCGCAAACCGCAGCCAGGCCCTTCCGGCGCCAGGGGCAGAACTGCATCCTGTCATTTACAGCCAGAAAACCAGCAGCGCACTGCTCTCCGGCATGTGCTGCGTCCCGACATCACTGGTTACCGTAATCGGAATCACCCCGTAAATCTTGTTATCATCATAAAGCTCAGCATAGCAATCCTCCAGTGGGATTTTTACGGTATCATTCTGGATTTTCGCCTGCCTGATCAGACCGTACTGCTCATATTTCAGATCCGCCAGCCTGCCGGTCATCCAGGCTTCCTCAACACGGGACCAGGCACGGATCTCTTTCAGTGTCAGTTCCAGCCAGATCCCCCGCTTGTAATTGCGCAGCACAGCCGGCTTTTGAAAAGCTCCGTCTGCCATGGAAAGCGCATGGCTGCTCTCCCCGTTGTAATCTATCCGCAGGATCCTGAAATGAATGGAATAACTCGATTTATTCAAAAGCGACGCAAGGTTAATCCTGCTTTTGCGGCGGGAATCCGATAATTCACTCTCGCTGACCGATCTGTTCTGAAAATTGGATACCAGCATGCTGAGTGTATGATAATCCATATTTTCGATCATGACATTTACATTATCTTCCAGCGTATTTACAGGTGCCCCCTGTTCCGCCAGATAACTGCGCAGTCCCTGGCGCAGACGCTGGTAGGCGTGAATCCAGATCATGCCGTCTTCCGTGATCTCCAGGCTTTCTGTGAGATAGCCCGCATCGCGGCAGCTCTTAAAAAAGCGGCTGACAGATGCGTGATCTACACCGCAGCGCTGTGCAATCGCCGTAACGGCGCCTCTTCGCATCGATGTCTTTTCAAGTTCTTCCATAAACCGGATCTGCATCACGGTCGGATGATTCATTCTGTGAAAATAGTCTTTCATTTTTCCTCACCAAAAATACACTTCCGGCTCACCACAAATGTACTTCCAGTTCCCTGATACTTTCTTCTTTCAATACAGTCCCCTGCGGCACAAATGCCACATAGATCTCTCCTGCAATCATTGGAATTCTTCCGCTCACGGTATAGGTGAACACATGGGACGGAATCCTGTATCCGTCAACTGTCTGTTCTGCCTCGTACCATTTCTGACTGTAGAGATACCACAATGTTCCGCTGACCTCTGATCCTGTTCGTTTCATCGAAAAGCTGCTGCCGGAAGCTGTCACAAAAAGATCCGTATCCCGTGAAAATGCTTCATTCTCCGCGCACAGAAGTCTGGGTGAGCCTTTGTGTGTCTCATAGAGGCTCATGTCAAACCGGTATTGTCCCGGCTCATACAAAACGTTCAGATCATGATCTCTGATGATGCGGCTCGCGGTATGGCCGTGGATCATGTAATTCCGGATACCCTCAAGCACATCTTCTGAAACAGAGCTGCTGATTACAGACGCATTGCGCAGGGCTGATTCCTCAGTCAGATTGCAGGTTGCCTTCAGAAATGCAGAGACAGAGTTCTTACTCCGGATCATCCGGATCGCCTGGTCGATTCCTTTCTCTGTCAGAATGACAGAAGTATCATCCCCGCTCTGCTCTGTGAAGGAATCCCTGTCAAGAATTGCACGGATGCGTCTGTATTCCCAACGGGTCAGATTCATATCCCTGCAGATCTGCCGGATCGTAATCGTATGCCCGCCGGATTCATTCTGGTACAGATAGCACTTCTCCAGCATCTCATCTGCGCGGGTCTCATCGGTAAGATTAACTTCTTTCGTTGTTCCTGTGTCTGCCATCGCTGCATAATGCTCCAAATTAGTTAGTTAGTATTACCTACCAATTTAAAACATAACGCTCTGCATGACAGAATGCAATTGTTTTTTGAATTATGTGATTCGAAATCACAATTCAGATTCCTTCTGAAAAATGCCCGTTTTTACTGTAAATCCAATCAAAACAGAACATACTGTTTTTCGACCGGCACGACGGCAAAGCAAAAAAATCATAATTCCGGATTCCCTATAACGTCAAAACGGCCGCACCGCCCAGATACATAAAATCCGAACGGCACAGCCGTTTTTATTTCGATATCTATTATGTTCACTGCAGTGTATGATAGCTGCCGCAGTATCCGCACCGGACGGTTTCTCCTTTCATTCCGACCAGTGATGCCCCGCATGACGGACAGCTGCAGGACACCTGCTCCGCCGACTTCAAACCAAATGCTTCGCGGACTTTTTCCGCTGCACCGGAAAAGCTCTCCGCAAGTTCTTCGATCTCTCCCATCCAGTCATCGGTTTTGAATCTGGCCGGCTGTCCGGTCAGCATGGTGTTAATGCAGTTTGCCCATTCTTTTACCTCATCCTCCCAGGTAAAGAGAAAGCTTTCCATGCCGGTTTGAAAATACACATCCAGCGTGGGCGTAACGAGGTCTTTTTTCCCCGGCAGCACCAAATGCGGAACCTCTGCCGAATACCACATACTCTTTCTGTTATAGTCTTTCTCAGTCTGCCCGTCAATATGTGTTTCGCTTATAAATAATTGCCGAGTTGATAAACCATCTACATGCCTCTATCTTGACATTTTTACTAAAATCGACTATCCTGATTTAGTGGTTTAAAGCGTTATGGTTTAAAGCGCAAAATTTAAAAGGAAGGAAATCCAGCTATGCCAATTACAGATTTACTGGAACGCAACGCCAAACTGTACAGCGATGAAGTCGCGCTGGTGGAAATCAACCCGGAAATTACCGAGCCACAGCGCGTCACATGGAAAGAATATGAACTGATCCAGTCAACTTCGAACACCTACTACCGGCGCGAGATTACCTGGGCGGTATTTGATGAAAAAGCGAACCGTGTCGCAAATCTTCTGATTAAGAAGGGAATTAAGAAAGGCCAGAAGGTTGCAATCCTTCTGATGAATTCACTGGAATGGCTGCCGATTTACTTCGGTGTGCTCAAATGCGGCGCCATCGCCGTGCCGATGAATTTCCGTTATACGGCGGATGAAATTGACTACTGCGCGAAGCTGGCAGATGTCGATGTTTTATTCTTCGGAGAGGAATTTATCGGACGTGTGGAATCGATCGAGAGTGACCTCGGCAAAGAATGCCTGCTGCTTTACGTCGGCAACTCCTGTCCGTACTTTGCGGAGGATTATCAGGAATCCGCGGCGAACTGCTCCAGTATTGCGCCGAAGGTTCTGATTGAGGATGATGACTACGCGGCAATTTACTTTTCTTCCGGCACCACCGGATTCCCGAAGGCAATCCTGCTGCGCCATCAGGCACTCTCCCAGTCCGCCCGCATGGAGGCGACACACCACGAGACAACACACGAGGATACTTTCCTCTGCATCCCGCCGCTGTATCACACCGGCGCAAAGATGCACTGGTTCGGTTCTCTCTACACAGGAAGCAAGGCAGTCCTTCTGAAGGGCAACCGTCCGAAATCCATCTTCCGCGCAGTCTCCCGCGAACACTGCACCATCGTCTGGCTGCTGGTTCCGTGGGCACAGGACATCCTGGCAGCGCTGGATTCCGGCGAACTGCATATCGACGACTACAAGCTTGGCCAGTGGCGTCTGATGCACATCGGTGCGCAGCCGGTTCCGCCGAGCCTGATCAAGCACTGGCTGGAATATTTCCCGCATCACAAATACGACACCAACTACGGTCTGTCTGAATCAACCGGTCCCGGATGTGTGCATCTTGGCATGGATCACGTGGATAAGGTCGGCGCGATCGGCCTGCCGGGCTTCGGCTGGAAGGCAAAGATTGTCGATGAAGAAGGCAATATTGTAGAACAGGGTGAAGTCGGCGAGCTCTGCGTCAAGGGTCCGGGCGTCATGGTTGAATACTACAACGACCCGCAGGCTACTGCAGAAACCATCAAGGACGGATGGCTTCATACCGGCGATATGGCAAGACAGGACGAGGACGGCTTCTACTTCCTCGTTGACCGCAAGAAAGACGTCATCATCTCCGGCGGTGAGAACCTCTATCCGGTACAGATCGAGGCATTCCTCGCATCCAACCTGAAGATTCACGACGTCGCTGTCATCGGCACGCCGGACAAACGTCTCGGCGAGATTGCAACTGCGATCGTACAGGTCAAAGAAGGCATGACCATGACCGAGGATGAATTCAACAACTTCTGCACCAAGCTGCCGCGCTACAAACGGCCGCGCAAAGTCATCTTCGCAAATGTGCCGCGAAATGCGACCGGCAAGATCGAGAAGCCGAAGCTGCGCGAGCAGTATTGCGGCGGAAGACTCGTAGAGGAGCAGAACAGAGGATAAATAGTATTTCTTTACTAAAGAAAAAGGATGATACAAATTCCACGCAGCTCAGGTAGAATTCGCTGCTTTGGATTTTCATCCCTCTGCATTACAAAACGCCCGGAGCGGCACGCAATTTCCACGCAGCTCAGATGTGATTCGCTGCTTTGGAATTTGCGTGCCGCTCCGGGCGTTTTTTATTTCTGTGCTGCTTTATAATACGGAACTGCCACACAGAGGACTCCGCCTGCTATGTTGCCGATTGTGACAAGCAGCAGGTTGTACCAGTACCCGCCCATGGTAACTGCCTGTCCGGCAGGATTTAAGAGCGCTTCTGTCAGCAGTGTCATATTGGCAACGCTGTGCTCGAATCCCGTTGTAACGAAAGCAAACAGGCACCAGAAAATCATGAGCAGTTTTCCGGTCTCGCTCTGCATCTTTGTGCCGCACCAGACAGCGAGGCAGACCAGAAAATTACAGAGCAGACCTCTTGTGATCAGCTGCAGCGGTCCGGCAGACATTTTCGCAAGCGCCCCGGCTGCCATAAATTCACCGACAGCCCCGGCGCCGAGCCCTGTCAGATGATAAAGGACTGCGAGAACAACAGCGCCCGCCAGATTGCCAAGCCAGCATACGATCCAGAGTTTTACCGCATCCCCTGCTGTAACCTTCTTTTCAAGCATTCCTGCCGCCATGACCAGGTTATTACCTGTGAAGAGCTCTCCGCCGGCCATGACAACCAGACTCAGTGCGACAGCAAATGCACATCCCATGATAATTTTCGCCGCAGGCGCCCCGGCAAGTACTCCGCCGATTGTATTGGTCAGCAGAACGCCGAAGCCGATGTAGATTCCCGCGAGCATGGACATCAGGAAATAACCTGCAGGATTTTTACGGAGAAATCCTGACTTAACAACAGCTGCATCTGATACTGCATGAAACGTTTCTGAAAACATTTCGCTGTACCTCCCAGATTATATTTTTAATGATTCGTGTATGCTTTTTCGTTTGCTGCTTTAGAGAACGTACGCCTTCCGGACGAGAAAGCCCTGCATTGCCTGACGAATCAGCAGAATTCCTGCGATCTGAACGATTGTAAGAATCAGTGCCTGCATGGCGCGAACAGCAAAAATCGCCCGAAAATCAGATCCGTACAAAACAGAAATCCAGAACGTATTCAGAAATAATCCGAAGATCATCTGATTGATCAGAACCGCTCCCGCTATGCGCGGCAGCGTCCGCTGCTTATGCAGGAAAAATCCAAAGACCATTCCCGTAAGAAATGCGGTAAGGGTAAATCCCGGAAAATAAGCACCGATCGGGAACAGCACTGCACCGAGAAAATCTGCTGCGGCGGCAACAATTCCTGCCGGAACAGCACCATAAAGCATCGCCGTGATAACAACAGGAACAAAACTGAATCCAATTTTTACGTTCCACGCGTTAATAGAGAGAAAACGTGACAAAACGATTTCCATCGCAATCATCACACCCATAATAACCAGCTGCCGTGTATTGATCTTCATCGATTTTCTCCTTTCGGCTGCTCATTCACCGGCGGAATCATCCGCATCGTAACCTGCAAAAAACTTCCTTGCCACGCCTGCCTGATACAGAGATCCCACAATGCAGATCACGCCGTCCGGCGGGCATTTCCTGCACGCAAGCTGCAGACTTTCGCAGACCGGACCGCCGTAAAGAACAGGGATATCTGCTTTTTCTTCTGCATGTTCTGACACTGCGTTATCTGCCCGCAGCTGTGCTGCACATTTTTCCGCCGCTTCTGCCAGCTTCTCTGCTGAAAGTGCCCGGATCTGGTCAGGTTCTGCTGCGATCAGCATGCCGGCAAGCGGAAGAAGCATCCGCAGCATCTCTGTATATTCTTTATCTGCCAGAACACCCATGACAATGACCGGTTTCTTATCCGGCAGAAGTGTCTTCAGGGTATCTGTCAGAGCGCGCATGCCATCCGTATTGTGCGCTCCGTCCAGTAAAACCAGCGGATGTTCACAGAGAATCTCAAAGCGCGCAGGCCAGTGCACACCGGCAAGTCCCTCACGGACCGCCTCTTCCGGAATCTTCCATCCCTTCCGCTTCAGCACATCCAGGGCGTCAAGTGCCGTCATGACATTGCTCTGCTGATAGCTGCCGGCCATGGAAACAAATAAATTCTCCCGCACCCGGTAATCAAAACGGATTCCCGCGAGACTGTGCTCCCGGACCTTCATCTGTTCCGGTTCCGTTATATGCAGACGGACACCCTGCAGCGATTCGCAGCGGGCCCGGATCACCTGTTCAGCTTCCGCAGACTGCTTCATCAGAACCACATCTGTATCCGGCGTAATAATCCCGGCCTTCTCCCCTGCAATCTGCACAATGGTGTCACCTAGATATTCCATGTGATCCAGTGCGATATGCGTGATCACATTCAATTCCGGATAACTGATTACATTGGTTGCGTCCAGACGGCCGCCCATACCGGTTTCGATAACAACAATATCACATTTTTTCCGCAGAAAATGAACAAATGCCATGGGCGTGAACCGCTCAAATTCAGAAGGCGTCTCAAGCATGCCCTCTGCGGCATGCGCCACGATTTCCGCAGCGCAGCAGAAATCTTCTTCTGAGATCTCCCCGCTGTCAACGCGGATCCGCTCCCGGTAACTGACCAGATGCGGCGTTGTGTACAGTCCCGTCCGGTACCCCGCGGCCTGCAGGACTGCTGCCAGCATGACTGCAGTGGATCCTTTCCCGTTTGTGCCCGCAATATGGATGCACCGGAGTTTGTTCTGCGGATTATCCAGGCGGTCCAGCAATTCCGCAACGCGTGAAAGACCCGGGGTACACCCCAGTGCATCGGCCGCGCGCACAAACTGCATCGCCTCCTGATAATTCATCGTCTGATGCCGGTCATCTTTTCGGCCGTCATAATTACATGCTTCGCAAGCACTGCGGTCGTCACAGATCCGACGCCGCCCGGAACCGGTGTAATCGCACTGACGATCTCCTCCGCTTCCGCAAATGCCACATCTCCAAAAAGATTTCCCTCATCATCTGCATTGATGCCCACATCAATCACAATCTGACCCGGAGAGAGAAATTCTTTTCTGACCATCTCAGCACGCCCTGCAGTTGAAACCAGAATCTCTGCATTGCGGCAGACCGCAGGAAGATCTTTTGTTCTGGTGTGACACATTGTCACCGTCGCATTCCGCGCCTGCAGCATCATGGAAACCGGTTTCCCGACGACCAGGCTCCGCCCGACCACTGTGACATTTTTCCCTTCCAGTTCAACACCGTAATAATCGAGGATTTCCATACATGCTTCTGCTGTGCATGGCGGATAGCCGCTGCCCGTTCCGGTAAATAATGTAGCCAGCGACTGCGGTGTCATGCCGTCTGAATCCTTATCCGGATTCAGCAGCGCACAGGCTTTAGGCTGGATCGCCCGGTCCGGCATCGGCCGGAACAAAAGGCATCCGTGAATGGTGTCGTCCATATTAATCTCACGGATCACATTCAGAAGCTGCTCTTCTGTGCAGTCCTCCGGCAGCAGAAAACGCCGCACCTGAATGCCGATTTTCTCACAGCGCTTCATCGCACCGTTTTCATAGGCGATATCATCGCCCTTATTGCCTGCACGGACAATTGCCAGTGTCGGGGTAACACCTCTCTCTTTCAGTTTCTCTCGTCTTTGAATCAACTGCTCAGTCAGCGCTTTCGCCACCGGCAGTCCTCTCCATACTTCTGCCATAAATATTCCGTTTCCTTTTCAATTTCCGTTTCAGCCTGTGACCTGCTCTGTGACAATATATGAACTTTCTCAGCTTCTGATCTGTTCCGTGACGGAATAGGCGAGCGCAGATGCTTTTTCCCTGTATTCGAAAATCAGCTGTTCTGCCTCCTGTTCCATTTCTTCAGCCAGACTGCGGTCCTGCATCGTTTTGGTATTGATATAGACATTCATCGCTGCACATTCCATTGCGGCTCTGCAAAGAAGTGCGCCGCATCCGACATCCGAGACCAGCATAACACTGCCTTTTTCCAGCATTTCCTCCAGCAGGTCAATCGCCCGGGCTGAACAGCGCATCATTTCCAACGGTGCCCTGCAGGCTCCGATCGTGGCCGCCTCCAGAACCTCGGCCCGCTTCGGGTCCTCTTTTGGTATAGCATATGCCTGTGAAAGTGGCGTGAACGCCTCCGCATCCGCATCTACCAGACGGATCAGTTCTTTCTGAAGCTGATCTGCTTCCTCCATAATGCGCAGAACATCCGCCTCATATGCAGCGTATTTCTTCTTGCCGACCGTATAATTACCAACCATAATGCAGAGGGCTGCGCCGAGCGCGCCTGCAGCTGCTGCAGCGCCGCCGCCGCCCGGGACCGGTTTTTTGGCCGCCAGTTCATCCGCAAATGCGGCCAGACTTTTATCTGTCAGTTTTTCAGGCATTTTCTTCTCCCTTTTTTGACTGCAAAATTTTTTAGAAATGCGGGCATCTCCCTCCCGCGGATCATTTAACAGACGACACTGTTCTCTACAGCCGTTTATGCGCCGAACCCCCGCAGGCTGTGCTGCTGTCACCTGCGGGGGCACTTCTTTCACCCGGATCAGAATAATCCGGAAATCTTTCCGTCCTCATCAACATCAATCCGCTCTGCCGCCGGCACCTTCGGAAGTCCCGGCATTGTCATGATTTCACCGGTCAGTGCAACGATAAAGCCTGCGCCTGCAGATACTTTCAGATTGCGCACCGTAACCGTAAAGCCTTCGGGAGCACCGAGAAGCTTCGGGTCATCCGAGAAGGAGTACTGCGTCTTGGCCATGCAGACCGGAAGACCGCCATAGCCGAGCTCTGTAAGTCTTGCCGCCTGCTTCTTTGCCGCCGGTGTCAGCTCGACGCCGTCTGCATGATAAATCCGTCTGCAGATCATATCCAGCTTCTCCTGAAGCGGCAGATCCAGCGGATAAGACTGTGCAAACTGATTCGGCTGCTCACAGAGGCGGACAACTTCTTCTGCCAGCGCCGTGCCGCCTTCACCGCCCTTTGCCCAGACCTCGGAAAGAACGGCATTGACACCGAGTTCTGCACATTTATCCTGCAGAAGCTGCAGCTCTGCCTGTGTGTCGGTCGGAAACGCATTGACTGCGACCACGCAGGGAAGGCCGAATACATTTTTAATATTATCAACGTGCTGCAGAAGATTCGGAATGCCTTTCTCAAGTGCTTCCAGGTTTTCGTTATTCAGATCATCCTTCGGGACACCGCCGTGATATTTAAGTGCGCGCACGGTCGCCACCAGGACAACTGCAGACGGAGTCAGACCCGCCATTCTGCATTTAATATCAAAGAACTTCTCCGCGCCCAGATCAGCGGCAAATCCGGCCTCTGTCACGGCGTAATCACCGAGCTTCATCGCCATTCTGGTCGCTGTTACAGAGTTGCATCCATGTGCAATATTTGCAAACGGTCCGCCGTGGATGAATGCCGGGGTGCCCTCAAGTGTCTGGACAAGGTTCGGCTTCAGCGCATCCTTCAGAAGTGCGGCCATTGCGCCCTGCGCCTTCAGATCACGCGCTGTGACCGGATCCCCCTGATAATTGTAGCCGACGACAATATTGCCGAGGCGCTCTTTCAGATCCGGAATATCTCTTGCCAGGCAGAGGATCGCCATGATCTCCGAGGCAACCGTGATCTCAAATCCGTCCTCACGCGGAACGCCCTGCATCTTGCCGCCCAGTCCGTCAACAATACTTCTGAGCTGGCGGTCATTCATATCCACCGCACGCTTCCAGGTAATCTGCTTGGGATCGATTCCCAGCGCATTGCCCTGCTGAATATGATTGTCCAGCATGGCTGCCAGCAGGTTATTGGCTGCGCCGATTGCATGAAAATCGCCTGTGAAATGCAGGTTGATATCCTCCATCGGAATCACCTGCGCATAGCCGCCGCCTGCGGCGCCGCCTTTAATGCCGAATACCGGTCCGAGGGACGGCTCACGAAGTGCGACAACCGCATTTTTTCCGATTTTCCGGAGTCCGTCTGTCAGTCCGACCGAGGTGGTTGTCTTGCCTTCGCCTGCCGGCGTCGGTGTAATTGCCGTCACCAGTATCAGTTTTCCGTCCGGACGGTCCTGCAGATCTTTCAGCATCCGGTAATCTACTTTTGCCTTGTAGTTGCCATACTGTTCCAGATACGTGTGATCAATTCCGATCTTGTCAGCTACCTCTGTGATATGAAGCGGTGTACATGCCTGTGCAATTTCAATATCAGATTTGTAAGCCATTCTCTCTCCTTTGTTTTTGTTGGATCGTTTTAGTTATGTTTCGCAACAAACAGCGTGCCTTCTTTACCACCATTCATCAGACTGTAAAGCGCGGACAGCTTTGATCCGTTCACGACCAGCGTATTGATGCCCTGTGAAGTTGCCAGTTCTGCTGCCTGCAGCTTGGTGCGCATGCCGCCGGTCCCGCGTCTGGATCCGGCCCCGCCTGCCAGCTCATAGAGGGACTCGTCAATCTCCTCAACACGGCTGATCAGCTTCGCATCCTTGTAGAAACGCGGATCTTTATCATAGAAGCCGTCGATGTCTGACAGAATAATCAGCATATCCGCCCTGCAGAGTACTGCGACCACTGCAGAAAGCATATCATTGTCGCCAAACAGCTTGTCTTCGGATTCAATCTCGGTATAGCTGACCGAGTCATTTTCATTGACGATCGGAATGATCTTGTTCTCCAGAAGCGCCTCAAAGGTATTGGTGAGATTTTCCTTCTTCTCCTCCTGGCGGATGTCCTCTGCATTCAGCAGAATCTGCGCAACCGTCTTATCATAATACCCGAAGAACTTATCATAGAGAAACATGTTCTCACACTGCCCGACCGCTGCCGCCGCCTGCTTCATACGCATCTCGCGCGGTTTTTCTCCGAGACGCATCTTGTTCGCACCGACCGCAATCGCACCGGACGAAACCAGAACAACCTCATTTCCCATATTCTGCAGATCTGAAATGGCCAGTGCAAGTTCTTCCATCGTCCGGAGCTTGCTGTTCCCCAGCTCGTTTGTAATGGTGGATGTACCCACTTTCACGACAATTCTTCTTTTCTTCTTGCTCACGGCTCTTACTCCTCCGGCTCCGTCTTCAGGAACTTCTTCAGCTCATCCATGAAGGTATTCACATCTTTAAACTCACGATATACCGACGCGAAACGGACATAGGCAACCGGATCAAGATACATCAGATGATTCATGACAATCTCGCCGATCACATTACTCTGGATCTCCTTCTCACCGCGGCGGAAAATCTCATTTTCAACCTGGTCGACAATCTCATTGATTTTCTGTACCGGAACCGGACGCTTGTGACATGCGCGCAGGATGCCGCCGAGGAGTTTTTCTCTGTCATACTGTTCGCGGTTCTGATCCTTCTTGATCACCATCAGCGGAATGGTCTCGATCTTTTCATAGGTCGTAAAACGCTTTCCACAGGCATCGCACATTCTTCTGCGGCGGATGGAATTTTCCTCCTCCACCGGTCTGGAATCGACAACGCGGTTGTCTTCTTTGCCGCAGTACGGACATTTCATGATCTTTTCCCTCCATCATTCACACATTTATATACTGAAGAAGTGACTCAGCGCTCCAAGCAGTCCCATAGATGCAAGCCCCATGATCACACCTGCGAGCATAACACCCAGCATGACTGCCACAACGCTTTTTTTGAAATCCATATTCAAAATACTGGCTGCAAGTGTGCCGGTCCATGCACCGGTGCCCGGAAGCGGAATTCCGACAAACAGGAGCAGGGCGACGAACAGGCCCCTTCCCGCTTTTGCTTTCAGTTTCTCACCGCCGTGTTCACCCTTTTCCAGACAAAACCGGAAAAAACTGCCGATTACCGGCTTATCACAGCCCCATACCAGAAGTCTTCTTGCAAACAGATAAATCAGCGGAACCGGAAGCATATTTCCGATAACCGCAACGATAAACGTCGGAATCAGCGGCAGACCGCCCTTCAGAATACCGACCGGAATTGCGCCGCGCAGTTCAATAATCGGTACCATGGATATGAAAAAAGTGATCAGATAATATTTCATCTGCAGATTCTTTTCCTTTTATTTTGAGAATGGCATCCGTCCTGAAATGTTTCTCTTTTCCCGGATGTCTTTTGCAGCACCACATAAAAATGCCCCGGACCTCCTGCAAATACAGGACATCCAGGGCAAATTGTACCATATTTTGACGTGAATTCAAATATCTAGTTGCGCACAGGCCGCGATTTCATAGATGTTGATCAGTGTCAACCGGAATCAGCGCCGCTTTCTGTGCAGAATGATGTGAATCAGAACGACAATTCCGCATGCCGCTGCCGTGCAGATGCCTGCAAACAGGACGGTTCCTGCGGGATCTCCGGTAACCGGTGTGCGGCGTTTTGTGATTTCAGGCTCCGTTGTGATCACCGGTTTATCCGGTTTCTTTGTGGGTGCCGGTGTGATCTTCTTCTCCGGCGTCTTTTTTTCTTTGGGGGTGTCTTCGGGCGGCTGTTCCGGTTCCCGGTAGACAACCGACTGCGCCGCATCTTCCGGATCCTTGTGAACCGCTGTCAGAATCCGGCCGGATCCGCTCCCTTCTTCACCTTCCGGTATGATCCGGTATAATTCCTCAAACACGACCACTGTTTTCCCAGACAATTCCCGGCTGTCCAGCCGGAAATCCACCCGGACTGTTCCGCTCTCCTCCTCTGCGGTAAAAGTGCTGGCAGCCTGAACCGGTTTTCCGCCGACCAGGAGTTCTTCTCCCGTTTCGTGGTCAATCAGGTATCCGGACACCTCATACGTCCCGCCCGGTATCAGCCCGCTGTAAGAGACGGTATCGATGATGTCCTGCGCTTCCCCGGTTGTGCCGGTATGACTGCCCGTGCTCCGGTCTGCCGCCTCTGTGCGGATCGCGGGAATCCGGACCGTCTGCCCGGCATCTGTGATGTCTTCATGCGAAGCAAGCATCTGCCCGCGTTTTCCGTCTTCTGTAACAGCATACAGCTTTTCAAATGCGACTACCTGCAGGGTCTCCTGCGGCGGAACAAATGCTGAGAGCGGTACATGAACGGTCATATCTTCGCCATCGGCCGTAAACTGCAGTTCTCCCTTTACCGGCGCGCGCTGCTTCTCCTCGTTTTCCGCGCGGAATACATCCTCTGATACCTGTTCCATCAGAACCGCCTGCAGAAGATAGGTCACGCCAGCTGTCAGGCCGTGACATTCCACCGCATCCGTCAGATGAATCCGTTCGTCTTCTCCGAGCGACGCATCGTGACCGCCGCTTCCCGCGTCCGTCATCGTCGTGCCGATCGTCATCTGTTCCGGCCGGTTTCTCAGATTGTTAAAATCGAACCGTTCCCCGTCTTCTTCAATCGTGAATGCGTAGTCCTGAATCAGCTGATGCCCCTGATTCGCCTTACAGCGCAGTTCATTTAACACATAATTTCCATATGGCAGTGCGCCCAGCGTATCATTGACCGGTGCGTTGCTTCCTTCCCGTCCGGTTCCGAACCAGGTGCCGTATTCATAATCCTGCAGCGCTTCGTCCGGAATCACATCCGCTTCCGAATCGCTTTCCAGCAGACTGTCCAGCCTGTTTGTTTCCAGGGAATGCGCATATTTCTCGGTACTGTAACAGCCGTTCCCGTCTGTCAGGATGACATGCCGCTCCCCGGTTTCTGTCAGTTCCAGCACAAATGGAATCCGCGCCATCCCCTTGTCGTCGGTATCATCTGTCTTGCGGAACGTGAGCGCCGAACGCTTAATCTGATCCTGACAGATCAGCTGCTTCGTTTCACCATCCTGACGGATCTCCATGGCATGCACACCGGTGTCTGAAAGCAGATAGGAATCACTGGCACTTTTCTGCTGCTTATCAGAAGGCAGTTCCTGAACCGTATAGGTACCATATGGAAGCGTGTTTTCGCCCGTGGATGCCGCACCATTTTCATCGGTTTCCAGCACAAGAACCGTCTCACCGGAAAGAATCTTCTTTCCCTGATACATAACCGGTTCTCTTGACGCATTTTTCACTTCAAACCGGATGCCCGCAAGGCTTCCGCCCGCAAGTGCCTCTGCCCTGTTCAGTTCAATATCCTGTTTCGTCACCTGAATATTTCCGTGCATAACCGGTTCCTCAGCCCGGAATCCTTTCAGGAAGTCAGGATCCGACCACCGGACACCTTCCCCGCTTTCCAGAAGGCTGACCGCAAAGGTCTTTCCCGCCGGCAGATACCCTGCCGGTGTCTTTGTCTCCTCAAATGTGTAATATCCAAGCGGAAATGTATTTTTCCCGGCAGCATTTCTGACAAATGTTCCGTTTACCAGATGGTTTTCATCAAAACGGATGCCTCCTTCTGCATCCGTCCGGAAAATCCATGTGTGAAGCGGTTCTCCGGAAGCATTCTCCGCACAGTAGTGACGCACCGTGAATTCAGCTCCTTCCAGCGACGCATCACCCTGCGGTACTGCCTCCCCGGTCTCGCTGTCAACTTTGCCGACCAGCAGATCCGGAATCGCTTCTTTCGGTTCTTCACTGACCGTCTCAACATATTCCGCCTCATTCCCGTCCAGCTGAATCTTCCGGATCTTCTTATCCGGGTAATATCCCTTCGGTGCTGTCGTTTCTTTATACCAGTATGCGGTTCCCATCTGCAGTGTCACCGTATTGCTGACACCTTCTGCATTGGTGCGGAATTCCCCTGCCTTCTGTGTGCAGGCTTCATCTTTATAAATGGTATAGACCGCGTCAGCAAGACTGTACAGGCTGTTTCCTTCTGAAACTGCCGGCGCTGCGGATGTCTTCCGGATGTGCATTCCGGCAGTCGTCGGCTCAATTGCCACCTTGAAGACTGCCGCGCCAGTCTGTCCGTTGTCCGCCTCACCTGCCGCAACCCTGTGGTGCGCCGCCAGCACACCGAGCACGGCATATCCTTCTTCCTCATTCCGCTCGAAGACACGCACTCTGACTTTCACGCGAAGATTGACCGCTCCGCTGTCCAGATCATCTTCATCCGGATCCTGCACCCCGCTGCTGATATTTCCCAGCGGACAGGTGATGTGGCTGCAGGTAAGCGGAATGTTCCCCAGTGCTGAGAGACTGACTTTCGGATCATCTGTTTTCTTCCCCTCCGCTGTGTATACATTCATCGATTTGGAATCCGCATGGCTGAAATTCAGCACCTGCCACCAGGCATCCGTGTACATGGAAAGTTTGCTGTACTTCAGTTTCCGTGTAACCGTCTCTCCGCTGACCGTCTCCTGACGCTCCCCGTTGTAGATCAGGTCGATCAGTTCGCCGGCGGCATGTTTAAAGGAACCGTCGCTGTTTTTTTCATCCCAGGCATAGTCCAGATGTCCGTGTGTATATTCATAGGCATAAACATTTGGTACGCCGTCTTCGGAATCTTTGAGTTCGTTATACGCGTCCGTCCCGTTTGACATCATCGTATCAATAATATTGCCCTGAAGATACATACCTGCCTGCACATAAGAGGGCAGCTTCAGTTTCAGATTTTTGTACACGTTGGGCATATTGTTTTCTGTTACGGCATAGACCGTTCTGGCGCCGACCGCACCGGCAATTTTCTCCAGAATACCGGTTTTCTCTTCAGTGACATCGACCGTGGCCACCGCGGCAGATGACATTGCAATTGTCAGTTCGCCGGTCTGCCGGTTATAGGAATAGTAATCTTCCGTCAGCGGCAGCCCGTTGACGGCAACCTGCAGTTTTCCCGGATTCATGCCGGCCGCCGTCTGAACAGTCGTTTTCAGGTCCAGCACCGGTTCTGCTGCCGTCTCGGCCGTCAGCGTTTTCTCTCTGCCCGTCAAAACTTCACATACAGATGCTGCTTCCGTCCCGTCAGCTGTCCCGCTGACCGCCTGCAGAAGCTGTGCCTGAATCGTTCCGATCTGCATCGCACCGGCATCTTCTGCTGTATGATAGAGGGCCGCCGGGATATAGACAATTCCGGTGTCCCTGTCAAAAATACATCCGCTGACCGCATTTCCTGCCGTGTTATTCTCTGCAAAAGAAACATCCCGGACTGACGCATTCGCATCGTTCTGCATGGTGTTCAGAAATGCGACATAATAGTCGCTCGTTTCTGACATCCAGTAGACCGGAACGATATATCGGTATGAACCGAGCCAGTGGTCCAGATACCGGTCTTCTGTCATCGCCTGATCCAGCGCGGTTCCCTCCGGCAGATACGCCGCAGAGAACAGCGTCTGCTGCGCGTTCATCAGGTTGACAACCTGCAGAAAATCCTTTTTTGTATAATTCTCATCCACGTGCTCCAGCAGATACTGCTCGATTACGGCATCTGTCAGTTTTTGACCGGCTTCCTGCTTCGTCACGTCTGCGCCGGACAGTGTCTCTTCCGGCAGCTGATCCGTATCCTGTTCTGCTTTTGCCGGGTGCTCTGTGCGGCTGCTTTCCGGATTCTGCGCAGCGTCTGCAAAACGTCCCTCCGATTCCGCAGGTTCTGCTTCCTGTCCATCCGGTGCTTCCTGACCTTCTGGATCAGACGCTCCCGTTTCCGCATCCGTTTCCGCTTCCGGATCCATGTCATCCTCCGCGGAATGAACCGCACTTTCATCTGTCTCGTTCACACCGGCATGACTGCCGGCAGCTTCTGCATCTGTCAGCGCAGAAAGTTCTTCCTGTGAACCAGCCGTTTCCGGATCCGCTGAAAAAACGATTCTGACACGTTCGGTCTTTCCTGCCTGCACAAATATGCCGTCAGCATCCAGTCGGTCACGGATACTTTCTGTATGTCCATCCACATCCGTCAAATCACATACCGTCACCGTATATCCCGGATCCGGCGCGACCTGCAGTGCAATTTCTCTGCCGGTTTCAGTTTCCAGACACCAGGTGTTGTTTTCATATTGCTCATTCCGGACAACCGGTTCCCCTGCCGGCGTCCCGTCCGCCTGCAGGATCTGTTCGCTGATGACTGCCTGATCCCCTTCTACAGACAGTACTGTCTCATATATTTGCTGTTCAGCGTCCCGCATCTGCACAGACACGCATCCGCCTTCATTCATGTCAAAGTACAGCGCTGCCGGGGTGCGTGCAGTCCGGTCAGTCACCTCCTGACCGGCTCCGTAAACAGCAGGTCCGCCGGCTGCAATCGCAGCGGCCAGCAGTCCTGCAAAGAGTCTTTTCCCTGTCATACAAGTTCTCCTCATTCTTTCAGAAGTCTTTGTTGTTTTGTGATCTGTTCCGTACGGCTTCACAGAATTCGGAGCCAGGCTTCCGATACTCGACATAATACACTCTTTCGAAAATTATGTCAATACTTTATGGAAACTTGTTGGCTGTCATGACAAAAAGAAAGGGAAAACCGAATCTCGGCTTTCCCTTGTATGCAGGAAGTGGGACTTGAACCCACACGATATTGCTACCACAGGCACCTGAAGCCTGCGCGTCTGCCAATTCCGCCATTCCTGCGTCTGTATTTTTGTGAGCTGTTTTGTGCTCGCTTGACTATACTATCAGATCACCATTCAAAAGTCAAGCATGAATTTCACACTTCTTTCACGAATCTGTTCTAGACTGTAAACGACCTGACAGTACAGCGGTTCCTGCGCTGTTTTTAACCTGTCCGGCTGCCCGCAAAACAGATACCGGCTGTTTATTTTCATGGCAGCATTTCACTTTGATATACCAGAGATGGATTCTTGCAACGCAACATATGCTGTGGTACGATATCGCATGTGAGGTTTAAGAAATGGCAAACGAAAAAAAGAAAAAGAAAAGCAAAGCAAAACTTATCATTCTCATCATACTTCTTTTGATTATTGCAGGGCTGATGGGCGGCGCATATTATTATATGCGGCAAGTCAGCATGCGGCCCGCATTTCTGAACGGGACGACGCTGAATGATACCGATGTTTCCGGCATGGAGCCCGCAGATGTCACGGCGCTTCTTCTGAAAGATTATGCCGATGTGCAGTTTTCCGTGACAGAAAATGACGAAACGGTTCTGACCGGTTCCCTCGCGGATTACGGCTATACATTTGATCAGGACGCGATCACTGAGGCGCTTGCCGGACTGCAGCAGGCAGAGGTCACCAGTCCGAAAATGGTTCTGAACGAACTGCTGCACCGCCCCATTACGATGGCACTGGACTTTTCCAATCTGTTTGACGAAGAGACCTTCCGCAGTTTTGTCAAAGCGGAAAACCTCTCCGTTCCGCGTGTTGCATCGAAGGAGGCCTCCTTTTTATATGATCCTGAAAAGAAGGAGTGCTATGTAGATGCGGCGGTCCAGGGCAATGAGATCGACGACGCAGTGCTCCAGAATGCGGTACAGGAGAAACTGGACGGCCTGATGGAGAATATCAGCGCAGACAGTGCGCTGACTGTGACAATCCCGGAAAATGCCTACACCAGCCCCGTCATCGAAGATCAGACGGCGGAACTGCAGAAGAAATGTGATCTGATGAACCAGTATACCAAAGCTGTCATCACCTACACATTCGGAGAAGAAAAACAGGTTCTCAATTTTGATACCATCAAGGACTGGATCGTCATTGACGGTGACAAGGCTTCCATCGACGATACAAAAGTAACCGAATATGTCACTGCGATGGCAGAGAAATATAATACGCGCCATCACGCGCATACCTTCAGGACAACCGGCGGGCAGGAAATCACGATTCCCGCGGAAAAGGTGGAATACGGTTATACCGTCGATCAGGATGCAGAGGCGAAGCAGCTCAAGGAGGACATCCAGAGCAATCAGGAAGTAACCCGCGAGCCCGTTTATGTCAAGACAAATGACTGGGGCAATCCCTATTATCTGAAACGAAACGGCACGGACGATCTCGCCGGCACTTATATCGAGGCGGACCTGACGAAACAGCATCTGTGGTACTACAAGGACGGAAAGCTGGTTACTGAATCTGATTTCGTCTCCGGCGATGTTTCTGAGGACCGCGAAACTACGACCGGCCTCTTCTATCTCGCCTATATGGAAAGTCCGTCGATGCTGGAAGGTCAGGATTATAACACGGAAGTACAGTACTGGATGGCATTCCATGACGGCGAAGGACTGCATGACGCCGTCTGGCGCGGATCTTTCGGCGGTAATATTTACCAGACCAACGGGTCGCACGGCTGTCTGAATCTGCCGCTTTCGGCTGCCCGTACCATTTACGAAAACACACAGCCGGGTACACCGATTATTATTTACAAGGAATCCTGAAATCATCGGTAAGCTCTTAAGCTGAATCATTTTGAAACACGCAGCAACAGACAACACCCTGCCGGAAAGCTGCCGGCAGGGTTCTTTTTCAAGGAGAAACATTCTATGTGCGGAATCTGTGGATTCACCGGAACAATCGAACAGCCGGAAAAGGTCCTGGAGCATATGCTGCAGACCATACGCCACCGCGGGCCGGACGGTCTTGATTATAAGATCATGGACGGCGCAGCGCTGGGATTTGTCCGCCTGAGCATCATTGACCTGGAGGGCGGCATGCAGCCGCTGAC
>JAFUCM010000086.1 GCA_017459675.1 Eubacterium sp.
ACGCCAGATATCCAAGATGCATCAAATAACCAAATATATCATCCTTGCTTGAGAAATCTGTCATCGTATTCAGATAAGACCCTTCGTCCACATCTACGTTTTCTCCCGCCAGCATCCGAATGACTGCTTCCTTTGTGCCGGCAAAATTCTGACGGATCCGGTCCGAGATGACCTCATAAGAAGAAGTTTTTCCCCAGTAACTGCTGAACGTTTTTTTACGTACTGCCTTTACAACAGATTCCGGATTGTATATTTCATATCCATGCTGCCGGTAACCATCGTACCACTGTCTGCATTCATCAAAACTGACCCCATGCTCCTGACACAGCTGCTCTGCCTCTTCACCGGTAAAGCCGACAAATTCAGCAAAACACTCCGCGTCAAGAATTGTATACTCTTCAAAATTATTCAGCTTAGACTGGATCTTGTCTCGCACAACAGGCAGGATGCCTGTCAGATAGGCAAGTGCAATTGCCTGCCGTACCGTATCGCTCTTAAAAAGTCCATTCAGAAATGAAAGATACTCCTGAAACAACTCCCCGCTGACTTTTTCACGCACCAGAACGTCATACTCGTCCAGAATAATAACAAAAAGCTGTTCCTTTTCGGCATATACCTGCAGAATGCATTCTGCCAGTGTATTATCCTCTTCGAAAGCAATATCCGGAAAAGTCCTTTCCAGTTCTCTTTTGATCTTGCCCGTAAGCCGATCAATCAGTTTTTCTTTATCTTTCGTATTCTGGTACTCGCTGTTCATGTCAATTTTAATGACATTATACCGGTTCAGTTTTTCTTCAAAACAGGGATCCCGGCTGATTTTAAACGGCGCAAACAGTTCTCCGGAATCACAGCCTTTGGAATAATAGGCGCACAGCATATTGCTCGCGAACGTCTTGCCGAACCGGCGCGGACGGGACATGCAGATGTACTTATTTCCGGTGTCCATCATCCGATTTGTCTCTTTGATCATCATGGTCTTATCGACATAGATATCACCGCAGACAACTTCTCTGAATATACTGTTCCCCGGATTCAGATAAATACCCATAGCTGGTCTCCTTCGGCTTCACATTACTCGTTATGGTAATCATATCACATCCTTTCTTTTTTTTGAATCACCGAAACAAACGGAGATCAAAGCCCGGCAAGGCGGTCAGGGCAGGGCCTGTGTCAGCATAACATGCTTGCTGCCCCCGAATCTGGTCACTTCCAGACTAATCCCGAAAAGCTTCTGTATACTTTCCTGCGTGATGACCTCCTGCGGAGAACCTGCGACGGCCACTTTCCCGTCCGCAAGCCCGATGACTTCGTCTGAGTAAAAGATTGCCTGATTGATGTCATGGAGTACCATGACGATCGTCATGCCGTATTCACGATTCAGCTTCCGCACCAGCTGAAGGATCTCGATCTGGTATCGAATGTCGAGATAGGTTGTCGGCTCATCGAGAAACAGGATTTTTGTGCTCTGTGCGAGTGCCATCGCGATCCACACACGCTGACGCTGTCCGCCCGAAAGCCGCGCGATCTCACGGTCGCGGAATTCTGCGACGTTGGTGACTTCCATCGCCCATTCGACTGCCCGCTCATCTTCGTCCGTTTTTTCCTGCATCAGCCGAAGGTACGGCGTGCGTCCGAATGCGACCAGACGCTCAACTGTGATATCGTCCGCGGCCGTGTTGTACTGCTGGACGATTGAGACCTCCCGCGCATAATCTTTGAGATTCAGATTTGCAATGTTTTTTCCGCGCAGGAATATCTTTCCGCGTCCCGGCGTCAGGTTTTTTGTCATCAGGGCAAACAGGGTGGACTTGCCGCAGCCGTTCGCGCCCATGATCGTCGTCACCTTCCCTCTCGGGATCATGAGGCTTACATCCCGAAGCACCGGCTGTTTTCCGTATGCAAAAGAGAGGTTTCGCACCTCCATCTCCGGCAGCGTCTGACGCAGCAGCTCTCTGTCGGCAGAACGTTTCTCTTCGCCGGCTGCAGGTGCATTGCCGGCAGCTGTTGTACTACCTGTCATTTCTGTCCTTGTTTTTTCTATCATTCTATCCATGCTGTCCATGTCATTCGTACTCATTACCCGTTCGTCACGTCAAGCCTTCTTCCGATATTTTCCTTCCGGTTTATTTCTTCTGCTGTTTATCCGTTCGCATATTTTTTCGAGCGCCGCAGCAGAAATACGAAGAACGGTCCGCCGACGACACTCATGATAATTGCAGGCGCAATCTCGCTCGGCGCCGCAATCGTCCTGCCGATCGTATCCGCCACCAGAAATGCAAACGCGCCAAACAGCATGGAAAACGGAATCAGCACTTTGTGTTCACTTCCTACCAGAATCCTGCCGATATGCGGGACAATCAGTCCCAGAAAGCTGATCGCACCTGCAACCGCCGTTGATATACTTGCCAAAAGGACGGCAAACAGTGAGAGCATCAGGCGTGTCCGGTTTACATTGACGCCCAGACTTCTGGCTGTTTTGTCCTCCAGAGACAGCAGGTCACATTTCCCGGAGAATACGCAGGCGAGGATCAGACCGATCAGCGTATACGGAAACAGTGTCCGCACATCATCCCATGTTTTCATGCTGATATTGCCGCTGGCCACGGCTACCATCCGCTCGATATTTCCGCCGGACAGCGCATTGAAGGTTTCCGTCAGACCCGTAAACATCGCATTGATTGCGACGCCGACCAGGATGATCCGCAGCGGGCTTAATCCGCCTTTCCAGGAAAGGCTGTAAACCAGGAAAAACGCAAACACGCCGCCCAGAAATGCAAACAGCGGTGTAAAGAAGTAGAACTGCGGCAAAAAGGCAATGATCACAATCGACACAAAGCTCGCGCCGCTCGAGATACCGATAATGCCGGGATCTGCCAGCGGATTTTTTAATACCGCCTGAAACAAAACGCCCGAGACCGCAACCGCCGCACCTGACAGCATGGCAATCAGAATCCGCGGAAACCGGAGGTCAAAGATCGTCGATACGGTCTCGTCGTACTCCATAAAAAGGCCGCGGATCATCCTTCCCGGTGATACTTTCAGGCTTCCGGTATTTGCAGCCAGAAAAAACATTCCTGCAAGCAGCAGACTCATACACACAAATGAAGCAATCCGTATGATCTGTTTTCTGCGCCGCCGGCTCTGATCAGTTTCAGGCTGCAGCTGTGTATGATTCAAGTTTTGAATGTCTCTGTGTGATTTCAAAATTCATTGCCTCTCGTATTATTTTCCGCTGTCTTCCGCCGCTTTCACGGCTGCCTCGCTGTTCTGTTTCGCTTTCTTTTCATCCGATGCGCTCTCTGGATACAGGATCGGCTGGAGCTCCTCGAGTGCGTCAGGGTAATTAAACTTGACGCTCATCCCGAAATTTTCATAGGTCAGATCGTAAACACGCCCCTCTTTGACAGCCTCGAAATGCTTCCAGATATCATTGGTTTCAAAATCTTCTTTGAACATCTCGACGACCTGATCCGGCAGCGCATGTGCACAGCGCACAATGACATCCGGCTCCTTCGTTTTCATGTCCTCGGTATTCACCGTCAGAAATTCCTGATCTGTACCTGCATAGACGTTGTTTCCGCCTGCCAGTTCGACCAGGCTTCCCACGTAAGAGTTTTCTGTGGCGATGATATACGATCCGGGCAGTCCCATCAGGATCAGTACATCCGGTGCTTCCTTTCCTTCGTTTTTCACCCGGTAATCATCATAAAATTCCGTAAATTCATCAATCAGTGTCTGCGCCTGCTCTTCCCGGTCAAATATATAACCCATCTCCTGAATCGAGCGGTACATACCGGGCACACTTCTGGTATTCAGAAATGCCCAGTCAGATCCGATCGCGTCGTACTTTGGCTGCAGATCGCCCTGCAGGCTGACAGGACTGAAGATCCAGTCCGGCTTCAGCGAACTGACCACCTCGATATCGGGACTCATCGCGCCGCCGACAACCGTCACATCCTTGTAGCGCTCCGGTATCACGGAAATTGCGCTGGAGCATACGCCGACCAGATCCAGCTCCAGCCGGTCGCAGATATCCGCGACTGCAGGCGACGTGGCGATCAGCTTCGGCTCCCTGCCGAGCTTCCTTACCTTCTTTCTGGCCAGTTCCACAGCCTTCAGCTCTGATTGATCCGTAACGGCCAGCAGTTCGTTGACTGCGTCACTTTTGGATGCATGTGTATTGTCAAAACTTCCGGATGCATCCGCAGGCCGGCAGAGACAAATTGCCACCATCATTCCTGTCAGCGACAACAGCATGGCAGTTCGTAATTGTCTGCTTATCAGTTGCTTCTTTCTCATTTTTATCACCCGTCTGTATGGTCTCTGTCTGAAGAGCGTCCGGCAGAAGTAGCTGCTTTGCTCGGACTGCTGTCCTGATACAGATCCGCATATTCATCAGGATCCGTAAATCCGGCTGCCTGCCGCTTTCTTAAGAAATACCAGATACATGCACAAAGTCCGATCAGGATCCCGCCGATCAGAACGCCGGAGACGACATTGATGAAGATCGTCTCCGCGACGGATCGCTTCCCGCCGGCGTCCTTCTGCGTATCTTCCTGTCCGTCCGCTCCGGATTCTTCCGGATCCATCTCCGTACCGGCGGTCTCCTCTGTGCCGCCGGCCTGCTCTTCCGTAGACAGATTCAGGCCGGCATTTTTGTCGACGCCGCCCGATGTGACGCCCTGCACATTGCTGCTTCCGCTGGTTCCCTGCGGGGTACTGCCTGCAGATTTTCCTGTGCTGTTTTCTCCGCTGACTGCCTGCTGCATGTCAGATGCATTTTCCCCGGCTGATGAAGCCTGCGAACCGGCTGCATTCCCGCCGCTTACTGCCTGCGCCTGCAGATCAGCTGCGCTCTGTGTCTGCCCGGCATCTGCCTGTGTTTCTGTGGTGTTTCTTTCTGCAGCAGTACCGTCTCCGGAACCATTTCCGGCCGGTGCTGCCCCGCCGCCGTTCGAAGGTTCTGTTACCATCGCAGCTTTCATGCCGTTTGCGCCGTCCGCTTCTCCCGGCGTAAAGTTGTCGGGATAAAAATAATAAATAACGCTGCGTCCCATCGGCGTCACCATCATCGTGCCGCGCACGACGCACTGTTCAGAAGGCACCTCCATGGTGATGTCCCAGGTTTTGCCGTTCTTGTCGGATCCCTCGCCGGTGATCCCGATCGGCGGGTCCGTCCATCCGGAATCTCCCCAGCTCTGTACCTGAAAGGCATGATCAGAAGTATAATCAACCAGCGAAAGCCGCATCGTCAGATACATCCTGCCGCTGTCTGTCACTTCCAGCATGCCCGCCGTTGAGACACACCCCTCGACCATACCCTGCCCGGTCGCGTATGCCGCCTCCCCGCCGGAGTCCTCGATTTCGCCGGATACCGGATGCCGGTAGCAGGGATGGATCGTGCAGGCGTAGATCGTCCCGCTCTCCGCACGCACAGTAACCGGCCGGATGATCATACACCCGGCCAGAACAATCATAAGCAGGCAAAAACAGATGCCTATTTGTTTCCTGATGAAATGCTGCATTCTAACGATTCCTCCTGAAGAATGAAAGCATTTTTTTCTTTCTCTGAAGGTAGACTGCCGCCAGCATCAATGCGAGCAGCGGTGTGCCGATGCCCATCGGTTTAACGATTTTGCGAAGCGGCGGCTCCTGTGTCTCCTCTTCTTCGTCTTCCGCATCCTCTTCATAATCATTTGCATCCGCTTCCGATGCTTCTTCCGGATCTGCTATGGCGTCCGTTCCCTCTTCCGGTACTGATGTTCCTCCTTCAGATGTGCCGCTGCTGTCGAGGCTTCCGAGCCCCGAAAGCTGCAGACCGCTGACAGCTTCATTTTCTTCTGCTGCATCTTCATCCGGATCATCCGCGTCATCTTCATCAGTACCTGTCAATCCGGTTCCCAGAGACGAAGTGCCGGACGCTGAAGAACCACCAAGTGTTGAACTGCCCAGTGTCGAACCGCCCAGCAAGGATGCGCCGGCCGTCTTTGTCCCTGAAGCAGTACCTGCGGAACCGGACGTAGTGCCCGGCAGGGAGCTTTTTCCTGCCGCAGTGCTGTCAGAAGATGCGGAAGCAGAATACCCCGTATAAACACTGTCCCGGTCCAGTTTCAGAAAGACCGGCTGTGTTCCGGTTCCCGCGGAAATGGATTCCATAATCGGCACAAATACCTGCAGCGGCACAAATCCGTCATTCATGGCTTCGCTGATCAGCGGGAACGTCACTTCTTTCGGATAGTCTGTTCCGAGATCATCCTTCAAGCGGCCTCCTGAGCTGTCTGTCTGATAGCTTTCGACTGTCGCGTCGCCCAGAGATCCCTGCGGGCTGCCGTTGCCGTCCAGTGAATAACCGGTCTGGAAGTACCGCAGTCTGCCCAGGTAGCCGAGCATATTGTTGATCTTCAGTCCCTTAAATCGCATCGTAATATAATACGTGCCGCCTTTTACTGTCAGCTTTAAGGTATGATCGATGGCATCGTTTGACATTGAAGCAGTGCTCTTATCGATCTTTACCATACTGCCTGAAATCGTATAAACACCATCCGTCAGATTGTTGAAGTCTACTTTCTCCTGTTTCGTGGTACTGCTGCTTTTCGCTGCAGACTTCGCAGATGTTTTTTTCGAGGATGCGGCGTTTTTCTTCTTCAGCTTTTTGATCGCAGCCTTCAGTTTCTTTGTCTGCCGGTCCACCTGAGCCTGTGTTGCTTTCTTATTCTTGTAAACCTTGTTGGCTGCCTTCCGTGCTTTTTTCAGTTTTTTCAGTGATTTTTTTGTGTATTTTTTTGTATTCTTCAGCAGCTTTTTGGCTTTCTTAAGCGCTGCCTTCAGTTTCTTTTTTTTTACTTTTTTGGTTGTAACATTTGACGCAGTGATCT
>JAFUCM010000087.1 GCA_017459675.1 Eubacterium sp.
GACGCACATATGCAGGACCACTTCATTCTGCTTACTAAGAAGATCCTCATCGATCTCCGCGACATTCAGATGCAGCGCGTTCAGTCCCAAATAATCGATCCGGATATCCCTGTACTTCATATTCCTGCGCTTCATCTTCTTCAGAAGGATCTCTCCTGCATACCGCGCCTTTTCATAAGCGTCCGGCCACGCAAAGCTGAGATAGGTCGTCACGCGGTAACCGGCCTGATAGCCGATGCACATCTTGAGCTTCTCCGGCTTCTCTTTTCCCTTGATATTCGCGACTTTTACTCTGTTCTCCCCCGCATTTGTGATCGTCGCTCCGCTGATATCCACTGTCACATCCGGCGTGATATAGTTCGCGGGATCATGCACTTCGTAGAGGAACTGCTCCTTGCAGGACTGCTCAGAGATCAGCCCTCCGCAGTTAGGCGCTTTTGTAATATAGAGACTGTCGTCCGTCACCTCGGCAATGGGGAAACCAAGATTGTCCATGTCCGGCACACTGCGCCAGTCGTAGTCAAAATTGCCTCCCGCGCCCTGGCCGCCGCACTCCAGCAGATGTCCGACCATAATACCTCTGGCCAGATCATCCATATCTTTATCCTGCCATCCGAATTCATAGGCGAGCGGTGCGAGAAACAGCGCGGAATCAGACGCTCTTCCCGTCAGCACCACATCCGCACCGCCGGCGATACAGTCCATGATCGGCTCTCTTCCGTAATAGACGTTGGCATTGACGATCTTATCTTTAATACTGTCAAAATCCCCGGCGTCATCTATATTGGGAAAAGTCATTCCTTCGTCGATCAGCTTCGGAAGTCTGTCAAGAAGATCGTCTCCTGTGACATATCCGATCTTGTATCCTGTCAGTCCCTGTGCTTTTGCCTGGGCCGCGATCGCGTCCACACCGCCGCGGATATTCATGCCGCCGGCATTGCTGATGATGCGGATCTTTTTCTCAAATGCCTCTTTTCCGCACTCCCCGAGAAGTTTAATAAAATCTCTGGCATAGCCTGCCTGGGGATTTTTCAGTTTCTGCCTCTGCATAATGGATAGGGTGAGTTCGGCAAGGTAATCGCATGCCATATAATCCAGATCCCCTTCATGGACCATGTGGACAGCGGCGTCATTACTGTCCCCCCAGAAACCCTGTCCTCCTCCAATTCTGATTTTCTTCATTACCATACCTCTTGTGCAGTCAACTGTCCTGACTATTACAACGTTACGATTTAAGATGCATCTGCCTTTTTAAAAGCATTTTCCGTGCCAAAACAGATCGTGCGGCTTTTTCCCGCATATTCCGCATTCTTTTCTTTTGGCACAGGCGGAAAGTGACAGAAACGGCATAAAACAGTGCCACACTTGGCACTTATGTCAAATGTGGCACTGTCGGTCCGGCGTATGCTTCTGATTCGAAATACACCTACTCTTTTTCATTCATTTTATACTGTGCGCATTTCCTGTAAAAAGTTCTCTTTGAGATCCCCAGGCGCTCGATCGCTTTTTCCTTGTCTCCCTCCTCCTGCATGACTGTTTTGATGATCTGTGCTTCAAACAGCGCAACCTGTTCACTCAGAGGAAGCGTCCGTCTGTACTCATCGTCCAAGATACTGTACGTACTTAACCCCGTTGTTTTCTTTGCAGCGCCGTCGCTGAAAGGTTTTGTTCTCGAGCCTGAGATCATTAAGAGATCACTGAAACTCAGTTCGTCACTGATCGACAGAATGACGGCCCGTTCTATACAATTCTGCAGTTCCCGCACATTCCCGCTCCAGTCATTCTGCAGAAGTCTATGGTATCCCTGCGGAGGAATGATCCTACTTCTTTTGTATTTCCTGTTGTATTCTTTAAGAAAATGATCTGCGAGAAGCGGAATATCCTCTCTCCGGTCGCGAAGCGGCGGGATCGTAAGCGATATGACATTGAGACGGAAGAAAAGATCCTTCCGAAACATTTTACCCGCAATCATGTCCTCCAGAGGCTGGTTTGTCGCTGCTATGATGCGCGCATCCACCGGAATCGTCCTCTGTCTGCCGATCTTTTCGATCTCGCCGTTCTGTATGACCCTCAGGAGCCTCGCCTGAAGGGAGACCGGCATATCTCCTATCTCGTCCAGAAAGATCGTGCCGTGATTTGCCAGCTCGAATTTTCCCATCTTGCCGCCTTTTTTGGCGCCGGTAAACGCCCCCTCCTCATATCCGAACAGTTCGCTCTCGATCAGAGATTCCGGGATTGCGGAACAGTTGACAACCACCAGCGGCTGATCGCTCCTCTCACTGGTCATGTGTATATATCTGGCGACGACCTCTTTTCCCACGCCGTTCTCGCCTCGCAGGAGTACCGGCACATTGGTTCTGGCCGCAATGGACGCCTGATCCAGAAGCTGGAGGAACTGCCGGTTACGGGTAATGATGCCCGAGCGCTGATAGTTCCGTCTCTCCTGCTGCCTGAAAACATCTACCATACCCGACATTCTCTCGATCTCCGTGTTAAGAGATTCGATCTTTGTAACGTCCGTAAAAAGAGATACCGCCCCTCCGGACTGTATGTCTTCAGGCAGCACCTGTATTCTCAGAGATACATATTTATCTACGGATTTAATATACTTGCTGCTGTTGACGATACTGCGCTGCTCTCTGATCGCGATGCACAGGTCCGATTCGGGCTCGATCTTAAAGATATTTCTCCCGACCACTTTGTTGACGGGAACGCCCAGAAGTTCCTCATAAGCGCGGTTTGCATAGAAGATCCGCCCTTCC
>JAFUCM010000088.1 GCA_017459675.1 Eubacterium sp.
CCTACGACGACTGCAGCAATCAAGATAGCCAGGAACGCGTTCATGCCTCCGCTAACGAGTGAGAACACGATGAAAACGCCGATCGTATACAAGTCACCATGGGCAAAGTTCAGCAGGTTCAGTATTCCGTAGATCATGTTGTATCCGAGCGCAATCAGGGCATATACGCTTCCGATACTCAGACCGTTGATAATAAACTGTAATAACATCACAACCTCCTAACATCCCATTTTCGCGGGGCTGCCGCCAAAGGTGCGGCAGCCCCCTACACACATAAATTTACGCTTTGCGGTCATCCCGTTCTGCCGTGAGATTCCCGCGGGAAGGCATGCGCATATGGGCCTTATCCGTTACGGATCATCAACTCTCGTCTGCTACAAATGCGCCGTCCTGAATAATTGTCAGGAATGTTTCCTTACCGACAACGTCGCCCTTCTCATCGAATTCGATGTGTCCGGAAACGCCCTCGAATGTTACGTCGCGCAGTTTCTCAATGCAGGATGCTCTGTCTGTAGCGCCTGCTTCAATTGCCTTTGCGTATGCCTGAACGGTATCATAAGCATGTGCTGCCCACTCACCAGGCATCTCGTTGAACTTCGACTGATATGCCTTAACAAATTCCTGAACGTTTTCTGCCGGGTTTGTTGCGTCGAATGCGGTCAGGCAATGGAAACCTTCGCCTGCGTCACCGGAGATCTCAAGGAAGTTCGGGTTGTAGCAGTCACCTGCGCCGAACAGAGTTGCTTCCAGTCCGAGTGTCTTCGCCTGCTTTGTGAACAGTGCGCCGGCTGTGTACTCACCGGAAAGAACATAGACAAGGTCTACGCCGGACTCTTTCATCTTTGTGATCTGAGCGGAGAAGTCACGGTCTGTGGACGGGTTGTAGGAAAGATCCTCAACCAGCTCAATGCCGTTCTCTTCAAGCCAGTTTGCGACAACGTCGCGGCCGCCTTTGCCGTAGTCTGTGTTCTCCCAGAAGATTGCCGGTTTGGTAGCGCCGAATTTCTCAATACCGAGCTGTGCGTACTGTGCCTTGTAGTCTTTATCGGACATGATGACACGGAAGAAATTGTCATATCCCGCTTCTGTCAGGTCAGTTGCTGTGCAGGTCGGGGAAACGACCGGCATGCCGTACTGGCTGTATGTCTCCAGGCAGGCCATGGTAACACCGGAGTTATTGTGGCCGACGATACCGAGGATGCTGTCATCACTTGCAAATTTCTCTGCTACGATCAGACCCTGGTTCGGCTGTGCCTGGTCATCACCAACGACGATTGCCAGCTGATAGCCGTCTGCCTTCGCGTTGATCTCTTCGATCGCCATTTCAGCAGCACGCTGGAACTGTGTTCCGTTGTTTGCGGAGTCACCGGTCATCGGACCGACAACCGCGAGTGTGTAAGTTGTTTCGTCTCCGGAAGCTGCCGGAGCTGCTGCCTCTGAGGAAGCTGCGCTTGTGTCAGCTGCCTCTGATGCCGCAGAGGATGCAGCAGCAGAAGATGCAGCAGCATCACTCCCGCCTGAGCTTGCAGCGGAAGAACTTCCTGAACTTGAGCCGCAGCCCGCCAGAGCTGCCGTCATTGTGAGTGCCATCAGCATTGCAATAACAGTTTTTGATTTTTTCATAATTGAAACCCTTTCTCTAGTTGCTGTTTTCACTTTCTTCCTGATTCATCCATCACACAAACGGTTTTGGATTGATAGCCTGATGAACAAAGTTTACGAGTGCCGTCTGGTCAAAAACCGGAAGGCCTGTCACAACAGCGATATCTGCAGAGAACTGTCCGATCGTCCGGAACTCTATCAGAAAAGCACCGAGATCCGGATTTTCTTCTTTTATCCGCAGCGCGTTTGCTACGGTTTCTTCACGAAATGCCTCTATATCCAGTTCCTTCTTTCCGCCTCCGCAGTAGACGGCGCGGAATTCCGGTGCGTCCTGCATATCCCCGACTACGTAATTGATCTCTTTCCCGCTGATGCCGACTGCATCAAACAGTTCCGGTCTCAATTCGCCTGCATTGATCGTGAAAATCCCGATTTTTTTGTTTTTGCCGATTAGCTTCTGGATCAGCGGAGCCATGATCAGAGGAGAACCCATGACAGGAATCTCCAGATCTTCCGCGAGACGATCCTGATAAATACCTGTAAAACCACACCCATACGTTACTGACCGGATTCCTTCTTCCTGGAGTTCCTTTGAAGCGTCCAGAATGGTCTGATAACGCTCCTCGCTCGGGCCTTCCTCATCATTCCACCAGTCAGGATTGAATCCTTTTAGTGCCCTGTAGCGGACCGGGAACTTATAGGTATCCGCATGGCCCACATTTCCGGGAAGCGCCGGAGATTGTACAGGGAGCATGACTGCCCCGACATCCTGTCCGAAGAAGGGATATCCTCCAACAGCTGTTTTTCTTTTTCCTCTCAAATACATGCCTCCTTCCATCGTTTTATTTATGTGTTTCTCAGCCGATCAGCTTTTTACACTGCTCAATCAGCTCAGGCAGAACACTCTTGTAATCCGCCACGATTCCAAGCGTTGCGCGCTGGAATATCGGTGCGTTTTCATCTTTGTTGATAGCAATGACATTCTTCGCGTTTGTGATGCCGGTCAGATGCTGGCTGGCTCCTGAAATGCCAATGGCGATATACAGATCGGGAGCAATGATTTTTCCGGTCTGTCCGACCTGCTGCGATACAGAAGCCCAGCCCGCGTCTGTCGCCGCTCTGGATGCGCCCACAGCGCCGCCGAGGACGTCTGCCAGCTCCTGAAGACCTGCAAAAGCCTCTGCCGAACCGATGCCTCGTCCGCCCGAAACCACGACGGAAGCATCTTCCACGCCAAGCCCCTTGCTGGCTTCCTTGATTACTTCAAGTACCTTTGTCGCAGCGGACGCAGCATCCATTTCAAGCGGGAGATTTACAATCTCTCCTTTTGAGTCTGCATCTGCGAGATCGGCATCATAGCTGTGCGGACGAATCGTAAGTACCTGAACCGCCCGGTCCGTGATGACTGTCGACATTGCATTTCCGCCGTAACACGGACGATTCCAGATCAGCTTTCCGTCTTTCTGTACAAAAGTCGTCGCCTCTGTGATCAGAGAAGCACCCAGCCGGTAGGCCAGCTTCGGTCCAAGATCGCGTCCTGTGCTGTCGGCGTCAAACAGAATCGTATCTGCTCCGCTCTGCTTTACCGCATTTTCAATGCATGTGAGGTAAAGATCCGGGACCAGCCCGGCAAGATCCGTGTCCGACGCACAGTACACCTTTGATGCGCCCTTCTTTGCCAGCTCCTCCGCGGCACCTGTGGCGTCTGCACCAACAACAACTGCCTCAACCTCTGCACCGATAACGGAAGAGAGCTCTTTTCCTGCATTCAGGATCTCGCGGGAGCCTTTTGGCAGCACGCCGTCCTGAACAGATGCAAATACAAGAACCTTACTCATAGTAGTTTCCTCCTTAAATCAGCTTCAGCTCACGCAGTTTCGAGGCGAGATTTGCTGCTTTTTCTGCTCCGTCATCGCCTTCGATGTACTCACAGTTGCTTTCCATAACCGGTACGAACACATCTGTAATCTCAATCCCTGCTGCGAGATCCGCATCTGCAAGCGCGTCTGCGCCCACATCAGCGATCGGCTTTCTGGACGCCTTCATGGTATCTCTTACCTTCGGCAAACGCGGAATATTGCTTTCATGACTGGTTACGGAGAGGACAGCGGGAAGTGTACTCTGAACAACTTCTACCGCACCTTCTATTTCACGCTCGACTGTGATACTTCCCTCTTCTACGGCTCTGACCTTTGTCACAAAGGTAACCGCCGGGCGTCCGAGGTACTCGCCGAGCATGGGACCTGTACTTCCCCGTTCAACATCAGCAGCCTGTCTGCCGGTCAGGATCAGGTCAAAGTCCCCTGCATTTTTCAGCGCTTCTCCCAGTACAGAAACCAGTGCAGCTGCATCAAGATCCGCGTAGCTGTCATCCCATACACGCACAGCCTCATCTGCTGTCAGCGCCATGCCTCTTCTTAATACATCCACTGTACTGTCAGCGCCGACCGTAATGACGGTAACCTTTGCGCCGTACTGCTCTTTGAGCTGAATCGCGACTTCCAGTGCATTTTCTGCAAAGGAATCCAGCACCAGTTTTGCATTTCCCTGAACAGGCTTCTTCGTTTCCGGATCGATTTTGAAATCCTTCAGCGGAATTTCAGGATCAAGTGTCTGCTTCAGACAAACAGCGATATTCATAAGCGCCTCCTTCAAATAAATGCTGCCTCAACAACATCTTTTACTTCGTCCAGGCCTGCCATCAGTTCTGCCAGAATAGCTGTTTTCTCTTCGCTGAGCGGGAGAACCGGCTGTCTCGGGTCGCCCTGATCACGGCCGCGCATCTTGCACATTCTCTTTGTAACTGCGATGTACTCATTGTTCTCCGCGAATTCAAGAACCGGAAGCAGCTTGTCCCAGAGCAATCTTGCGGAATCAAGGTCTTTTTTCTCTTTTACGAGCTTATAAAGCGCGACACATTCTTTGGAAATAGCGTTTGTTACGCCGAGAACAGTTGCATCTGTACCATACGCCAGCGCGTTGATCAGGATAGAATCCGCGCCGCAGACCGGCTGAACTTTTCCTTTGGTTGCCCAGGTGATCTGATACTGACGGTGTACGTCGCCTGTGCTGTCCTTCATGCAGGTTGCATTGCAGACCTCTGCGAGCTGTGCCGCGACTTCCGGTGTGATATCGTTGCTGCTGGATCCCGGAATGTTATAGAGCATGATCGGGGTATCAACCGCATCGCCGACTGCCTTATAATGTGCGACGATCTCGTCATTTGTAAGCTTCTCGTACCAGGACGGTACCAGCAGAAGAATATCTGCGCCTGCCTCGGTGCAATACTTTGCCATATCGACCGTATCCGCCGTATTGAGGCAGCCTGCATTTGCAATAACAGTCACGCGCTTGTTGACGATTTCACAGATTGCCTTCACCTGAGCTTTGCGCTCTTCCAGGCTCATCAGGAAAAATTCTCCTGTGGATCCGCCGATTACAACACCGGAGATGCCGTCCGCGATCATTGCGTCAACGATCATCTCGATTTTTTCGCGGTCCATGCTTCCATCCTCTTTGAACGGCGTTACCATCGCTGTGTAAATTCCTTTTAACATCTTCTTCTCCTTATTGTTGCTTTGCATAAGTTTCTGCTTTGTAACATCCGGAACCGCCACTTTCATGTCAGTCCAGTATTGTTTTGATTTCTTCTTCTGTATATCCGGCTTCGTGAAGGATCTCCTCACTGTGCTCACCCGCTTCAGGTGCAAGATAACGGATCTCCATCTCGCCGCATCCGTAATTAACGGGATGCTTCAACAGCTGTACTTTTCCGGCACGCGGGTGATCGGCTTCTGTCACAGCGTGCACTGCCTGAATGATCGGGTTTTTCAGACATTCTGTCTCAGAATTAACAACCTGCATCCAGATCCCGTGCCTGCGAAGCTGCGTTGTCCATTCCTCTGTCGCCCGCTCCTTCATGATCTCTGTAAAGGCTTCCTGTATTTCGCGTCTGTACGCCCAGGCCGCGTGAGGATCCAGATAGGGATAGAGTCTGGGATCATGATCTGTCGCTTCGTAATAATCAGCGATCGGACTGATCGAGAGTGCGATGTAGCCGTCCTTTGTCCGAAATACGCCGTATGGCGTTTTGCTGTAGCCGTCCGCCATATGATAGAGCGCTCTTCTGATCGGAATTCCATTCAGACTGTAAGTCATTCCCTCCAGCTGAAGGTTCATGGCAGCCTGAATCATATTGACACAGATCTTATGCCCCTCTCCGGTGCGGATCCTCCGGAACAATGCGCCGACTGTTCCGAGGGCCATCAGCGTGCCTGTGTGAACATCGACGACCGGTGCGCCGATTCCCTGCGGCGGTCCGTCCATGGAACCGCAGCAGTCTGCAAGTCCTGTCATCGCCTGTACCAGCAGATCCTCTCCGGGAAGTTCCGGATCATACGGGTCATCTCCGTATCCGGTACAGGATACGTAGATGACATCAGGATTGACCCTTCGGATTGTTTCGTAATCCAGGCCTGCGGCCTTCATGACGTCTTCATCGGTGTCTTCAATTAGAACATCTGCTTCAGAAGCCAGCTTTATGGCTGCCCTGCAGGCCGACGGATTTACGGGATCCAGAACAATGTCCCGGTAATTCCTGCCCAGCGCCACATGCAGCAGGCTGACCCCTTCCTGAAAAGCTTCCATTCCGGCGTGACTGCGTTCGGGAAACCCTTCCGGCGTCTCGACTCTGATCACGTCCGCTCCCATATCGGCCAGCACCTGTATCCCATATGCCGCCCGGAAACTGGCGGCAAATGTGACAATTCTGATTCCTTCTAATATTTTCAGTGGTCTCATTTGCCGCCCTCCTGGGGATTTTCGGTTCTGTTTCGGTTAACAATTGGTGTTTTCAATTCATCTGGAAGCAACTGCTCCGCTTTCCTGCATGTTTTTGATCTGTTCATCGCTGTATCCGAGTTCCCTGAGGATCTCAGCATTGTGTTCTCCCAGCTCTGGTGCAAGATAACGGATCTCCATCTCTCCACATCCGAAGTTGATCGGAAGCTTCAGGAGTTTCAGCTTGCCTGCACGCGGATGCTCGGTTTCCACCGTCGCATGCACGGCCTTGATGATCGGATTGTCATGACATCCTGTCTGTGTATTGATTCGCTGCATCCAGATACCGTACGGACGCATCATCTCAACCCATTCATCTGTATTCTTCTCTAGCATGATCTCCTTAAGAAGATCAACGATCTCTTTGCGCTTATCCCAGACCGCACGCTCATCCAGATAAGGAAGCAGCCTGTCATCCTTCAGCGCCTCATAATAGTTTTTAATTGGGCTGACGGAAAGTGCAATGTAGTCGTCCTTTGTTTTAAAGATTCCATAGGGAGCCTCGCTGTAACCGTTCGTCTGTCCTTTGCCGCTTCTGCGAACCGGATATCCGTTCATGCTGTAGGTCATCGGTTCGAGCTGCAGATCCATCGCCGCCTGCGCCATGGTAATATTGATACGCTGTCCTTCATTTGTCCGCTCTCTGTTAAAGAGTGCGCTGACAACGCCGAGTGCCAGCAGCGTGCCGCCGTGTACATCTACGATCGCTGATCCGACGCCGACCGGCGGTCCGTCCAGGGAACCCGTGATATCCGCCAGTCCTGTCATGGCCTGCATGATCAGATCCTGACCGGGCAGATCTCTTACACTGGGATCATCCCCGTATCCGTTGCAGGATACATAGATAATGCCCGGATTGACTTCCTTGATGGTCTCATATCCAAGCCCCAGCTTGTCCATAACACCGGGGCGAAAGTTCTCAATTACAACGTCCGCTCCGGAAACTAGTTTAAATGCAGCTTCCTTCGCATCCGGATCCTTAAGGTTAAATGCTACGTCGCGGTAATTTCTTCCGGTTGAAACCTGATAAAGACTTACGCCGCCCGGAAACGCCTCCAGTCCGGCATGATTACGTTCCGCAGCTCCTTTCGGCGCCTCAACCTTGATCACATCGGCACCCATATCCGCCAGAAGCTGTGTTCCGGCCGGACCGAGCAGATGCTGTGTGAAACTGACAACCCGGATTCCGTCCAATATCTTAAGTGCTGCCATTGCAGGTTCCTCCTTTGGCCTCTCAATCTTATTTATCTGCAGAGTGCACGTCCTACTACCCATCTGTTAATCTGGTTGGTTCCCTCGAAGATCTGAGAAACCTTTGCATCGCGGTAGAGCCGCTCAACCGGATAATCGTCTGTATATCCGTACCCGCCGTGGATCTGGATAGCGTCTGTAGCCGCCTTAACTGCAAGGTCTGTCGCCATAACCTTCAGCTCAGAGCACTCACGGGAGCACTCGATGCCGTTATCAAGCTTCCACGCACACTGATATGCCATCAGACGGCATGCATCCAGCGGTGCGGAAATATCAGCGAGCATTCCCTGAATCAGCTGGAAGTTCGCGATCGGCTGTCCAAACTGCTGACGCTCTTTCGCATAGTTGATGGACTCCTCAAGAGCCGCCTGTGTCAGACCGATGGCCTGTACGGAGATCAGCACACGTCCCATGTCCATGGTTCTCATGACATTCTTAAATCCTTTTCCGACCTCGCCCAGGCGGTATTTGTCGCTTACATGGACTTCATCAAAGCTGATGCCTGCGCAAGCGAGACCGCGGTTTCCTAGTGTCGTCTGGATCTTATCAACATGGACGCCCGGCAGCTTCAGATCTACCAGGAAGCAGGTGATACCACGTGCTCTCTCTCCGGGGCCTGTTCTGGTTACAAGGATCACGTAATCTGCAACACCGGACATAGAACTGAACTGCTTAGTTCCGTTGATAATCCACTCATCGCCTTCCTGACGTGCCGCGCAGGTGATATTTGCAGCATCACTGCCGATCTCCGGCTCTGTCATGGCAAAGCAGCACTTCACTTCACCGGAAATGAGTTTCGGAAGGATTTCCTCCTTGATCTCCTCACTTGCAAACATATGCAGGTGCTCTGCCTGGAAGTTTGTGCATTCATTGATATTGCTCAGCACGAAAGATGCTTTTGCAATCTCTTCCAGCATGATGCAGTAGGTAAGGGAATCAACGCCTACGCCGCCGTATTTCTCCGGAAGGATCGGAGCAAGAAATCCGAGCTCTGCCATCTCCTGATAGAGATCTTCCGGAAATTGATTTGTCTTATCGATCTCCGCTGCACGCGGTTTTACGCTTGTCTGGGCAAATTCTCTGGCCGTCTCCTGCAGCATCTTCTGTTCATCAGTCAAATTAAAATCCATATTCTACCTCTTTCTTCTTTCAGGTTTGGCTTATTATTTCTCTTCTCTTACAACTGCCTTCTTTTCGCACATTGCATCAATTTCTTCCTGACTGTAGCCGGCTTCCTTCAGAATCTCTTCTGTGTGCTCGCCGAATTCCGGTCCGAAATACCGAACATCCGGCGTACCTGCGCTGAAATTAATCGGGAATTTCAGCACTTCCACATCGCCTGCTACAGGATGATGTAGCGTCATCGTCGGATCGATTTCTTTAAATACCGACTCTGCGAAGCACTCATCATAGTTCTGGATCTTCCGTGTCCAGACGCCGCCTTTGCTCAGCAGCTCAACCCATTCGTCTGCTGTCTTCGTCGCAATGATTTCGACAAACAGATCATGGATTTCCCTTTTATTTGTCCATGCCTTATCCACATATGGAGCCAGGCGCTCATCCCCGATGGCTTTGTAATAGATGCTCATCGGTGTGGAGGAAAGGACGATATAACGGTCATCCAGCGTCTTATAGACACCATACGGAGCCTGGATGTATCCGCTTGCCAGCCCATCTCCGTTTCTCGAGACTGGCGTGCCGTTCATATGTACTGTCAACGGCTCGATCATCATGCTCAGTGCCGCCTGCAACATATTAATCTGTACATGCTGTCCCTCGCCGGTGCGGTATCTGTGCAGAACCGCGCTGACGACGCCGAGTGCCATCATCAGTCCGCCGTAAACATCGATAACTGCCGCGCCAACCGGCATCGGCGGATCCTGAGCAAATCCTGTGATATCGGCCATACCGGTCATTGCCTGCAGCAGCAGATCCTGCCCCGGCATGGATCTGCCGATCTCACCATTTCCAAAACCGGAAGCTGAGAAATAGATAATGTCCGGATTGACCTTCTTCGCATCTTCATATCCGAGGCCAAGGCGGTCCATCGCACCGGCACGTCCATTCTGAACGACAACGTCTGCATCCCTGATCAGGCGAAGCGCCGCTTCCTTTCCTTCCGGGCTCTTCAGATCTATTGCGATATTCCGGTTATTGCGATGTGTTGTCAGATAAAACATGCTGACACCATTCTTAAAATTATGACATCCTGCCCAGCCTCGCTCATATGCTTTTCTGGTTGGCTCAACCGTGATCACATCTGCCCCGAGATCCCCGAGATGCTGTGTTCCAAGAGGTCCCAGGAGAAACTGTGTAAAGCTGACAACTTTAATTCCATCAAGAATTTTCAATCCTGCCACTTGTCTTCCTCCTCGTATATTCCTTACTTCCGGTCTGTCTGTCAGCGAAGTACTGCTCTGGAAATAACCATCTTCTGTGCTTCACTGGTTCCTTCATAAATTCGAGTGATTCTTGCGTCACGATACATCCGCTCGATCGGATACTCTTTGATAAATCCATATCCGCCGTGGATCTGCAGCGCCAGGTCCGTTACGTAGCAGGCAGCCTCTCCTGCGAAGAGTTTTGCCATTGCTGCCGTGCATCCTGCATCCGCGTCACGGTCCGCACGCTTCTGCGCCGCTTCAAGAACGAGAAGTCTTGCAGCTTCCGTTCTGGTCGCCATGTCCGCGATATACCACTGCAATCCCTGATTTTTCGACAGTGGCTTTCCGAACTGTACACGCTCATTTGCATAGTTGACTGCTTCTGCAAGCGCGCCCTGCGCGATGCCTGCAGCCTGTGCCGCGATACCGATACGGCCGCCATCCAGTCCCCACATAGCGATCTTGAAACCTTCACCGATCTCGCCGAGGATCGCGTCCTCAGATACACGGCAGTCTTCCAGGATCACTTCTGATGTCTTGGAAGCGCGGATTCCGAGCTTATCCTCTGTCTTTCCGATAGAGAGTCCGGGATTGTCCCTGTCTACCAGGAAGGCTGTGATTCCGCCGTGTGTCTTCTTCTCAGGATCTGTCAGGGCGAATACAACAAAATGATCTCCCTGCTCCGGGCCTGCATTGGTAATAAAACATTTTGTTCCGTTCAGAATGTAGGAATCTCCATCTTTTACCGCTGTGGTCTTCAGACCGCCGGCATCTGTTCCGGCACCCGGCTCTGTCAGGCAAAAGCAGCCGAGCTTACCTTCTGAAGCGCGGGACAGATAATTTTCTTTCTGTTCTTCTGTTCCTTTTTCCAAAATGATGTCGCTGACCATATAGTGAAGACTGCAAATCACCGCTGTGCTGGCACATACCTTTGCGAGCTCCATCACAACAAGCGCCTCTGCCACAGAATCCAGGCCGACTCCGCCGTATTCTTCAGGAACACACAGCCCCATAAATCCGAGATCTGCAAGTTTATCGACCGTATCCTGCGGAAAATGTCCGTCAACATCGATCTCTGCCGCAATCGGAGCCACTTCCTTCTCCGCAAATTCTCTTGCGAGATTCTGAATATCTCTCTGATCATCTGTCATCTGAAACATGGTGATCTACCTCCTTATTTTTTTCTGTCTCTTCTTTCGGTCCGTATCGGCAGGAAATCCGCTCACACTGTCCTCTCAGACTGGCGTCCGGGCAATCCCTGGAACGATCCAGACAATAATTCCAGCCATCATGCTCTGTTACAAATGCACGACTCATAATTTCCTCCTGTGCTTAAACAGAAGCGCCCATCTCTGACGCGGCAGAAAGCAGATCACTCCGCTCTTTTACGGCAAGCCGTTCTTCGATCCCGCCGCCGCGGATGACGCCTGCAAGCCTGCACTTCGGAAAACATCTGATCCACCCGTTCAGCCCTTCCACCGTCGGATCCATCAGCGATGTGTCCGGCTCTGCTGCTGCCATCAGTAAATAAATGTCCCGGAAGCAGTAGTCCGAAGGGAACAGTGGATTGAGTCTGTCCAGCAGGACCTTCATCTGACCGCTCATACCAAAGAAATAGACCGGCGTTGCAAATGCGACAACATCCGACTCTTTCACCATCTCCGCGAGTGCTGACGCATCATCTTCCATCACACATTTCTGTGTCTTCTGACAAACATAACAACCTCTGCAGAACTGAAGGGTTTTGTCATGAAGCGTCACGAAATCAACTTTATTTCCGGCCGCTTTCGCCCCTTCCGCGAATGCCCGGGCGAGCAGCTCCGAGTTGCTGCCCGTCCGGATGCTGGTTGAGATGACTAGCACACGTTTCATCTGTTAAGCCTCATTGAACTCCCAGGATGTCATGAGGATTCTCATCAGATCATCCTTGGACAGTTCATAACGGTCCATGTCGATTCCGACAACATCAACCGCAGTATCGATCGCTTCCTGGAATTTGGAAGGATCTACGCCAAACTGGGACATGGAAGCCTTGCGGATGCCGATCTTGTCCATCAGCTTTGTCAGGCCGTTGATATAAGACTGTCCCGGATCGCCCGGTACGGACGGCTCGCCCATAAACTCGCCGAGCTTCTCAAAGTCTTCCGGAATGTACTGTTTGATCTCTTTGTAATATGCTTCCGCGATGGTTGAAAGTGTTGCGCCATGCGGGAACTTCGGGAATACACCGCCAAGTGCCTGGCCAAGAATATGGTGGGATGTTACAAATGTAAGCGCCTGATTATAACCCTCCAGTACACATGCTGCATAAGCGACATTTGTACGCGCCTCCAGATTGTTTCCGTCCTCGACTGCGAGAGGGAGCCACTCTGTAAGAAGACGGATCGCTTCTTCTGCATAAAGTTCAATCAACTTGCTCTCGCCTGCGTTGCAGATGTAGTTCTCAACTGCATGGAACAGCGCGTCAATACCCTGGAACGCTGTCAGCCCCTTCGGAAGGCTCATCATCAGCTCCGGATCAATGATGGAAACGGTCGGGAAAATTGCCTCAAGACCGAAGTCAAGCTTCTCGCCTGTCTCCTCATTTGTGATAACGCAGAAGTAATCACACTCTGTACCTGTTCCTGCCGTTGTGGAGATGACGACGACCGGAGCCGCATCGGTTACTTCTTTTCGTCCGCCGGACTCGGAGTTTGCATAGTCCCAGAGATCTCCCGGCATTCTGTTCATGATCGCAGCTGCTTTTGCGGTGTCGATGCTGCTGCCGCCGCCGAGGCCGATAAAGAAATCACATCCGCTGTCATTTGCCAGCTTGCTGGCTTTCATAACAGAAGCACGTGTCGGGTTCGGAACGACTTCATCGTAAACCGTTACTTCGACGCCATTTTCCTTCAGCAACTCAAGCACCTTCTGCTGAACGCCCATTTTTTCCATGATATGATCAGCTGTTACACAGAGCAGTGCGTGCTTACCCGGGAGCTTTACAGTTGCAAGTTCCTGCAGTCTTCCTGCGCCGAAGATGACTCTTACCGGTGAATAACTGTTGACAATATAAAGATTCTTTGCCATGTTAATGTTTCCTCCTCACGTTTCATGATGAATGTTTCTATTCTTTATTCGCCTATGATCTGTACCATGACTGTCCGCTCTCTGGCTCTTCTCTGGTCCCAGTCGATAAAGTAAATATTTCCGAAGCTGCCCAGATCCAGCTTTCCGTCAATCAATACGATGGTTTCACTTCTCCCGATGATGGAAGAGCGAAGGTGTGCGTCCGTATTATGCGCACAGTAAAGGTTTTCGTCATGTTCATCCGCAAATTTGATTGCTTTTGGTCCCGGATGAAGATACATGCCCTCAGTTCTGTAACTTGGAATCATGTCCTCCATAACATTGACCAAATCCTGCTGTAATGTCTCAAGGCCTGTCATGGACATATCAAATGCACTTTCATCCGTGATGACACAGCAGGTTGTGTGATGTGAATAAACCACACAGATTCCGGATTGAACGCCCGACTTTGTTACGATTTCCTGTACCTGATTTTTTACATTATGAAAGGTCGGCTGTACGCCGGTTGAGTGTACTTTAAATGATTCTCTGACTGTCTTCATATCGCTGTGTCCCTCTTTATCATCTGGATTCTTTCCCGGTCATCAGCTGCTTTGCGCGTCATCCGCACCATCTCATCCAGCATCCTGCAGGGATCCGGAGCGCAGCAGATGCCTGACGCGGCGCCGGTTGCTTCAGCCCCGGCATAGATCAGATCGTAGACCATCTGACCATTGGAGATACCTGCTGCCTGTTCCACCAGGATATTTGAATCGATCTCCTTGATCGCCCGGATCGATTCTTTTACAAATTCCAGATCAATTTCGTCTGCCGCTTTTCCGATACGCTCACTCGGCTCCGGATTGATAATATCCGGATGAAAATGAGCGACCGCCTGCGCCTCGGAAATGGTATCCGCGCAGACAAACGAGATAAGCTCAAGTCGTCTTGCCCGCTCAATCGATTGTCTGAGCTGTCCTAATGAAATCGGCTTTTCTGAGTGATTCAGAACGACTCCGTCAGCCCCTGCGGCCTTGATGGATTCCGGAAGAACATCTGCCAGACCGCGTCCGGGCTCCAGCAGATCCATGTATGGAGAAAGAACAAACAGCCGTCTGGTATTTGCCCTCACCCTTCGGATATCAGCATATGGAGCGATAAACAGAACATCGATGTCATACTGCTTAGACGCGATTTCTGCTGCCAAAGCCAGTTTCAGTACATCATCACCGTACAGATAATTTTTGACCCCCACCTCAAAATACGGTGGCTTTGGAAGTCTAAGACTCATATATCCATCCTTTGTTATTTAAACTCCATCCTCATCCGCCAGTGCACTCATACTGATAGGACGAAGCGGTGAACGCTTTGTAAACGGTTTTACTTCGCTTGCCGGTATCTCGGCCAGCTGCGCGATCATTCTGGAGATAACCGGCGTGCAGCTCTTTGACTGGCACATGCCCATGCCGGCACGTGTAGCACGCTTGATCGCATCGAGATCATGACATCCGTTTGCGATCGCCTCCTCAATCATTGCTTTTGTAATCTCTTCACAGCGGCAAATCACTACGTCATCGCCGTCTTTTCTGCATTTGCATTCGTCTCCCATCACTTGTCTCCTTTCCGGCGCGCGATACCGCGAACCTCTTCGATGTACTCTTCCGGGAAGGAAATCGTCATGACATTTGTCATGTCATATGCTTTTACGCGGACAACCTTCTCGACAACTGCATCACAGATCACCTGTCCCTCACGGTTAATCGCAGGAACAGTATCTCCAACTGCAGGAACCGGAAGATATTCATAAGCAAATGTCACGCTCGCACGCTTCGGTGCGTGATGTGCATTGATCAGGAATATTGCAAGTCCCGGGCAGGTAGCAACACATTTACCGCAGGCAATGCATTTTGATGTATCGACTGACGGAAGATTGGTGATCGGATTTCCGACCGTGATCGCGCCCTGCGGACAGGAAGTCTCACACGGATTGCACGGAATATTTTCGGCACATTCGATACAGACCACCGGTCCTGCTGCTGCTCTGACCTCATCCATCTTGTATCCCGGGATCCCGGCGAGGACATCCTTCGTCAGGATTCCGTCTTTTTTACAATCTTTCAACATATCTTAACCTCACCTCTTAAAACATGATTTCCTTTTTGAATGCAGCGAGTTTTTCTCCGCGCTCACCGCTTCGAAGTTCAGAAAGGCTTGCCCAGCATGCGTCCTTGAGTTCTTTTGCCATCGCCTGTGGAATGTATCCGAGCGATTCAGAAGCCGCGATACCTGCAAGTTTTCCCTCTACGATTGCGACAGATGCCTCTTCAATACCTGTCACGTCTCCCGCTATGTAGATTCCGTGCAGTGAGGTTTCCATATTCTCGTCATGTCTTGCGACAAATCCGCCAAGTCCGCCGTGGAACTTTGTCTCGCATCCCATCATCATGCAGAGATCTGCCATCGGATGAAGACCGACCGCAATTGCCACAACATCGACGTCCAGTGTCCGCTCTGTTCCCGGAATCGGCTGGAACTTATTGTCGACATCCGCGAGCACGACCCTCTCCACATGATCTGTACCTTCTGCTCTCGCGATCGTTGTGCTGGTCAGGATCGGCACGCCCGCTCTGCGGATCTTGCTGGCGTGAACCATATAGCCGCCGATTGCGGGAGCCGCCTCGACAAGCGCCACGACATCGACACCCGCCTGCATCAGCTGATATGAGACGATCAGACCAACATTACCTGAACCGACCACGACAATCCGGTTACCCGGACGTACCTTGCGGATATTAGCCAGCGTCTGAGCTGCACCGGCACCGATGATGCCGGGAAGTGTACTGCCCGGAAATGCAAGCGTGTTTTCCGCTGCACCGGTGGCGACAATGACTTTTTTCGGCTCACAGATAAATGTGTCTGTGCCGCCGACTGTCACGCCAAACTGATAGCCGGGATTTACGCCCCATGCCACTGCGTCAGAATAAACATCAACTTTTTCATTTTTGACACTCTCTACCAGTTCCTCCGCGATACGGAAACCACGGACGCCGGCGTGGTGCTCTTTTGATCCGAAAAATTTGTGGATCTGTTTGAAGAGCTGTCCGCCAAGTGTCTTATTCTCATCTATCAGACATACCCGCGCGCCGCTGATGGCCGCCTCATATGCGGCGGAAAGACCTGCAGGTCCGCCTCCGATCACTGCGATATCATAGTATTTTTTCTTACTCATGGCTGTACTCACTCCAATCTCCGTTACCCTGCTGAACCTCCACTCTCATACCATCTCTGACCGGTGTTATGCAGGTTCTGGTGTTCGGTACACCGTCTACTGTCATCAGGCAGTCTGAGCAATATCCGATTGCGCAGAACAGACCTCTTGCTTCACAGCGCTTCGGTGAGTATCTTGAGGCGCGGATCCCCTGTGCCCAGAGCGCTGCGGCAATTGTATCCTCTTCATAAGCCGGAATCGGCTGATCGCCCAGATAGATTGTTACTTCTTTTCCATGTTTGATTTCTCCGAAAATCGGATGTTCATCAATACGATTGCTCATTATTACTTCCTCCGTCTATTGGAATCTGACTGCGTCACCCGGTTTCTGCCGGGCATCCGCTGCATCAGGCTGTTTATCGTTTTGCCGTCAGGTCATACGGGATCTTAAATTCATCCGCCTTGCCCTGCTTATACGCCCATGAATAATCACCTGAGATACCAATATCTCTCGGATAAGGCCATTTGAATGCAGCCCAGTCTTTGTTGTTCCGGAATCTTCCCGGATCATACAGGGACATATCGATATCCCATTCAACAGCACCCAGCGTGATCAGCTCTTTAATAATTCTTGCAACTGCAAACTCGAGTGAGATGCCGGCTACAAATCCTGCCGCGATCAGCAGACCTTCTGTAATTGATGATTTCCCGATCATCGGCTGCGCGTCCGGCACAAATCCCATCGTGCCGACCCAGGAGCGGATCATCTTGACATCCTTCAGCTTCGGGAAGATGCCGGTCATATAATTGCCCAGTCTCCGGACTTCGTCCATCCAGATCGTCTCATTGTAGAATCCGACTCGTTTCTCTCTCGGATGTGCCGGACCGCCGATTGTGATATTTCCGGTTGCGGTCTGTGTTCCGCCATATGCGAACTGTCCGCCGTACTGCATCTCAAACGGCATCGGGGGAACCGGTCCGATCGGTTCTGTGACACAGGCGATCTCTCTGATCGGTGTGATGACTTCCGTCTCTCCGCCGAAATTTGCAGCCCATCCGTTTGCCGCGTTCAGAACCCACTTGCAGGCGATGTAGCCTTTATCTGTCTCAACACCGCAGACCTTATTGTCTTCAATGACGATCTTGTCAACCTTCGTATGTGTCAGAATCTTTGCGCCTTTCTTCTGTGCTCCCCAGCCAAGGGACTGACACAGCTGATACGGGGAAAGGTTTCCGTCTTCCTGACGGAATCTGGAACCGTATACCAGATCAGGATTCAATGTCGGCATGACTTCCAGTGTTTCTTTTCTGTCCAGGATCTTAATGTCCTGATTCGGATCAACAAATCCCTGCGACTGCTCCAGTTCAAACAGTCTCTTTCCTTCTTCTGCTTCTTCTTCATTGATCCAGACATCCAGAAGCCCGGTGATTCTGACATGATAGTCAATATCCAGTTCTTCCTGTGTCTTTTTCAGCATCTCTGTGTTATAGCGGGTGAGCTTCAGACGCTCTCCGACGCGATCCAGGTTGTTTTCACGGCCGTAGCAGTGGCAGATCATTCCGCCGCAGCGGCCGGACGCACCGGATCCGAGATTGCGCATTTCACAGAGTATTACGTCCAGTCCGGCTTTTGTCAGCTCATAGGCTGTTGCCGTACCCATTACACCGCCGCCGATGATCACTATGTCGGCACTCATTACTGGTTTCAAGAGTATCCCTCCTTCATCATCAGATATCAGAAAAATGCAGTTTCAACCGCACTGTCTTTGTTGAGAATCCTTCAATAACGCCTACATTTCCGTCCTTCTTCTCATCTGCAAATCCCCGGAGATAGGAGTTTCCGGGCTCAATGCCGAGAACATATTCGCCGGATCTGACGGACTTCCATTCCGTCAGAATCGGAAGCAGTTCCGTCTCATAAGAGAGTTCCGCCGCTGTACCCAGTCCGGCATTTTCAAGACGAACATGTGCCCATCCTGCTTCATCCGGCTTCAGATGATGGAAGAAGCACTGTTCCTCATAATTGTCAATCGGCGGCTCAAGCTGGTTCCAGCCATCCATGCCTTCCTCAGCTGCACGGGTTCGGGGGAGGATGGGAGATAACGCGTCCGGAAATACCATTTTTGTTTCCGGTCCGATAAACGGATATCCGAAATTGAAATGATATAAGGAGAGATAGTCCGCTGCTTCAGGCTCACAGTTTTCTATCACATCGGTTATCTCAATATAATTGCAAAGGAGATTTATTGATATTGTTCTGGTTAGTGTCAAATTATGGAAGGCGAGATGACTGTCCCGTGTGACACCGCCGATTTCCACCATGTAGTCATCGCCATTCCAGAATTCTTTGTGCCACGCCTGCTCACATGGCGTGATGCCCAGCCTTCCGTGAAGATGCTGAAAGACACCGTTCTCATCCACGTAATCAGGTCCTGTATTTTTCAAACCGCAGGTCCAGAGCATGCCGCCGTCAAAATACCGGTCAAATTCATTCAGCACCGGATATCCGTATTTTCCGGATGTCTGCCCGTTTTTGGCGAGCCAGCTGATGTTGTTTCCTTTATAGGAAAGCGCCCCGATGTTCATGCACTTGTCCGGCAGAAGATCCAGCACGAGACCGCCGGCTGTTTTGACCTGCCATACACGCATGCCGCGCGCCTTGCCGGATGTGTACTCCATCTCGGTCAGGCCTGCCACCTGCGACATGTTGCCTGCGTATTTCAGCCAGTCCTGTTTTGTTTTCGGTCTGTCCTTCATACCCTGTCCCTCCTTTGGTTACTGTCTGCTTAAGTTTGTTTTCCTGAATCAGTTTTCTTAAATCGTTCTTTCTGAATCTATCTTTCTGAATCAGTCCTCTTCTACGAAATTCGGATCCCACGGCTCGCCTGTGTTGACCGGAAGCTCAATACCTGCTTTTTCAGCGATCGGAGCGAGTTTCTCTGCGATCTCATCCTCGTTATAGGTCGGAAGTCCCTTGGACGCAACAACGTAGAATCTCTCTTCGTGTGTGAGGCTCTTACCCGGTTTCACAGTCTGCAGCGGGCAGAGTGACTCAAGTTCTACACCCCAGTAGGATGTATATGTCTCGTAGCTGCAGCCCTTATCGGAATATTTCGCGCCGCGCTGGTGCTGATATTTCTTGACGAGACACTGATCATGATTGAAATAGGTCATCCAGCCGTATTCATTTTCATAACCGATCTTGAAGGCTGTCTCATCTTCCGGATCATTGTCGATCACGATGTATCTCTGACCCCAGTGTGCTCTGGTATCATCCATACGGGAGTACGCCCAGCTGCGGTATCCTGTATTGGTCTGAAGTCCGCAGTTGCGCTGAACAACCGGGATAACCTCTCTGCCGGATCTGGAACCGATGGTCAGTCCCCAGACTGCGATCTCGATCGGCCATGCTGTATTGTTCTTGATCACATTGACAACCCGCAGACTGTCATCATCCTCAAAGTATATCTCCATGCCCTTCTGCATCTGTGTCCAGGGCTCTTCCTTCTGCCAGATAATGATTCCGTTCTCAAGCAGTTCATAGCTCTCAAGCGGCTCATTATCGGGCATATAGCTTCTCGGAAATGCCTCCGGGCTGTGCCATACGCGGTGGCCGCCGTAGAATTTGTAAATCTGTCCGTCCGTACGTGCCTCCTCACGCGGGCACTCATCCTCGACGACACTCGGCATACCCGGAAGTGAGATATGCATGATACGCGGTCCGATTTCCAGCGGGATCACGATCTCAAGTGCATCCGTGTAAAGCTTCAGTGCTTTTCCGAGTTTCTTATAAGCTGCGATTTCTTCTACATTCACTTTTTTCATAACTTTCTCCTGTGCGCTTAAACGCTGTATGATGAATTGATCTGGTCTGCTTATTTTCTTTGTCTGGTTTTATTCTTCGTCCGGTTTTCTGCTTCGCCTGCTTCTCTTCTTTATCCGGTTTTTGCTTTGTCAGGCTTCAACATATTCGATGTCGAGCATGTTGCAGAGCATCTTCCATCTTCTGGATACATCACCGAGGTTGATGACTTCATGATGTGTGCCACCGTTTCTCAGCCAGTTTTCCACACAGTTTGTCATACCGCTGTCCGGTCTCCAGAAGAAATACGGCATCTCGCAGTTCTGCATGTCTGATTTCGGAAGCATTTCACCCTTCGCTACAACCAGCCGGAATTTGTCACCGCCGATCGATGCAAGCGAGGTCAGTGTTGACGGTCCGTACTGCGGGGTGAAAATGTGTGTCGGCGGATTTTCCAGGCCGCCCTCTCCGAGGTACCGGTCGATCAGGCGGACCTTCATGTCGGTACGCGCTGTCTTCCAGTTTGCTTCGCCGGCATGGCAGAAGATAATTGCCTGTTTTTCAAAGTCCATCGTATACATTTCCGTGAAGTTTCCCATGGCGGTTCCATCACCGATCGCATGTGCCACGCGAACCATGCTGGCGCAGGCAAAATCACCTTCTGCCGCATATCCGTATCCCTCTGCCATCAGATTGGATGCTCCATACAGCGGCAGCTGACGGACTCTGCCGTCCGCGGCAAACTGATCAAAGTGTGCCGTGAATGCTTCATAGTTCATATCCTCAAGGAATTTCTTAAATCCAAGATACTCACGGATGGCGATCTCGTGAGACTCACGGGACAGCTTCGGATCGACGTCGAACCGCTCATAATCCAGTTCCATCTGCGCCTTCACTTCGGCGTCAGTCACTTCATTCATGCGGCTGACCATGCTTCCGACGGTATCGTGACAGATCTCCGGTCCGATCTTATGGGTAAATGCTCTGTCATCCGTCAGGATGTCTCCCATGCCGCACATTCTGGAGAATACGCCGACACGCATGTTTTTCATGACGGTGCGCGCGTAGCAGGCTTTGCCGAAATCATTGATGAAATCTACAAAACGCTGTTCTGTGCGGTTTCCGGCAAAGAATTCACATTTAAATCCGGAACGGACGATCATATTTGCGTTGTCCTGCGCGCCGTGAATGCCCTGGTTGACTGTCAGATCCAGTTCAAACCAGTCATCTCCTACAACCTGATCCGGCTGCACGACCGCAAGCGCGATCGGCAGGCGGTTGTTTTCCAGCGCGCGCAGCAGATACATGCTCTGCGAGTAAGCCAGAAGGACGATGACCATTCCGTCCAGTTCCGCTTCGTTATAGCTCTTTACGATCTCTTCGATCTTTGCGCGGTCTGTGCCGATGCCGGCAAACGTGACATCAGCGACCTGGGACATGGTTTTTACCAGTTCACCCGCGTATTTTTCCTGACGTGCAAGGATGCCCGGAAATGTATCTTCATAACCGCCTGTCATCAGGCCCAGCAGTCCGAGTTTTGGTCTTCTGTTTAACATGGTTATCATCCCTCCTTGAATAACGGTGCAAAGCGCTCATACATCATGCGGTATTTTTTATATCCTTTTTCATAAAGTTCCGTATTTCCTGCCATTGGCGGATAGGTTCTGTCTGTTCTGACCAGTTCTGCCGCAGACTGGATATCTTTCAAGATCCCGACGGCCGTTCCGCCGAGGATCGCTGCCCCAAGGCTGGCGGCTTCGCTGATCACCGGAACTTCAACTGCGGCTGCACAGATATCGGCCTTGGTCTGATTCCAGACCGCGCTCTTTGACCCGCCGCCAAGTGAAACGATCCGCTCCGGCTTCAGCTCCATGAGCTCCAGATTCTCCCGGAGTGCGTATCCGATTCCTTCATAGATTGCCCGGATCAGACAGCCTCTGTCCGCGTCCAGGCCGACGCCGAATATCACGCCTCTGGCATCCGGATCATTCACCGGCTCCTGAATCCCGGTAAAATGCGGATACACCATCACGCCCTTTGAAAGCGGCGGTGCTGCGGCGGCCAGTTCGCTCATTTTTGCAAATGCGGCACCGCCTTCCATGTCCTGACAAAGTTCATCGCGGAACCATTTTTGAACCATTCCTGCTGTTTGTACCATGCTGATATTCAGGTACAGGCCCGGAATCGCGTGCGTATAAACATTGATTGCAGACAGGTGATCCAACTGCGGTTTCTCTGCTGTAGCCGCTATCACCATCGCGGTCCCTGTCGTCTCTGAAACCATTCCTTCCCTGATATTTCCTGCCCCTACGGCCCCTGCCGTCTGGTCCATGGCGCCAGTGGTGACGGTGGTATCGGGAGCGAGCCCCAGCTCCGACGCCGCCTTTTCACAAAGACCACCCACCACTGTGCCACAAGGAAGGAGATTCGGAAACTTCTGCGGATCGAGACCTGACACCTCAATTATCCCGCTCCACAGCTCATTTGCTCTTATGTCGAAATACCCCGTCGTACACATGATCGACGGATTTGTAACGAATTTTCCCGAAAGCCGGAAGACCAGATAATCTTCCAGAAGCAGGAACTTCGCTGTATTGTTGTAAATGTCTGGCTGATTCTTTTTGAACCAGAGCAGCTTTGCCACCGGGCAGTATCCGTTGATCTCCGGAACGCCGGTTGTGCTATAAAACTGTTCCGGCGTGATATGCTTTGCAATCTCTTCTGCTTCTTCCTGCGCCCTCGAATCAAGCCAGATCACAGCTTTATGAAGTGCATTTCCATCTTTATCAACCGGGATCAGTGTCTCGCCCTGTGTTGTGCAGGTGATGGCGGCAACCTCATCCGGCTGCGTCCCGGTCTGTTCTATAATGGACCGGATTCCGGACACTGCATTTTCCCAGTAGACATCCGGATCGAGTTCCAGTAGCCCGGTGCCCGGCGCGTCCAGTTTGTATTCTCTGACTTCTGAGGCGAGCAGATTCAGATCTTCACTGAAAATCGTGGCTTTTACTGCGGTCGTCCCGACGTCCAGCGTAATCAGTTTTTTCATTGTTCTCTCCTGTTCATGCTCAGTCGCCTACGATCGTGACGCGCACTGTGCGCTTTCTTGCGCGGACCTGATCAAAATCAGCAAAATATACACGGCCGAATTCTCCGAGGATCGCCTCTCCGTCTTCTACCGGAATGCTGACAGAGCGGCCAAGCATGACGGAGCGCAGATGTGCGTCTGTGTTCAGGCTCCAGAACGCCTCCTCATCTCTCTCTCTTCCGGCGATCTCGATGTGCTTCGGACCCGGATGAAGGTACTGGCCTTCGTTCTCACAGGTCGGGAACAGTTTTTCAAGTCCATAGACCATATCCTGGAGAATCAGCTGTGTTCCGTGATAATTCACATCATCTGACTGTTCCTGAATCAGTACCGCGCAGGTAGTATGCTGCGAATATACTGTCATAATGCCATTTTTAATGCCGGACTCAGCAAGCGCTTCCAGCGCACGCTCTGTGACATCATCAAACGTGGGTCTGCGGTCTGACTGAATTGTAAATGTCTTATGATAACAGCTCATTTTTTTCCTCCTGAAATTGGTCTCGTACAGCTTTTCGTGGATGTCTGATTCATCATGAATGATTGTTTCAATCATAAATGATTGTTTTGATCTTATGAGATCATTTTACTCGCTCGGTTTTGATCGTTCAAGTCGCTATCGCTCATTTTGATTCGTCATTATGATCGAAAATATCATTCCATTTTTATACAATGTGCACATATGACTATTTTTAGAGCTTTTTTTTGTATATATGCGCTGTTATTTAAGAGTTTCGAATATTTCATCATCTGTTTTTGACTGTTTATTCGTCATTATCCCGATTATAATGTCCTTATTTTGATTACTTCACTTATTTTTCATGAGCGTTTCGATCGTTTTTCTTTGATTTTATATTGACTCTCAATGCAATTGTCTATATAATAGGTGCAGGTTTTACAAGGATTTTGCAAGGTTATGACCTTGACTTGTTTGCTCATTTAAAACAATCGCCAGGTCCGGGATTTGATTGAAATACGATATTAAGAAAGTACAGGGGAAATATATTAGAAATGAGCGCAATTTATGAAGAACGGAAAAAACAGGTTTTACAACATCTTTCGCAGAACGGAAAGCTGTCACTGCAGGAACTTCAGGACATTTTTCAGCTCTCTCCGGCGACCATCCGCCGAATGTGTGCCTCTCTGGAAGCCGATGGTTCTGTCATACGCGTGCGGGGCGGTATCCGTATCGCGTCATCTAACACACAGACCGACTATTCTTTTGAACACAATTCTGTAGAATATGCAAGCGAAAAGATCAGAATAGCAGAAGCCGTCTGCCGCTCCATTCATGACAATCAAAGTGTTTTTCTGGAATCCGGTACCACTGTTTACCAGTGCGCTCTTTGTCTTGCTGACCGCATCCAAAATCATCTTTGTAAAAACATCACCGTCTTTACCAACTCGCTGAACAACCTCTACGTACTCGCACCCGTGACGCAAGTCAGCCTGATCGGCGGCGGATACCGCTCCGAGCGCCAGGATTTTGTAGGCCACCTGACAGAACGCTTCCTGCAGAATCTGTATTTCGACCATGCCATCATCGGCGTCGACGGAATCAGCCAGGACAGCGGACTGATGGTCATGGACTTCAACACCGCTCACATTGATGAACGCCTGCTCGGACAATCCAGCCAGGTCACCGTAGTCGCGCATTCCGGGAAATTTGACAAACGATCACTGCTCTCCTTCGCGACTCTTGATGATGTGAGCCGGATCGTGACCGACTCACGGCTCACAGATGAGCAGTTCCGCGCATACTCACAGCATGCCGCTGAGCTTATACGCGCGTGAGGTGACACGGTGAGGGCATAGGGACGGTTTTCTTGTTTTCTCTGAAGATGGCGAAATGGATCTTTTTCTGTCTCTTCAGTAGATGGATATACCTTCGGAAAGGATTTTAGAGAGAATGATATAATATTATTCTTTCCTTCACAGCCTTGCTTCTTATTGATCTATTAATCTGTCGATCTGTTGATCTATCGCTATATCGATCTATATTTGATCTGCCGATCAAATATAAGCTGCTTTTGTTGCTGCTTCCTCAACTGATTTGCTGTATTCAGCTAGTTTTACGGTCACAATTCTTATTTTGAAAATAGTAACTGCCCAATTGTACCCAAATCAAACTTTTCTTAATCGCTGATGCTTTCTATGACGTTTTATGGCCTCTGGCCGGCCTTTATGAAGGACAAGGCTATTTCGTTAAGGGCAATACAGTAAAACGCCTTATAAGCGATTATAGACGATTCTATCATAATACTGAATTTGCCCATATAAATCTGCATCAGCTGAAAACTGAGGATGTACAGATTTTTTGAGCACATGATAAAGGAATACGAACTTACGCAAAAAGCCTTTTCTAATTTTTCCGAAGTATTTCATCAGTTTATCGAATGGGCGATTGAAAAGAAATATATCCACTATGATCCGTTTCAGCAGTTGAATCGAAGACGTCTGAAGGCATTATTATAAGAGCCTGAGATAAAAGACACGGAAAAGCTTGTGTTCTATCAGGATGAGATCCATAAAGTCACGGGGTCCTGCCGCGAATCGCTTGATAAAAAAACTGACGTTCGACCTGCGGAGGTGATTCTCACTTGCGTTCTCGGGTTGAGAATCGGCGAGACGGTTGCCTTAAAATGGGGTGACATTGATTGGAGATCCATGCAGATACGCATCAGACGTCATGAACTCTATTACGGAGAGCCGTCTGACGATTTTCGCAGCACGGGATCGCAAAAGTATCGTATTGAAGAACGCACCAAGGGAAAACGCGGTTCTATCGGTTATCGTGATGTCCCGCTTGTAGAAACCGCTGTCAATCTCCTAGACAATTTAATAGCTTATTACAATGAAAATGAAATTGACAGCGAATGGATTTTCGTAGAAAACGGTAAGAGAATTATTACTACGTTGTGGAAGAAGCCTTTAAAACCTATTGCAGACGCGCTGGTATTCCATTTCGGAGCCCACACAAAGCAAGAGCAACCTACGTTTCCATGCTTCACGATTCTGGGATTGACTGGGATACAATAAGACGTTGGGTAGGACACACAGATGTACGTACCACGCAGCAGAGTTACTATCACTCTACTACACCGATCAATGAAAGCCGACAGCTTTTGGAAAGAACCTTTAAGACAGATAATTCAATTAGTCACCAGCCTAATAAATAACGCTATTTTCCTGATTTGTTGAGGAAACGCGCCAAATTTTATTAACATAATCGCAGGGTTCTCAAGGGTTCTCAAATTTTTAAAAAAAAGAAAAGCCAAAAACCCAGTAAAATCAAGGGTTTTTGGCCAAAAAACGCGCACGCCTGGAGGGAATCGAACCCCCGACACACGGTACCGGAAACCGTTGCTCTATCCACTGAGCTACAGACGCATGTGCAGATCTCTCTCGGATGCCTCATCTGCAACATGCAAATGTTAGCACAAGTGGGAAAATGTGTCAAGTTTCCGGTATTTATTTGTTTAACAAGGTGTTCCTGCGCCCGCTTTCAATCGCGATCTCTGATTGCGTGCGGGCTGCACGATGCACCCGGGCGGCTTCCAGGCGGAAGTTCCCGAAACTGTTTGCGCGTCAATTCTTCTTTCCGTCACGCACGAACATTTTCTCCTGCAGCGCATCATAGTAATACAGGTTATCCGAAAGAACTTCCTGCGGTGCGACCTGTGTGCGGTTGATCTCCCGGATCATCGTGATGAGCATGGATTCCTCCTCTGTCCCATCTGCGGGAAGGATCAGGCACTCGTGCACACTGCTGGGCAGCACGTAGTAGCTTCCGTGCAGTCTTTTTGAGATCTGCTTCTGTCTGTCCGGATCAACGATGAGCACCGCGCCGTAGGTTTTGATCTCATTGGTCAGCATGAACAGCTCACCCCTTTCCTGCGCATCCAGATCATCTTCCGGAATGAACTCGACATGCATTTCCTTCAGGACGCTGCTCAGGGGACGGAATACTGGCTTCATCTGTTTCGCTGTGAGGTCCCAGGCGTTCTGCATCAGCTTCTCTCCGCTGATCTTCCAGCAGCGCAGATGCTCCTCCCGGATCAGGATCGACGCATCCTGAATAATTTCAGGCTTTACGATGTAATAACATACCAGCGCGAGATCCAGCCAGCGCAGATGCGGAACCTGACACAGCAGCTCTCTGTTTTTTGTGTAATTCACCAGCTTACAGTAAATGCGGTCGCGGACATCCGGATAGTTTGCAAAGAAATTTTCAGGCATGCTGCAGCGCGCGCGGTAGGTTCCACACTGCTCCAGCACAAGGTCTGCCAGCTGTGCAACCGGAACGCCGTTCTGATAGCGGTTAAAATACGGCTC
>JAFUCM010000006.1 GCA_017459675.1 Eubacterium sp.
CAGCCGGATCTGATTCGCGATCCTATGGCTGCATATGGAAATGAGGGAATCGGGCCGTACACGGTGGATGACTATATAAAGCTCCCCGAAGACGTAAGAGTGGAGCTGATTGACGGATACTTCTATAATAAGGCATCGGCATTGCCGCTCCATCAGCAGCTGCTCGGGCAGCTGCATCTTCAGATTTATAACTGCATTGAGAAAAGCGGACGGGCGTGTGAGGTCTATCTGGCACCGTCGGATGTTCAGCTCGATCGTGATATCTATACGATGGTGCAGCCCGATCTGTATGTGATCTGTGAATTGCAGGATTCGAAACAGCGTGCTTTTCAGGGTGCGCCGGATTTTGTCGTGGAAATTTTGTCTCCGTCCAGCCGGTCACATGATATGATCCGCAAGTACAGGAAGTACAGAGATGCCGGGGTGAAGGAGTACTGGATTGTGGATCCGGAAAAACGGAAGGTGATCGTATTTGATTTTGCAGCGGGCAGGGATTTTGACAAAGCAGCCGGTAAGGAAGCCGGAAGAAGGGAATATTCTTTTGAAGATGTGATTCCGATCGGGATCTCTGCAGGAGCATGCACGATTGATTTTGCAAAGACCAGTGGAAAGGTAAGGCGGTTTTATGAGTGAGCAGGACAACATCAGAAAGCTGGAAGAGATTTACAGGAAGGCGGGGATTGTCTGCGACCCTGTGGAGGCATACAATCTTCCGGAAAAAGGACCGTATACGATTGAAGATTATTATGCGATCCCGGATGAGCGGAGGGTAGAGCTGATCGACGGCGTGATTTATGATATGGCAGCGCCGGATTATATTCATCAGCTGATTATCGCAGAGGTTCTTACGCAGATTAAGTCGTGTATCAGGAACCGTAAAACATCCTGCCGGGTTTTTCCCTCGCCCTGCGATGTACAGCTGCAGGCTGACGGGGAAAATGACACGATTGTACAGCCCGATTTAATTATCATATGTAATAGAGAAATGTTAACGCGGCAATTATGCAAGGGTGCGCCGGAGTTTGTCATGGAGGTCCTCTCAAGGACTACGCGCAGAAGAGATCTGTGGCTGAAACGGCAGAAATACAAGACTTCCGGGGTGCGGGAATACTGGATTGTGGATCCGGACAGCCGGCAGGTGTTCGTGTATGATTTTGACCATTCGGATGTGCCCGCGATGTATCCGTTTTCCGCGCAGATCCCGATCCTGCTGTCAGAGGGGAAGTGTAGGATAGATTTTGCAAAAATCAGCGAAGCGATCGATGAATTAAATCTATAAGAGAATAACATCAAATCGAAATAAACTGGAGGTTTAAGATGGACAAATTTTACAATGAGCAGCTTGAGAAATTATATCGCAGGGCCGGTATCGTGCGGGAACCCCTGGAGGCATACAATCTTCCGGAAAAAGGTCCGTATACGATTGAAGATTATTATGCGATCCCGGATGAGCGGCGTGTGGAGCTGATTGACGGCGTGATCTATGATATGGCATCAGCCACGCGGACACATCAGCGGATTATCGGCTTGATGTATCGTCAGATGATTGACTGCATCGAAGCGCATCATAAGGGATGCGAGGTGTTTTTCGCACCGAGCGACGTACAGCTCGACCGGGATATCTGGACAATGGTGCAGCCGGATCTCTTTGTTGTATGCGAGATGACAGAACCGGGGGAACACGCACATCAGGGCGCACCCGCCTTTGTGGCAGAGGTGCTGTCGCCGTCGAACCGTGCGCACGATCTGATCCGAAAGCTGTATAAATACAAAAATGCCGGCGTGAGGGAGTACTGGGTGATTGATCCGGAGAACAGAGTCGTCCTGGTGTATGATTTCGAAAACGAAAAGTCTGTTCAGGAATATTCTTTTCAGGACAAGATTCCGTTCGGCATTTCAGAGGGATGCTGTGCGGTGGATTTTGCAGAAATTGACCGGTCTGTTGCAAAATACGATTATCGGTAATGCCGGTGGAATCACTATGGGGATCCCGTTTGAAAAATAACCGGCGCATTCTCGCGACTTCGTGTGAAGTTCACCAGGGAAGGGAAATTCCCGCAAGTTTGTGAAAGTATACAGCAAATATTTTCATTGACAGAAATTACACCCGCGCGTATTATGAACGGTGAGTCATTCTAAATAATTTCATATAAATTTAATCTTCAGTGCCGGCCGTCAGACGATGGCGGCGGGGTAAAAGGGAATCAGGTGAAAGTCCTGAACGATCCGGTCACTGTAAGCAGGGAATCTTCCGCAAAATGCCATTGTACAAAGAAGCAGCGGACCGCCGTTGTTGATGAACCAGACAGTTTGAGCGTCTGGGTATTAACGGGTGGTAAATGAAAGAAGCTGTAAGCGTGTATGAGAAGGCGCGGCAAGGTGTTGATCTGCAAGTCAGGAAACCTGCTGGAGATGCGTGGATATGCTTCCGGAGAAAGCAGATGACACAGGGTGCCATGGCGAGAGCCGTGGTTTGTTTTGTGCGTGTGCCTGCTTTTCTTTTGGAAGAGCAGGTTTTTTTGCTACTGAATTGTGAGGATAGTTTATTCAGACACAATTTCAGCATAAATTATTTTTCATTTTTCTAGTTTGAAGGAGGAAAAGCAACATGAAAAAGAGAGTAGTAGCAGTATTGATGGCAGCAGTTCTCAGTACAGCTATGCTGGCTGGCTGTGGTTCAGGCAGCAGCTCTGCAAGCAGTGCTGCAAGTGCAGCATCTGAGGCGGAAGAAGCCGTTTCTGAGGCGGCGAGCAGTGCAGCATCTGAGGCAGAGGAAGCTGTTTCCGAAGCAGCAGAATCTGAGGCAGCTGAGGCAGAGTCCGAGGCAGCAGAAGAGGGCGGCGATGATCAGGCAAAGGCTGACGAGGTTGCAGCTCTGATCGATGCAATCTATGTGCAGGAAAGAACCGATGAGACCGACGCACAGATCGACGCAGCAAAAGCAGGCTGGGATGCACTGACCGATGCACAGAAGGAACTGGTTGAAGGCGAATTTGCTGATCCGGATTACTTTGGAAGAGATACCGGTGACGCTTCTGCAGATGATCCGCGCAACGCAGACGAGATCGGCGAGAACGAGATCCTGGTTGTCAGCTTCGGTACTTCCTTTAACGAGAGCCGCGCAACTGACATCAAGGGCATTGAGGATACCCTGCAGGAAGCATTCCCGGACTGGGCAGTCAGACGTGCATTTACTGCACAGATCATCATCAACCACGTACAGGCAAGAGACGGTGAGAAGATCGACAACGTTGATCAGGCGCTGCAGCGTGCAGTTGACAATGGCGTTAAGAACCTCGTTGTTCAGCCGACCCATCTGATGCACGGCGCCGAGTATGATGAGCTGGTTGGTGTTCTTGAGGGATATCAGGATCAGTTCGAGAGCGTTGCAGTTGCTGAGCCGCTTCTGGGCGAAGTTGGTGAAGATGCAACCGTCATCAACGATGACAAGAAGGCAGTTGCTGAGGCTGTTACAGCTGAAGCTGTTGCAGAAGCAGGATTTGATTCTCTGGATGCTGCAAAAGAAGACGGCACAGCATTCGTATTCATCGGTCACGGAACCGCTCATGTTGCTAATGTAACCTACAGCCAGATGCAGGCACAGATGGATGACCTCGGCTATGACAATGTCTTCATCGGCACCGTTGAAGGCGAGCCGGAAGGCACAGAGTGCGCAGCAATTATCGAGAACGTTAAAGCTGCTGGCTACAAGAACGTTGTTCTTCGCCCGCTGATGGTTGTTGCAGGCGACCACGCTAACAACGATATGGCTGATCCGGAAGATGAGGAGTCATGGCTTGCTCAGTTCACAGCTGACGGTTCTTTCGAGAAGATCGATACACAGATCGCAGGCCTCGGCCGCATCGATGCTGTTGAGCAGCTGTACGTTGCACATACACAGGCAGCGATCGACGCTGAATAATTTATCAGACAGAAATAGAAGACTTGTTTCAGCGATGAAGCGGTTGTAAATTGAACAGGAAGGGCTGCAGCACAAAATCGGTGCGGCAGCCCTTGCGTTGTATCAATGCGATCCCAGGTTCCGGGAGAGCATATGTGCGAAGCAGGAAGTCCTTGCAGTTTGGAGGAAACATCATGAAAAACAGAGTGGCAGCAGTGCTGCTGGCAGTTGTAATGACAGCAGGTATGCTGACCGGCTGCGGAGCAGGAAGTTCAGCGGCAGAGAGTGCCCCAAGTGCGGTGTCGTCAGCAGCTCCTGAAGCGAAGGAAGAGACGACAGAATCCGTATCTGCGTCTGAGACAGAAGAGACGGCCGGTGCGGCATCTGCGTCTGAAGCGGCGGAGGAAGACACAGCGGCAGTATCTGAAGCAGCAGAAAACGGGACAGCAGCAATTGAAGATGGCACTTATCTTGCCGAATTTACAACGGACAGCACCATGTTTCATGTCAATGAAGCAAATGACGGAAAAGGAATTCTGACCGTCGCGGACGGAAAAATGACGATCCATGTTTCTCTGGTATCCAAGAGCATTGTCAACCTGTATCCGGGTCTGGCGGAAGATGCGCAGAAGGATGGCGCAGAGCTGCTGGAGCCGACAGAAGATGAGGTGACTTACAGCGACGGCATGACAGAGAAGGTTTATGGGTTCGACATCCCTGTTCCGGTGCTGGATGAAGAATTTGACTGTGCACTGATCGGAACCAAGGGAAAATGGTATGATCATAAGGTCAGCGTATCAAATCCGGAGCCATATACAGAAGAATAAAACCAGAGAGGAAACCGCTGCAGTTATACAGCGGTTTCATGTTTTAATGCGGGTTTGCAGCCGGCGATTTATCTGATGCAAAAAATGTGAAGGTTCCGGCAAAAAAATAAGCTGTGAACTTAACATACAGTATGATATAGTTGTTTCAATGGTCATGAATGGAACCGCAAATATATGCGAAAGATTTTGGGCCTTCGGAAAAGAATAAAACAGAAGGAATTGAACGGAAAGATACATGCTGAAGAAAAACAGGCAGACAGGAAAATTAAAGATTGCCGCACGGGTCAGTGTGTTTTTCATCTGGTTCATTCTGGGTGTTCTTATTGTCGGGAATACAGCGGTCCTTGCGGCGGAAGGCTATGATAAGGCTGCAGCGAAGCAGGGGAAATTCGAGGCGGACAAGGTTACAGTTTACGGGATGACACCTGTCGATGGCAACTGTGTTGCTGATGGAACCTATCCGGTGGAGGTGCGGTCGAGTTCAAAGTATTTCCGGATCACTTCGGCAGAATTGCAGGTTTCCGGTGGCGCGATGCAGCTTGCAGTTGAGATGGACAGTACGGCATATGAATATGTGTATCCGGGAATGGGCATTGCGGCGGCAAAGGCAGAGCAGTCGGATTTCATTGCGCTGGAGAAGACGGATACAGGGACGGCATTTACCCTGGAGGTTCCCGCTTTGAATCAGGCGTTTCCATGCGCGGCATTCAGCAAAAAGAAAAAGAAGTGGTATGACCGTGCGCTTCTGGTTGATGCATCCTCGCTGCCGGAGGAGGCACTTTCCGTAAATGTGCCGGATTATGATCTGCTGGAAGAAGCGCTGGACGCATATGCGGCGGACCCGGAGCACGCGGATCAGGTAAAGGATGCGCGGGAGACATTTTACGCGGCAGAAGCGGCGGCGCAGGGCGTCGGGACAGACACAGCAGGAAAGAATAAAAGTGCAGTCTCAGCGTCATCCGGAACCACGGGAAGTGGAAATTCGCAGTCAAATAGCGGCGGAGCAGGCAACACGGGCGAAGCGGCAGAAACGACAGCATCATCTGCCGCGGGATCCACAGATACGGAAGATAGTCTGATCGAAATGATGGATGCGGAGACGATGCGTGCGATCCCGGAGGCGGTACCGCTTGACCTGGCCGACGGCACGTATGCGATCGAGGTTACGATGACCGGCGGCAGCGGCCGGGCGAGCATCAGTTCACCGACCTGGCTGATCGTACAGGATGGGAAGGCATTTGCAAAACTTCTGTGGAGCAGTACTTATTACGACTACATGATTGTGAATGGCCGGAAGTACCTGAATCAGACAACGGACGGCGGTAATTCTACATTTATAATTCCGGTCACAGCACTTGATGAACCGATGGAAGTTGTGGCGGATACGACCGCGATGGGAGATCCGGTTGCCATCGACTATGTGCTGACATTTTATGAGGATACGATCGGAAGTAAAAGCCAGATTCCGCAGGAAGCGGCAAAGAAGGTACTGATATCTGCTTTGATCATCATGGCTGCCGGCGGCATTGTCAATTATTTTGTTAAGCGAAGAAGAACCGGTGCCTGACGGGCGCTTTTGAGTGATAAATTCTTTGAGGAGGAATGTACAGATGAAGGGGATTGCATATGGTGTTGGTGTAGGACCGGGAGATCCGGAACTGATGACATTAAAGGCATGCCGCCTGATCCGGGAGAACCGCGTAATTGCTGTGCCCGGGCAGGATCCGGTAAAAGCGGTGGCTTATCAGATTGCCGTGCAGGCGGTTCCGGAGCTTGCGGATAAGGAACTGGTTGCGATCGACATGCCGATGGTCATGGACCGGAAAAAACAGCAGGAAGCGCACAGAGCCGGCGCGCAGCAGATCGCAGCGTACCTGGAAAAGGGTGAAAATGTTGTTTATCTGACTCTGGGTGATTCAACGGTTTACTGCACCTTTACTTATCTGCAGAAAATACTGGAAGAAGATGGTTATCAGACAGAGCTGGTGAACGGAATTCCTTCTTTCTGCGCGGCGGCGGCAAGGCTGAATATCCCGCTCATGGAGTGGAACGAACAGCTGCATGTGATTCCGGCGGCGCACAAGACAGACGTCAGGATGGATCAGCCGGGACAGTATGTATTGATGAAATCGGCAAGTCATATGAAAGAAATCAAAGAGCGGCTCCGGGAGAGCGGCCGTGACGTGCAGGTCGTGGAGAACTGCAGCATGCCGGATGAGAAGATTTACCGCAGTGTGGATGAGATGCCGGATGATGCAGGTTATTTCTCATTGATTATTGCGAAAGAGAAGTGACAGATTTTTTGTGAAGAAGGAGATGGATCATTGTCTCCTTGCTCAGGTGGAATTCGCAGGAGACAATGATCCATCTCCTCGAAAGATAATGATAGAAACAAATGATTGAACTTCAGAATCTCACGAAGAAATTTGGAAATTTTACGGCGGTGGATCATATTGATCTGCGGATTGAGACGGGGGAGTTTTTCGGACTGCTCGGTCCGAATGGCGCCGGCAAGACGACGACGATCAGCATGATGTCCACGGTGCTTTTGCCGACGGAAGGATCTGTCAGTATCGACGGGACGGTACTGACCCGGAAGTCTTCCAGGGAGAAACAGAAGCTGTCCGTGATCACGCAGGAATTTTCCATGCGGCAGGATATGACGATCGATGAAGTGATGGAATACCAGGGCCGGCTGTATTTCCTGCCGAAAAAGGTGATTCGGCAGAAGACCGAAGAGCTGCTGGAATTTGCCGGGCTTCTGCAGTTTCGCAAACGGATTGTGCGGCATCTTTCAGGCGGCATGAAACGCAAGGTTATGATCTGCCGCGCACTGATGACGGAGCCGGAGATTATGCTGCTCGATGAGCCGACTGCGGGTATGGATGCGGTTTCACGGCGCCAGATGTGGAATCTGCTGCGGCAGCTGAACAGCCAGAACATGACGATTGTTCTGACAACGCATTTTATTGATGAGGCGCAGGCGCTTTGCGGAAGGGTTGCGCTGATGAATCAGGGAAAGCTGGAGCAGATTGATACACCGGACAATCTGATCACCGAACTGGGAGCATTTGCGGTGGATGAGCCGTCCGAGGAAATGCTGCACAGCAGTTATTTTCACACCCGCGAAGAGGCGATTGCATATCTGTCGCAGGCAGGCGGGCATGCTTCGCTGCGCCGCACAACGCTTGAGGATGTATTTGTGGAGCGCGTCGGACGGAGACTATAAATCGGGGTTTGTCGGGTTCGCGTGCGATACAGTAAGCGTCCGGAGCAGGATACATTTCCTAAGCAGCGAATCCCATCTGAGCTGCGTGGAAATTGTATCCTGCGAACGGACGCGAACTTTTATGAAACAATCGCCCCGACAAACCCCGATTTACGGAAGGAATGTATATGGGAATTGTAACTGTCCTCTGGGAAAAGTGGACTGAATTTAAGCGGGATTTTTATAAGATCACGCTGGCTGCCATGATCTCTCCGCTGATGTATCTGATTATTTTCGGATTTGGCATTCAGACGACTTCGCACGGAGAGCCGTATCTGCAGTTTCTGATTCCCGGCATTGTCGCGATGTCAACGATGACCGGAAGTTTCAGTGCTGTGGCGCAGAATATGAGTGTGCAGCGGCTGTATGAGAAGGCGCTTGATCAGGTCATGGTCTCGCCGACACCGCTGTGGCAGTTTATTGTCGGGCAGATTATCGGCGGAAGTCTGCGCGGGATGTATGCGGGATGTGTCATTCTGCTGCTTACGCTGCCGATTCAGACGAATCTGATCTATAACGGCTGGTCGTTTGCCATGATGTTTCTGAACGGAACGGTGTTCTCGACCATCGCGCTGGTGCTTTCCTTTCTGGCGAAGAGTTACTCGGATGCGCCGCGCTATACGTCATATATCATTATGCCGATGTCGTTTCTGTGCAATACGTTTTTCTCAACGGATCAGATGCCGGGCGGATTCCGGCAGATCGTGGCGGCCATGCCGCTCTCGCAGGCGAGCCGGACGATCCGGAGCATTTCTGTCGGGGAGAATCCGGGCATTTACGGCTACCTGATTCAGCTGATTTATCTCGTGATATTTTCGCTGATTTCGTTTGGATTTATTTATAAGAAGAAGAATCTGTAATAACAGCGCATAAAGTTATCAATGTGCGCAGTGTGGCCTTCCGGCGGACAGAACGGGCATCATGAATGACTGCTGCGCCGGAAATGTGTCAGTAAACGGGGAATTTATATGGAAAAGGGAAAGGTTTATTTAATCGGTGCCGGTCCGGGGGATGCCGGGCTGCTGACGCGCAGGGCGTATGATGTGCTGCAGACGGCGGAGGTTGTTCTTTATGACAGTCTTGTGGGCGATGCAATTTTGTCACTGATACCGGATGACTGCCGGAAAATTGCAGTCGGAAAGCGCGCGGGAAATCATCTTCTGCCGCAGGAGGAGACAAATGAGCTGCTCCTGCGGGAAGCGCTTGACGGCAGACGTGTTGTCAGGCTGAAGGGCGGCGACCCGTTTCTGTTCGGCAGAGGCGGGGAGGAGCTGGAGCTGCTGGCAGAAAATGATGTTGCATTTGAAGTAATACCGGGCGTCACCTCGGCAATTGCGGTGCCGGCTTATAGCGGAATTCCGGTGACACACCGTGACTGGGCTTCGTCCGTGCACATCATCACAGCGCACCGGCGCGCGGGGAAAACAGATCCCATCAATTACAAAGCCCTGGTTGAGATGGGCGGAACGTTTGTATTTCTGATGGGCGTCCGCGCACTGCCGGAGATCTGTGCCGGCCTGATGGATGCCGGCTTGCCGCCGGAAACGCCGGCCGCTGTGCTGGAGCGGGGAACAACCGCCGCGCAGCGGCGTGTGGTCGCTACGGTCCAGACACTTCCGGAGGAAAGTGAGAAGGCACAAATTGGAATGCCGGCGATCATCGTAGTCGGCGAGGTCTGCGGTCTTTCGGAGGTTTTTGCGTGGGCAGAGCAGCGTCCGCTGGCAGGGGAGAAGATTCTGCTGATGCGTCCGCGGCATCTGATCCGCGAATTTGCCGGACGTCTGCGGGAGAAGGGCGCAGAAGTGCTGGAAGTACCGCTGATTGAGACAAGGCTGCTCGATCCGAATCCGCAGCTGGATGCGGCGCTTGCTTCTCTGGACAGCTATGCATGGCTTGTATTTACGAGTCCGTCCGGTGTGCGGCTGTTCTTTGAAGCGCTGACTGCGCACAGGCAGGATCTGCGTTCGCTGATGCACTGCCGGATTGCAGTCATCGGTGAGGGAAGCAGAAGAGAACTCGAGAAGCATGGATTTATTGCAGATTTTATGCCGGAGCATTATACCGGAGAAGATCTCGGCAGGGAACTTTGTGCATATTTGAAGCAGCAGTTCAAACAGAACGGAAAGTGTCAGACGGAGCAGCAGACGTGCTTCGGAGACAATTCTGCCGGAACCAATAATCTTCGGATCCTGATTCCGCGCGCGAAAGAGGGAAATCCGGAGCTGACAGAACAGCTGAAAGAATTTGCGGTGGAAGATCTGCCGCTGTATGAGACCGTTCCGCTGAAGTCGGGAATCCTGGATCTGAAGGAGCTGGTGCAGAGAGGGGAAATCACCACGGCAGTATTTACCAGTGCTTCAATGGTCAGATCTTTCGTGCAGACGCTGGGGGAAACAGATCTGCGCGGTGTGCGCGCGGCATGCATCGGGAAGCAGACGGCTGCGGCGGCTGAGAAAGCAGGCATGCAGGTCTTTGTCGCGGAACAGGCGAAAATAGAAAGTCTTGAGAAGCTGATTCTGGAGATGCACGGGGGAAACTAAATGGAATCGAAAGAGAACTGCCTGTATTTTCCGATGTTTATCAATTTGCAGGACAAAGAGATTCTGGTTGTCGGCGGCGGGAAAGTAGCACTTCGCAAGACCGGAACACTGGTGCGGTTTTGTGAGAAGATTCGAGTGGTTGCACCTGCGTTTCTGCAGGGCTTTGAGCAGCTGCAGGTCACCTGTATATGCCGGAAATTCAGGATGGAAGATCTGAATGAAACGGATCTTGCGATTATCGCTACCGATGACGCACAGCTAAATGAGAAGATTGCGGCCCGGTGCCGGGAGCAGGGAATCATTTGTAATGTTGCCAGTGACCGGAAACTATGTGATTTCTATTTCCCGGCAGTACTGGAGCAGGATGGCGTCGTGATCGGAATCGGAAGCAGCGGAAATCCCGCAAAATCCCGTGCAGTGCGGGAGCAGCTGGAAGCGCAGCTGAAAAAGCATGAAGAAGTATGAAGTCATACAGGAGGTATCAAAATGACAGCACAGGCGAGTGTCAGTAAACGGATTACAACCAGCGATATTGTTTTTGGCGGATTATTTGTCGCACTTATGGCAGTAGGTGCATTTATTAAAATTATGATTCCGCTGGGCGTCTTTCAGGTAACGTTTTCACTGCAGTTTTTCTTTGCGCTGCTGGCGGGATTCCTGCTGGGCGGGAGGCTCGGATTCCTGAGTGTTCTGGCGTATTTGCTGCTGGGACTCTGCGGTCTGCCGATCTTTGCACACGGCGGAGGTTTTGCTTATGTAATGAAACCGACATTTGGTTTTCTGATTGGATTCGCGGCGGCAGCACTTGTGACAGGCGCAATCACAAAAATCATGAAAAAGAAGACGTATCCGCGGCTCCTTTTTGCGGCATTTATCGGTGAGATGGCGTATTATCTCTGCGGCCTTGTCTATTATTTCATCATGTTCAATTATGTGCTGACAAATGGAGCGACCATTGGTTTCAGAGAGCTGATTACCGTCTGGTTCCTCAGCACGGTTGTACCGGACTTTATCCTCTGTGTACTGGCATCGCTGGTGGCGAGGAGAATGATTCCGATGATGCAGAATCTGCGCAGTCAGCGGGCGTGAGGGGACTTTTTTGCAGAACATAAACATATACGGAAAACGATGACAGAAACAGAAAATGCTATCAGATACAGATTGCAGAAACAGAAAATGGCAGTAGAAAGACATGAATAAAACAGACATCAAAAAGAGCAAATTTAAAAAATGGCTGGCGATTATTCTCGCGGTGATCTGTCTGGCTGCAGCGGGATGCGGGCCGGCCGGCGGATCTGACGCCGGAAGTGTGTCCGCAGGATCCGGCGGTGACAGCAATGCCCCGGAAGGATCCGGCGGCAGTGAGGCTGCTGCATCCGGAAACGGAGACGGGATTTTTGTCCCGGGATCCTTCGAGTGGTCCGGCGGCAGCGGCAAGATTGAAATGACCTGCCCGCAGGTCCGGATGGAGGGAGATCAGGCTTACGCGACGATCGTGATTGACAGTGAGCATTATTCCTGGCTGAAGGTTGACGGCAAAGAATATCCGGCACAACATGAAAATGGCACATCCTTTGCGGAAATCCCCGTCATTCTTGATAAAATGATGGAGATTTCGGGCCTGACAACGGCGATGTCACAGCCGCATGAGGTCACTTACACGATTTGTGTCGGTTCGGAAGACGCGGAGAGCGGATCAGGTACAGCGGGAAATGAAGAGGCCGGTGCGGCCGGCAGCACGGAAGAAGATGCCGGCGGATCTGCAGATGCGATGAAGACTGAGCGCGGCCCTGCCGAAATTGAGGGGCTTACCTTTGATCATGCGATGGAGACGGACTACGCGGAATGTTTTGATGTCTATTATTACGCAGATGGTTATAAACTGCTGGATATCCATGGGGATACGCGCTGCCTGCTGATTCCGGAAGGAAAGGATCTGCCGGAAGGGGTTGCGGCAGCAGACGCATCCGGAAAAGCAGCGGACGGGGCGGACGCGGTTTTCGGAACGCTGGCAGACGGAGAGCGGATCATGCTTCTGCGGAAGCCGGTGCAGAAGGTGTACATGGCTGCGACGGCCGTGATGGCGCTGGTGAATTCCATTGACGCGATGGATGCCGTACGCCTCACGGGAACCGATGCCGACGGCTGGTATCTGGATGCGCCGAAGAAAGCGCTGGAATCAGGGGAAATGATCTACGCCGGAAAATACAGTGAACCGGATTATGAACTGCTCATACAGGAAGGATGCACGCTGGCAATTGAATCGACGATGATCGACCACACGCCGGACGTGAAGGAAAAGCTGGAGGAACTTGACATTCCGGTACTGACCGATCATTCCAGCTATGAGGATCATCCGCTCGGGCGTGCAGAATGGGTAAAATTGTACGGCGCGCTGTTTGGCAGGGAAGAAGCGGCGGAAGAACAGTTTGCAGAACAGAAGGAAGCAGTTGCTGATCTGGAAGGCCTGGAAAACACCGGAAAGACAGCCGCATTTTTTTACATCAGTCAGGACGGAACGGCGGTTGTCAGAAGCGCGGAGGACTACATCCCCCGTATGATCGAGATTGCCGGAGGACAGTACATTTTCAGTGATCTGGAGGCAGCAGCCGGCAGTTCTGCGGCGGTGAATCTTTCTATGGAGGAGTTCTATGCGACCGCCTCTGACGCAGACTATCTGATCTACAACGCATCCATTGACGCACCTTTGAAGAGCATGCAGGATCTGCTGGCAAAATCCGAGCTGTTCAGTGAGTTTAAAGCCGTGCAGGACGGTCAGGTCTGGACGACGGACAAAAACCTGTACCAGGCAACCGACAGCATCGGACAGTTTATCAGAGACCTGCATCTGATGCTGACAGACGGGAACAAAGATGACATGGCATTTCTGCAGCACGTGGAATGATCATTTTGATGCAGCAGGTATGAGGATATGAGCGAGATCAATAAGAATCAATTAGTTCTGGCGGCGAGGGGGAGCCTTCTTTCCCGAGCACAGGTGGAGCTGGTACAGGGACTGCTGGCAGGATGTGGGATTGAGACGGAATTCCTCGTTGTGAAGACGAAGGGAGATAAAGACCGCGTCCGGGCTCTGAAGGAGATCGGCGGAGACGGCCTTTTTGTGCGGGAAGTAGAAAGGGCACTGCTCGACGGACGTGCAGATGTTGCAGTACACTGCGGAAAGGATCTGCCGTATCAGCTTGCAGAGGGGCTGGCAATTGTCTGCGTGCCGGATGCGGCGAGTGCAGCGGACTGTCTGATCTGGCCGGAAGGCAGACAGGAGACAGATCTCAAAGTAATCGGATCCGGCAGCGCACGACGGGTGACGGAGCTGCAGAAGCTTCTGCCGGAGGCTGTATTCAAAGAGATCCGCGGAAATATTAATACCCGCCTTGATAAACTTAAGGAAGGACAGTATGATGCGATCATACTGGCAAAGGCAGGTCTGGAACGGCTCTTGCCGGATCTGACAGGGTTGTGTGTGCGTGAATTGAAACCGGACGAAATGATTCCCGCGGCCTGCCAGGGTATTCTGGCGCTCGAGTGTCGTGAAGACGATATCCGGACCAGGGAAATTCTGGGACAGATCAACAATGAAGCAGCGATGCAGCGGTTCCGGACAGAGCGGGCGCTCTTCTGCCGCATGAAGGCGGACTGTGCGACTGCGCTGGGTGTACACGCAGCATATGATAAGGATCAGCTGACGCTGCGTGCAATGTTTGACGGAAAACAGACAGTATTGACCGGAAAACCGGAAGATGCAGAGGACATGATTGAACAGGCAGCGAGGGAGATTTATGTCAAGAGTGAAATCTGAAGTGATGCTGTTTCTTGCGCCCCTGATCTGGGGCGCAAGTTTTGCTGTTACGAAAGGATCGCTGGATGCAGTCGGGCCGAACTGGCTCCTGTCATACCGGTTTATTCTGGCGACGGCATTTACGACGATTCTGGTGTGGAAGAACATCCGGGATCTGGACCGCAGAACTGTGCGGGACGGAATCCTGATCGGAATCGTACTGTATCTGGTTCAGTTTTTCCAGACGGTCGGCATGTTATATACAACTGCCGGGAAAAGCGCATTTCTGACAGCAACCTATGTAGTCATGACGCCTTTTGTTGTATGGATCACATTCCGTCAGAAGCCATTGAAAAGACAATTCGCAGGCGGTATTCTGTCTCTGATCGGTGTGGGGCTGATCTCGCTGAACAATGAGAGATTCGGCATGGGAAAGGGTGAGATCCTGACCCTGATTGCCGGCCTGCTTTGCGCCGTCAGCTATGTCCAGATGAAAGCGGCAACGAAAACGTGTAATGTTGTTCTCCTTTCCTGGATCCAGATGATTGTCTGCACAGTACTGAGTACAGGGATGGCCGCAGTCACGGAGAAGCCGGTAATATCACTCGGAACAGCAGGCTGGGCTTCGATGATTTTCCTGGGCGTGATTGCTTCCGGCGTCGCCAACATTTTCCAGAATGCGGGACTGAAGTATGCGACGCCTTCACACGCGTCACTTGTATTTGCGCTGGAGGCAGTATTTGGCGTTGTATTCGGGGTGCTGCTTCTGCACGAACCGCTGGAGGTGCGAATGCTGGCAGGAAGTGCAATCGTATTTGCGGCAATTGTGATCAGCCGGGAAAAATAAAACACTGTGCAGAGGAAGATGCTAAAATAGATCGTGCAGCCTGCGTGCGGTCAGAGACCGCAGTGGAATAAGACGGGAGAACATACAGAATGGAAAACAATAAGAATGGAAATAAGGCGATCCTGGCCGTCAGTTTCGGCACTTCTTATGCTGACAGCCGCGACGCAGCCATCGGCGGAATCGAGCGGGCGCTTGCAGCGGCATTTCCGGCGTGGGAAGTACGCCGCGCCTTTACATCCGGATTTATTATTAAGAAGATTTTCCGGGAGACCGGCGAGAAGATTGATACCGTGACAGAGGCTCTGGAGCGGGCGGAATCGGACGGGATCCGGGAACTGCTGGTACAGCCGACGCATTTCATGAAGGGAATTGAGTACGATGAGATGCAGGAGGTGCTGGAACAATATCAGGACCGGTTTGAACGGCTGATGACTGCGGAACCTCTGCTGGCATCGGAAGATGATTTCCGGGTCACTGCAGAAGCAGTCGCTGCCGGGACACGGGAATGGTCGGGCAGAATGTGCGGGGATCTTCCGGAGAATAACAGCGGCAGACAGGCAGAAACCACCGGCGTACAGACAGAAGGTGCATCCGGGATCAGCGTAGACGAAAAGCATGCAGAACCGGATCCTGCAACCGCATATATTCTCATGGGGCACGGCACCTCGAAAGCGAATGCCAACACCGTCTACGAGACCATGCAGCGGACATTTGCAGACGGCGGCCTCGCAGATTATTATATTGCGACAGTGGAGGCGTCGCCGACGATCGAAGATGTCATGGAGAAAATCAAAGAAAAGGGATATCGCCGGATTGTGCTCCGGCCGATGATGGTTGTTGCCGGTGATCACGCCTGCAATGATATGGCCGGAAGTGAGCCGGATTCCTGGAAATCCATTCTTGAGAAAGCCGGTTATGAAGTGACGGCCGTGCTGCACGGCCTCGGCGAAGATCCGGCGATCCAGGAGATTTATGTATCGCACGCGCGGGCGGCGATGCAATAAAGAGAGAAACGTCCCCGTTGACTTACTAAAGTTTCTTCTTCAGCGTCAGCACATTACACCCGTTGGTGTAGGAGTAGCTGACGTCGTCCATCGTCTTTTTCACCATATATATGCCAAGACCGCCGATTTCACGTTCGTCTGCGGAAAGCGTAACATCCGGATCTTCCTTGGCGGTCGGATCGTACGGTCTGCCGCGGTCGACAAAGGTGATGACCGCCATGTTGGTGTCTTTTTCGATGCCTGCACGGATGGTGGCATTTCCGCCGTCTGCGGCGTATGCGTAGTTTGCGATGTTGACAAAGATTTCTTCGACAGCGAGACTGATCTGCATAAGTACCTTCATCGGGCAGTCATATGCTTCCAGTGTCTGGCTGACAAAGTCATTTACTTCAGCCAGCTTTTCAACTTCAGCGCGAACTGTGAATTCCTTCATATCAATACCACCTCCGTTGTAGCGAAGACTGAGCATCGTGATATCGTCAAACTGTGGCGCATCAAGGACAAAACGACCGATGTTTTCATGGACATGATTCAGTATATCACGGGATGAGCCGGTACGCATCTCATTTAATGTGGACAGCAGCCGTTCGGTTCCGAACAGCTCATTTTCTGCATTGGTCGCCTCGGTTACGCCGTCTGTATAAATGAAAAGTGTGTCGCCGGGATTCAGATGGATCTCATAATCGCGGTATTTCATATTATCATAGCCGCCGATGACAAATCCGTGCGGGTCTTTGAACAGCTCGAAATTGCCGCCGTTCCTGCAGATGACCGGGTATTCGTGACCGGCGCTTGATGCCGTAATGGTGCCCGTGGAAAGTTCCAGAATGCCGATCCAGACGGTAATGAACATATCCAGCGCATTGTTTGCGCAGATCTGCCGGTTGGCGAAGCTCAGAATATCTTTCGGTGTTCCGCCCATCATGGCCCGGTTATTGATCATAATCTTTGAGGCCATCATAAAAAGCGCGGCCGGAACGCCTTTCCCGGAAACATCCGCGATGACCAGCGCGAGATGATCCTTATCCAACAGGAAGAAATCGTAGAAATCGCCGCCGACTTCCTTCGCTGGCTTCATATCTGCAAACAGATCAAATTCCGTGCGGTCCGGAAACGGCGGGAAGAATGTCGGCAGCATGCTCGTCTGGATCTGTGTTGCCAGATTGAGTTCCGTGCCGATCCGCTCCTTCTCAGCTGTGACATGTGCGAGATTCGCCAGGAAACCTTTCATGTCGGTTTCCATCTTTGCCATGGTTTCGCTTAAGTTTTCGATCTCATCGCCGGTCCGGATGTCCAGATCCGAGAAATAAGATGCGCCGGTTTCCTCGTCATACTCATGCCGCATGTACTTCTCTGCGGCGCCGGCCAGTTCGTTGATCGGTCTGACGACATCGCGTTTCAGGCGCTGTACCAGAATTACGGCCAGCACGACTGTCACAAGCAGCATAACCAGTGCATACTGCAGCAGATAAGAAATATGTGATGTATTCTGCATGTCGAACAGATTCTGCAGAGAGGGATTCTTTTCAACTGTGACGATAAACATCACATAGCTGACGACAACCGATATGGCAAACAGGATGACCGAGATCAGGAGAACGGTGTGAAACATCCGTGCGCTTAAAGAATATCGTCTTTTTTCAAGTTCTGACATTTCACTGACGCGTTTTGCGGGCATGAAATCATTCCTTTCCGGGTAAATTATTTAATATGTATGATGCCTGATATATGTCCGCATCTCAGCTGGCATTAAAAGGTCAGTTCATCATATTTTTCAATCATTTCTGTCATGGCTGCAAGCCAGTGGTCAATATACCTGCGGTCGTCCGGATTATCCAGACCGTCCCGGCGCAGGAAACGCCGGATCATACGAAGACTGCCGATGACGCGGGCTTTGTCAGTCACTTCCTGAATCTTTGCCGGATCGTCCGTCCCCAGGTACTGTGCGAGCGCCTTTTTCCAGAATCGTTCGGACAGTTCATAGGAAAATCCGAGGAAATCGAACAGTCCTTCCGGCGTCAGTTCGTTGTAGCCGAGAAAAGCATTGAACATAAATGCAAATTCATAGATCGGATGGCCGACTGCAAGCGTATCCATATCAATCAGGAGGGCCTCATCTCCCTGCATCAGGATATTTTTCGTGTGGTAATCGCCGTGGATCATGTGGTTATCCTGCGGAATGGCCGTGACCATGGCGAGCATCTTATTGTATGCATCCTGCGGAAGCAGATTTTCCAGAGAAGGCATCCAGCTGATCACTTCCTCACGGAGATCCGGCAGAAGACCTTCCGGTACCTCTGTTTCATGAATCAGTTTGAGGAGGCTTACAAACTGGTCGACGCAGTAATCCAGATTGTCTTCGGAACGTGCGAGCAGTTTCGAGAGAGAGGTCGCATTGAGCAGTTCGAAGACGGATCCGTAACTGCCGTCTACGCGGACGATGTCATAGGAAATCGCAGTCGGAATGCCGAGAATAAAAGCCTCCCGCGCAACGTCCCGTTCATGGCGGATTTCCTCGAGAGAATCAGGATTCCGGTATGTTTTGACGACAGTCTCCGGATCAATGCGGTAAACTTCGCCGTTGGCACCTTCGCCGATTTTCTCACAGCCCTCGATCGAGATTTCTTTATAGGCCCGCTCGACCGGGAGCATTTTTGTGAAGCCGGTCATATCCAGGATTTCATAGATTTTGCTTGACACCTGCACGATTCGCATATTCGGGTGCCGTTTGCGGATTTTGAGCAGAACGCGCAGGCCGGCACTGGAGATGTATTCCAGATCCGAAGCATCTATCGTCAGGGAAGTGCCTTTGTTTTCGTCCAGAATCGCGTTGCACTGTGATTCAATCTCAGCGGCATTATTTGTGTCGATGCGTCCGAGCAGCTGCAGTGTCAACGCTTCAAGTTTACGTACGACTTTTACCTGTTCCATAGGTCACTCCCGTTCATTCCTGTTCATCAGAAGCCAATCCGGTCTCCATGAATTCCACATGGAGAGAGCCGTCCAGAAAGATTGCTTTGAGCAGCATTTGATATTCTTTGTAGGCATAGGAATCCTCCAGGCTGCTGCACAGCTCCAGAATCTGATTGTAGTACCAGTGCTGCTCGGATTTATCCGGGTTATTGAACATTTCCCACATCTTGTCGCCGATTTGCAGGCGGCTGCGGTAAAAAGAGCGCAGATTGGAGAGCTTGTCAGACAGCCAGAGGATCTGCACATCCCTGTCGCCGCTGTTTTTGAGTTCGGCAAGGGATTCTTCCTTGCGGACACGCCAGGTTTCTGATGCAGGACGTTCGCGGCGTTTGTCTTCTGTTTCCATTGCCACAAGATACGCGATCCGTTCTCCGAAATGATCGAGGATATCCCCGGCGGTACGGCTGGTATCTTCAACGACATCGTGGAGAACAGCGGCAGCCAGAACATCCTGGTCATCTGTCATGGTGCTTGCGATCTGCGCCACCTCCATCGGGTGAAGAATAAACGGAATCGGCTTTGTCTTGCGTATTTGTCCTTCGTGTGCCTGCAGGGCAAACTGGACGGCCTGTTCAAATGTATTCATAAATACCTCTTTAAATAATATTTTCTGGTTTTATATCTTTATAATCAGGTTGTTGAGCTGCATGGTGTTGACATACTGGATGTCGCTGGCCATACCGTAAATCATGCGGATGCCGATGTGTTTTGCAGGATCCTGCGGATCGAAGGCTGTTCCGGCGCGTTTTCCGGGGTCAAATGCAATGCAGTCATCCCGCAGCCGGATAACCCATGCGTCCGGCTTTTTTATGACGCGCAGCTCCAGCGCATGTTTTTTGGTATCACCGGAAAACCCGTGCTGAATGATGTTATTTGCCATCTCTTCCACACAGAGCGGGATCAGCAGGGCTTCCTTTTTGGAGGCACCTCTCGCACGGCAGAAATCAGCCAGTGCTGCACAGACCGCAGATACCTCGGCAGTGGTTTTCGGAGCCGCTTCCATGATATCTTCATCCGGTGCGCCGAATACGTCCGGCAGAAAGAGCAGGCCGGCTGAAGATTTATGAAGTGCTTTGCGCTCACGCCGCGCGGCGATCCAGACCGTAAGGAAAACAAGCGCTTCGCTGACGGGATAGGCGAGCCAGACCCCGTCTGTCTCAAGGGCGGGCGTCAGAAGCAGTGACAGAACAATTACATACAGGAAGTTGTCAATAAAACTCACAATATTTGCCAGTTTCAGACGGCTGATCCCCTGCAGATAATTGACAAACACCTGGTTGATCCCGTAAAGCGGCAGGCCGAAGGCGTAAAACCGCATGGCACGAACCGCATACACAGTCATAATTTCGGCGTCTTCTTTGCCGCTGGAAAACAGGGCGACAAGCGGTGACGCAAAGAGGAAGATGGCAGCTGCCTGAATTCCGCCGATGATCAGCGCATAGCGTATGGAAACGGACAGCAGATGCTCTGCAGAATGTTTGTCTTCTTCCCCGTAAACGATCCCGGAGATCATGGCGGTTGTCATGCCAACCCCCATCATGATGGAACCAAAAAGCGTGTTCAGCGTGTTTCGTACAGACAGCGCTGCGACTGCGGTGCTTGCTGCGACGGCCACCATGATATTATTCAGAATGAGATTGCGCAGCATGGTAGAGACGCTGCCGACCGCCGTAGCGGCACCGGTCTGCAGGATGCCGCCCAGATCCGCCGGATGGACATCCTTCATGGAAAAACGGAAAATGATATCCTTTTTCCGGAAATGCATCAGCATAATTGCGATTGCGATGTAATAACTGATCGCCGTGGAAATACCCATGCCGAGCATGCCGCCGTGAATGATCAGTGCATTGACCAGATCGCCGGCAATATCGAAAACCGTCATAGCGGCGACTGCCCAGATGACCCGGTTGGGATCGCCGTCCAGGCGCATCAGAGAATTAAAGATAAACAGCAGCAGAACCGGAAGGATGCCGGGGGCGATGCCGTAGAGATAATCCTTACAGAGCGGCATCAGCGGGGCTGCCGTTCCGCGTGCGCCCATGACGAAGGTAATCGGTTCGCAGAACAGATACAATACGACAATGATTCCGACCGCAATCAGGAACGTCGCATACATACAGACAGAAAAAACCTCGCGGGCGCGGCCGACCCTGCCGGCGCCCAGATGCTTCGCGCAGAAGACCTGTGAGCCGGTGGCAAATACACCGCTGATTGCAGTCATGATACTGAACAGCGGCGTGACAATCCCGTAGGCCGCCATGCTGTCTGTTCCGAGAAATTTGCTGATAATAATACCGTCAATCAGCATGCCGAACATGGCTGCAACAGCTGCTATGATGATGCTGATGACAGAATCTCTGTATAACGTGCGGATGACCTGTCCGTCTCTTGATTTCTCCATAGGCTTTGATTCTTATTATGCGAAATCATTCTGTTGATAATCAGAATATCATATTTCGGGAAACGAGTAAACTGCCCCGCGGCCTGATGCGGCTGCGGGGCAGTGAAGATCGCTTTATGATTTCGCTCGCGTGCGGATCGGAAACAAGTATGTTTATGTCTCTGTGAAAGATGCCGGCAGAGCCGGTCCGGGTTCCGCTTCGGCCGGTGCTATTTATGCGCGGAACGTTCCGGATACGGTCGTCCACTTTCCGGAACCTTTTTTGCTGACGCCGGTAATGGTGTAATGATAGACTTTACCGGCTTTCAGTTTCTTTACCTTTATTTCAATTCCATCGCTGTCTTTGTCTTCAATCGCGCGGACATAGTCCTTGCTGCCGCGGGTGATGGTAACTTTCGGGTTGTTCCATTCCACCCGGCAGTCAAATTCGATCTCGACCTCTTTGTCTTTCGCGTCGTAATCGACTTCCTTCAGCGGGAGACCGCCGTCAGCTTTCGGGATTTTGATCTTGCCGGTGAGTTTCTTCGTTGTGGATGCACCGCGGGAATATACACCCTTGATGGTGTAGGTGTACTTTGTGCCTGCTTTGTAATTCTTGATTTTAAATTCAAGGTCGTCGTCATCCTTCTCGACGATTTTGACCTTCATTTTTTTGCCGGATGCATTTTTGACTGTGACTTTCAGGTCTTTGTAGGTGACTTTTGTGTCGAAATTGACCTCGATTTTCCCCTTGCCTTCATAGTCGGTGTGGTCGATGGCCGCGGCCTTCGCAGGAGATGCCGTCAGGCCGGTCAAGATGAGGAATGCAAAAAGCGCAGCCAGAAGCAGCCGCATGCCGGAGGTTTTCTGAAACAGTTTCATGGTAATCCCTTCCTTTCTTTTCAATAAGCGTACGTTGTTTTCTGCCGTCTGTAAAACAGGATGTTTTTTCCTTTCTATAATAGTAATGCAGTTGGCAGGTGTTTTATTGCAAAAGATTTGCTATTTTTTAAGGAGGGTTGACATAGGACTCTAAAAGAGAATATAATAAGCATCGGATGAATATTATGGTAAGCAAATGGGCTCTGGTGCATCCATTGCGTCAGATTTGTTTTTGACCCCGCCGCCTGCAGAGAAGGGGGACTCCTCACTGAGTTGAATGCCCCGGAAAGGAGTATGATGCAGATGAAAGAACAATCAAAATGGAAACAATACCCGCTTTCGGCTGCCGTGCGTGAATCGCTGGCAGCATATGGATCAAAGGAGCAGGGGATGTTTACCCTGGACGATTACGACAGGATTCCGGATCAATACCGTGTGGAACTGATTGACGGTGTTTTCTATGACCTGGCAGCGCCGCTGAATATTCATCAGGCGATCCTGCAGCTGCTGAGTACCGCATTTGGAAGGCTGGTCGAAGATCATCAGGGAAGCTGTTTTGTCTATCCGGCACCGTTTGATGTACAGCTGGACTGTGATGACCGGACGATGGTACAGCCGGATCTTTCCATTATCTGCGACCGCAACAGACTGGTGCGGCGCGGCTGTTACGGGGCTCCGGATCTGATTGTAGAAATTCTTTCGGAGTCGACTGCCGGGAAGGACAGACTCCTGAAGCTGAATAAATACAAACGGGCCGGTGTGCGGGAGTATTGGATTGTAGATCCGGACAAACGAACGGTGCAGGTATTCCACGATCTTGTGAATTCGGATGTATCAAAGATTTATACCTTCGGAGAAAAAATACCGGTCGGTATCTGGAACAATAAATGGTACATTGATTTCGCAAAGATCGGGGAGCGGATCGGAATTTTGTATGATCTGTAACCGGAAAGAATAAAAAGCGGGGCTGCCGCAATAAGTATCGTTGGTCATAAATACTTATCGTGACAGCCCCGTGCTTATCTTACAGGTCCAGTCCGTCAGCCCAGATCTTCAGATCTTCTGCGGATGTCTCGCCGCCCATGCGCTGGCCGTTGACAACCATTGCCTTGCCGCCAAGAAGGGCCTTGATGCGGTCGCCGACGAATCCGATGCCGTTGCCGCCGGATGTGCAGAACGGAACGATTGCCTTGCCTGCAAAGTCATAGGACTCCAGGAAGGTGTCCACGATGCTGGGCTCTCTGCCCCACCAGATCGGGAAGCCGAGGAAGATGACTTCGTACTGTTCCATATTTTCGACCTTGCTGATCACAGCCGGACGGCAGTTGAGGTCCTGCATCTCGACGGTGCTTCTGGACTGCTTGTTCTGCCAGTTCAGATCCTCAGCTGTGTAGGGCTTCTCCGGAACGATTTCAAAAAGATCAGCGCCTTCGGCTTCAGCAAGAGAAACAGCTACCTTTTTGGTTGTGCCGGTAGCGGAAAAATATGCGACCAGTGCTTTTTTCATGATTGGGTACCTCCGTTTGTGCTTTTTTTTGAGGGGGACGTATCATTGTCACCCTGCTCAGATGGAATTCGCAGAGGAGACAATGATACGTCCCCCGCCGCAGGTGGATCCGCAAGGAGACAATCATGTGTCACCCTGCTCAGATAGAATTCGCAGTGAGACACATGATATGTCCTCTGCCGCAGTTTAATTTACAGAGGAGACAATGATACGTCCCCCGCCTGATACCATTTATAATAACACATGCGGTCATGAAACACTAGCCGAATCGGGGCGGATCGCAGAGGAAGACGCATAAGTGCATCGCGCAGCCCGCGCGCGATCAGAGATCGCGATTGAACTGCAGAGCAGGCAGATCAGACGCCGCTGGCGCCGTAGTTGGAGAGTACCCGGGCGGAAGGATCATTGACGTTGCACCCTTTCCAGGATTTGTTCGGCATCCAGAAGTCTGTGACCATCTCGGACTGGTCCGGATAATATTTTTCAAACAGCTCGCGATAGAGGAGGGATTCCTTCGTGAACGGAACCGCATGGAAGTATTTGCGGCAGCGCGCATGAAATTCCCGGTCGCTGTAGAGGGTCTCTGCATAAGCCTGCAGGTCGTCCCGCATAGAGTGCCCGACGGCGTCGGAGAAGGCCGCTTTTTCACGGAGCCGGATGCTCTCCGGGATAACGGGATCGTCAGCGAAGGCCTCCCGCAGCAGGTATTTTCCGATGCCGTAGCTGTTCAGCTTGCGCGCCGGGTCGATGTGCATGACGTAATCGACAAAGTCGAGATCGCCGAAAGGAACGCGTGCCTCCAGGCTGTGGACACTGATGCACCGGTCGGCGCGCAGCACGTCATACATATGGATTTCACGGATGCGTTTTTCTGCCTCTGTCTGGAAGGCGGCAGCATCCGGCGCGAAGTCCGTGTATTTGTAGCCGAAAAGTTCGTCTGAGATTTCACCGGTCAGCAGAACGCGGATATCGGTATGTTCGTGGATGTATTTGCAGACCAGATACATGCCGATGGAGGCGCGGATTGTCGTAATGTCATAGGTGGCCAGTGCTTTCACGACCGGCTCCAGCGCGGCGAGGACATCCTCTGTCGTCATGATGACTTCGGTGTGGTCGCTGTGAATATAGTCGGCGACTTCCCGTGCGTATTTCAGGTCGATCGCATCCTTGTCCATGCCGATTGCAAATGTGCGGAGCGGTTTGTCCGAATATTTTGCCGCTATGCCGCAGACCAGAGAGGAATCCAGACCGCCTGAGAGCAGATACCCGACAGGGGCGTCTGCGTCAAGCCGTTTTGTGACGCCCGAAACCAGCTTGTCGTGGATGTTTTTCAGGAGTACCGGCATGGGATCATGGGTATAGGGATCCGCAGGTGCGAATACAGATGTCTTTGCGGAGACATCGCTCATGTCCCGGTAGCAGATAAACTGTCCGTTTTTATAATAATGTCCGGGCGGGAACGGCATGATGCGGCCGCAGATTTCCGTCAGGTTTTTCGGCTCCGAGGCAAATACAATGGAGCCGCCCCGGGTGTAGCCGTAGTACAGCGGACGGATGCCGACCGGGTCGCGGGCAGCAAGCAGCGTATCAGAGCTGCCGTCGTACAGGATCAGGGCAAACTCTGCGTCCAGATGCCGGAGCATATCTGTCCCGTAACGTGCATACAGGGGCAGCAGGATCTCGCAGTCGCTGTCACTTTCAAAACGGTATCCTTCTTCTTCCAGCAGCGTCCGGATCGGACGGAATCCGTAGATTTCACCGTTGCAGACAACGGCATTTTTGCCCTTTGTAAACGGCTGCATGCCGGAGGAAGTCAGTCCCATGATGGAAAGCCGGTTGAATCCGAGAAAGCCGCCGTTTTCTGTGCGGATGACACGGGTATCATCCGGGCCGCGTGATGTCGTCTGTGCAAGCGCCTCTTTAAATTGCTGTTCGGTCAGGTCTGTGCCTGCGTACCCCATAATAGAACACATGGGAAACCTCCTGTTGATTTCTCTGCCGGAAACGGGCTGTCTCCGGCAGGCGGCGGATCAGAGAAAGCACTCTGATATTGAAAACTATAACGTAACGACCAGCTGCTCATGCCGCAGATCGTTGTAAATCCGGCAGTCGCAGTCACTGACATCACAGATCCGGACGACATTTCCGAGCGATTCCAGCTCCGGGAAGAATTCGCTGAGCAGGTTGTCAAAGTGATAAAGTTTTTCCGGATGATAGTATTTTGTCTGTGCATTTTCGAAAACGGCCGTATACAGAATCTCCGCTTCGACAAGATCCTGGAAAATATGACTGCCGTAGGATAATTCCGGATTATAGCCGGCCCCGGATTCCGCAACTTCACAGATCACTTCAAATTCGCTGATATCCGAAAATGCAGTCGGAACGCCGAGCTCCGGTGAAGAAGTCCCGATCCGGCCCGGGACGATCAGCATCATGTGTGTATTTGTGTTCCGGAATTTCCAGTTCACATTGCCGATGGCCTTTGCGACGCGTGTCTTCTCCTGATAGGGCATCTGGTAGTAGTAAACGGGGTCAACATAGACGATCAGGTCCAGCCGGACGGCCCGGGAGAGTCCCATGGAGGCACCTTCCGAGGCGAGAAGAATCTGCTCCGGCGGAAGCTGCTCCGGGATCTGCACGTCTTTTGTATCCTGAAATACCTGCAGCGGCCGGCACTGCAGCAGGTTGATCACGTAATCGCCCTGCTCTGAGAGATTCATCGTGAATTCAATATCGACCGGCTGCTCATATTCATTCTGGATCAGACGCATCATTTCCTGCATCTGCTGCATCAGCTGCCGGCGGCTGACCAGTCCCCGGCAGGAAATGAACTGAACGGAGTGGTATTCGCCGCGCTCGCGGAACTGCCGCTCGATTTCATAATCATGCTCCAGAAGTGCATTCTGCAGCCAGCCGGGAAGCTTCGGTTCAATCTGCTTTAATGTAATCTGCTCCAGCGACCGGGTTTCCTTGTTCATTGCCTCCAGTTTCCGCTGTGAATACTGGTGTTTTTCGGCGATGGTTGTCGCGGTGGTCGCCTCCGGCCGGTCCAGATTGACCAGGCGCGGATAGGAGCCCTCGGTCCGGTCAACAGCAGACGTGCCCAGACCCATAACCAGGCGCAGCATGCCGGCAGCCGGATCCAGATCCTTCAGGAAGCGGTAAGGGCTGTAGGAATAGCCGACGCCGGCGGCGCAGGGCATGTAATACTGGTCATAGTGCGAGCCGGAAACGCGCTGCACCAGAAGTGCCATCTGTTCATCGCGGTCGCCCAGGCCGCGCCGCTTGCGGTAGTCGAGCGCCGAGAGACTCATCGTGCTTGCATAGACCTGCCGGACAGCGTTTTCAAATTCTGCCAGCCGCTCTTCGAGCGTGCCGGTATTTGCGCAGAAGACCGACTCATACTTTCCGGCAAATGCATTTCCGAAGCCATCTTCCAGAATGCTGCTGGACCGCACAATGATCGGATCCTGCCCGTAGTATTCCAGAAGATGCGTGAACTGTTTCTCCATGCTCCGGGAGAATTTGCCCGCGAGCAGAAAATCCGCGAAGGCAGAGGCGAGAGAAAAATATTCTTCCTCCGTGCGCTGCCGCACGCGCAGATCCCACCCGCCGTTCTCGACAATGTAGGAGTAGTAGACGTCCGATCCGATGAAATGTGAATCATGCGGTTCCATGACACGGTACAGATCCGGCCGTCTGTTTTCGATGATTTTGCGCGCGAGCAGCATGCCGCAGGCTTTTCCGCCGATCATGCCGGTCCCGATCATATGGCTGCGCACGAAGAAGTAATCTTCCGGGCGGAAATGCGCTTTGATCATGCGCCGCATTTTTTCATCGCGGCTCATCATGATGTCGCACATGCGGGAACAGGCATCCGTGACGTCCATTCCATTCTCGTGCATCTGCTTTGCAAAATTGAAAAAGCGGTCCCAGGCGTCTGTACTCTGTTCTTCGCCGGGGCGCTGGAAGCGGTTCATGACCTGATAGAAACGGCTCACCTGAACCCCGTCCAGAAGCGGACGGAACACACCGGACTGTCTGTCGTAGAGATGCGGCAGAAACATGGTTTCGGAGCTGCGGTTCCAGACCTTTTCCGGACGCACATAGGTGATCTGCGGATCCGTCTCCCGGTCGGAATATACGTCCAGAAACAGCTGTGTGGTGTCCAGAATCTTCGAGATGGCGGAAAGTGAGTGCCGTCCCCGGATGATCGGGAAAAAGGCGACCGTGTCCAGCTGAAACAGGAACGGACAGGTGACGCGGAAGAAATTTCCCATCATCAGATCGGTCGCCCATGCTGTCTGCAGTTCGGACAGACAGTCAAAGACATAGAACACATCTTTGCCTTCTCTTGCAATCAGATTGTGAATCTCTACCGAAAAGTTTTCGAAGCGGTGGGACAGTTCGATCGGAACGGTCTCAATCTCCGGATGTCCTTCTGTCAGCGGCTCATGTGATGCAAACCTTACATAGATAATTCTTCGCCGGTCCCGGATGGCCTGCTCCAGATACGGATCCAGAAACAGATGAAATTCATCCAGACTGGAGACGCGCCATACGACATTATCTCCGAGGCGGATATTGTCAAGCGCCTGGTCCATTTCCGGAATGCCGGACAGAACGCGTTCAAATGCTGCCATGGTGGTTCCTCCTTCTTATTCTATTCAACGCAGATGGAGAGTCCCCCGCTGCGCCGGATGATCCGGTCCTGTCGGGATGTCTGTGAAACAAAGAAAAGGCGCCCTGGAATCCAATCCAAGACGCCTTTGCCTTTTCTGAGCATATTCTAAGGCCCGCTGACTGTGGTGTCAAGTGGGCGGCGTCAGACGAATTTTACAGACAACCATATCCAAAACTGATATCAGGAGAATTGTGATGTAAATAAGGCATTACATCTAAGATGGAAAAAGCGGCAAAGGAGAGTGTGAGCAGACATATCAAAATGAAATTACAGGATATTCAAAATAAAGGATTGACATATTGAAACATGAGGATTATGCTTGGTTACAGCAAACAAAGGCGTTTGAAGAGTTCTCCGGCCGGGTACTCTTTGGACGTCTTTTCTTTTGTGTAAGAACCGGACCGCACAGATCCGGATGCAGGCAGCAGACCGTTTTACATTTTACAGACAGGAAGGAATGTTATGAGTAAGAAAGCAAAGAAACTCCCGGAGATTTTCGGAAACATGGTGTTTGATGAAGTAACGATGAAAGAACGTCTGTCGGCGACGACCTATAAGGCGTGGAAGAAATGTGTCACGGACGGTGCGCATCTGGAACTGTCCGCAGCAAACGGCATCGCGGAGGCGATGAAGCAGTGGGCGGTTGAGAAGGGAGCAACACATTATACGCACTGGTTCCAGCCGATGACAGGCGTGACTGCGGAAAAGCATGACAGCTTTATCGACCCGGTCGGCGGCGGACGGATCATGATGGATTTTTCCGGCAAGGAGCTGGTCAGAGGCGAGCCGGATGCATCCTCATTTCCGTCAGGCGGACTGCGTGCGACCTTTGAGGCGCGCGGCTATACGGCATGGGATCCGACATCCTTTGCATTTATTAAAGATCAGTCCCTCTATATCCCGACGATTTTCATGTCGTATTCCGGACATTCGCTGGATAAGAAGACACCGCTTCTGAAATCTATGGATGAGGTTTCCAAACAGGCGATCCGCATCCTGCGGCTCTTCGGCGATACGGATACGAAGCGGGTCATGGCGCAGTGCGGGCCGGAGCAGGAGTATTTCCTGATTGACAAGAAGCTGTTTGCGCAGCGCGAGGATCTCCGCCTGACCGGCAGAACCCTCTTCGGCAACAAGCCGCCGCGCGGGCAGGAGCTGGAGGATCACTATTTCGGCCAGCTGAAACCGCGTGTATCCGATTATATGAAGGATCTGGATGATGAATTGTGGCGGGTCGGCGTGCTTTCCAAAACCAAGCACAACGAGGTTGCGCCGTCCCAGCATGAAATGGCGCCGGTTTATTCCAACGCAAACCAGGCATCGGATCAGAACCAGCTGACGATGGAGCTGATGAAAAAGGTTGCGGACCGGCACGGATTTGTCTGCCTGCTGCATGAGAAGCCGTTCGCGGGCGTCAACGGATCCGGCAAGCACGATAACTGGTCGCTGGGAACCGATACCGGCAAAAACCTGCTGAGCCCGGGTTCCACACCGAGTCAGAACGCGCAGTTCCTGCTGTTTCTGGCAGCATTTATCAAGGGTGTGGATGAGTACCAGGAAGCGCTGCGCTGCACCGTCGCGAGTGCCGGAAATGATCATCGCCTCGGCGCACAGGAGGCGCCGCCGGCAATCCTCTCCATTTTCCTCGGAGATGAGCTCGATGGCGTTGTGCGCTCCATTATCGAAGACAAAAGCTTCCAGGAAGCGGGAGACCGCACGCTGGAGATTGGCATTGACATGATGCCGACCATTCCGCTGGACAACACCGACAGAAACCGGACCTCGCCGATGGCATTTACCGGAAATAAATTCGAATTCCGCATGCTGGGGTCTTCACAGTCCATCTCGGACCCGAATACGGCGCTGAACACCATTATGGCCGAAGAACTCCGCCAGTTTGCAGATGCCCTCGAGGGCAGCAGCAATTTCCAGAAGGATCTGCATGAACTGATCAGGAAAACGCTGACAGAACATCAGCGGATTATCTTCAACGGAAACGGATACGATCAGGCGTGGGTTGCGGAGGCAGAGCGCCGCGGCCTCGCAAATCTGGTTTCCACAGCGGATGCACTGCCGTGTTATCTGATGCCGAAAAACATTGAACTGTATGAGAAAAACGGCGTCTTCACAGAAGAGGAGATGCAGGCGCGATACAACATTTTTGTCGAAACCTACTGTGCACAGATCGCAATCGAGGCACATACCATGGATGATATGATCCGCAGAATGATTCTGCCGGCAGTTTCTGCTTATGCGGCGGAGCTCTGCAGAAGAAGCGGAGACCTGAAGGCGGCCGGTGTACCAGTCGTGTATGAGGCAAAGACCTGCGAGCGGCTTGCGGTGCTGACAGATGCACTGCTGGATGCGACCGAGCAGCTGGAGGCACATCTCGGTCAGGTGCCGGAAGAAGAGACCGAAGCAATGAACTATTATCACCAGGTGATTCTTGCGGATATGGCATCGGCCAGGGATGCGGCGGATCAGCTGGAGAGTATCACGGATGAGAAGTACTGGCCGTTCCCGATCTACAGTGAGATGTTGTTTTCTGAATAAGAAGCAGACAAGGAGTAACCGTATGAATGGATATAGGAATATGGAACATGACGCGTGCGGGATCGGCGCGGTTGTGAATATCGACGGCCGGCGCGATCACCGGGTTCTGGATGATGCGCTGACCATTGTCGAAAAGCTGGATCACCGCGCCGGCAAGGATGCGAGCGGGAAGGTCGGCGACGGCGTCGGTATTCTGACGCAGATTTCCCACCGGTTTTTCAAGAAGGCCGCCGCGGCTGCGGGTATCCAGACCGGTGATGCGGGCGACTACGGAATCGGCATGTTTTTCCTGCCGCAGAACCGCCTGCACCGCACATTTGCGGTCCGTATGTTTGAAGTGATCGCAGAAAAGAACGGACTGGAAGTTCTGGGATGGCGCGAGGTGCCGGTGCACCCGGAGATTCTCGGGGAACGCGCGCGGGTCTGCATGCCTTATATCGGCCAGTGTTTTCTGCGCAGGCCGGCGCATACAGAGAAGGGGTTTGCGTTTGACCGGGAGCTGTATATCCTCCGAAGAGAGTTCGAGCAGAGCGCGGACAGTCAGCGGACGGATGCCGGTCAGCAATTTGATAAAACGTATATCTGCTCGCTTTCCTCAAGGACCATCGTCTATAAAGGCATGTTTCTGGTAAAGCAGCTGCGCGCCTTTTATGAAGATCTGCAGAGTCCGGATTTCGTGACATCCATTGCGCTGGTGCACTCGCGGTTTTCAACCAACACGACGCCGAGCTGGGAGCGCGCCCATCCGTACCGCATGATCGCGCATAACGGCGAGATCAACACGATCCGGGGCAATGCCGACCGCATGCTGGCCCGCGAAGAAACGATGTCATCGGAACTTCTGCGCAGTGAAGATACGATGCTGAAAATCTTTCCGGTGATCAGCGGGACGGGATCGGACTCCGGCATGCTGGACAACACGCTGGAATTCATGTATATGAACGGCCTGGAACTGCCGTTTTCTGTCATGACGATGATTCCGGAGCCGTGGCGGCATGACGGGGATATGGACCAGAAAAAGCGGGATTTCTATCATTATTATGCGACGATGATGGAGCCGTGGGACGGTCCTGCCGCGATCATTTTTACAGACGGCGAGACCGTCGGGGCGACGCTGGACCGGAACGGACTGCGTCCGTCGCGCTATTATGTGACAAAGGACCGCCGCCTGATCCTTGCTTCTGAGGTCGGCGTGCTGGATCTGCCGCCGGAGATGATTGTAGAGAAGAAGCGGCTGCAGCCCGGTAAAATGCTGCTGGTGGACACCGTAAAAGGTGAAGTGATCTCCGATGAGGCATGTAAAAATGCGTATGCCGGGAAGAATCCATATGGCGAATGGCTGAACCGGCATCTGCTGCATCTGGCTGAACTTCCGATTCCGAATAAAAAAATACCGATGTATTCGCCGGAGAAGCGGGAGGCGCTGTGCAAGGCATTCGGCTATACGTGGGAGGATGTCAGGGAGCTGATTCTTCCGATGGCTGAAAACGGCGCTGAGCCGATCGCGTCGATGGGACATGATATTCCGCTTGCGGCACTCTCGGAACAGCATCAGAATCTCTTCCACTATTTCAAACAGCTTTTCGCGCAGGTTACCAATCCGCCGATTGACAGTCTGCGGGAGAAAATCGTCACGGATACGGCGGTATTTATCGGATCAGACGGAAATCTTCTGGAGGAAAAGAGCGGCAACTGCCGCGTGCTGGAGGTGCAAAATCCGATTCTGACAGGCGTTGACCTGATCAAGATCCGTGCGCTGGACCGGCCGGGCTTCCATACCGCGACCGTCTCCATGCTGTACTACAAGAATACTTCGCTCGCGCACGCGGTGGAACAGCTGCTGATCAGTGTGGACAGGAGTATCGGCGCCGGCGCAAACATTATCATTCTGTCTGACCGGGGCGTGGATGAAAACCATGTGGCGATTCCTTCTCTGCTGGCAGTTTCGGCGGTGGAACAGCATCTGGTAAGGACAAAGAAGCGGACAGCCGTCTCGCTGATTCTGGAGAGCGCGGAGCCCAGAGATGTGCATCAGTGTGCGTGCCTGCTGGCATTTGGAGCCAGAGCAATTAACCCGTATCTTGCACATGAATGTATTTCGGGCATGATTGACGACGGAACGCTGGATAAGGATTATCATACGGCGATTGATGATTACAATATGGCGCTGCTGAACGGCGTGGTGCATATTGCCGCGAAGATGGGTATTTCCACCCTGCAGTCCTACCAGTCTGCCAAAATATTTGAGGCGGTCGGTATCTGCAAAGATGTCATTGACCGGTATTTTACCGGGATTGAAAGCCGGGTCGGCGGAATCGGTCTCGATGAGATCGGCGCAGGTGTGCTGTACCGGCATGATCACGCATTTGACCCGCTGGGTCTCGGCCTGGATACCGCGCTGGACAGTCTGGGATTCCACCGGCTGCGCAGCGGCACAGACAAAGAAGACCACCTCTACAGTCCGGAGACCATTATCCTGCTGCAGCAGGCGGTCCGGACGGGTGATTATGAGAAATTCAGGCAGTATACCGAACGTGTGGACAATGAGCTGCCGCACACACTGCGCGGGCTGATGCAGTTTGCGCCGCAGCAGGATCCGGTGCCGCTCGAGGAAGTTGAGCCGGCAAGTGAGATTGTGAAGCGGTTCAAGACAGGTGCGATGAGTTATGGATCCCTCTCGCGGGAGGCACACGAGACACTGGCACGGGCCATGAACCGGATCGGCGGCAAATCCAATACCGGCGAGGGCGGCGAGGCGGAGGACCGTTTCGGAACGGACCGGAATTCCCGCATCAAGCAGGTTGCCTCCGGGCGGTTTGGCGTCACGAGTGCCTACCTGATGAGCGCGGATGAGATTCAGATCAAGATGGCGCAGGGTGCCAAGCCCGGTGAAGGCGGACATCTGCCCGGTCGGAAGGTTTATCCGTGGGTCGCAGCGACGAGATATGCGACGCCGGGCGTTTCACTGATCTCCCCGCCGCCGCATCACGATATTTACTCCATCGAAGATCTGGCGCAGCTGATCTATGATCTGAAAAATGCAAACCGGAATGCGCGCATCAATGTGAAACTGGTATCGGAGGCGGGCGTCGGCACCATCGCGTGCGGCGTGGCCAAGGCCGGCGCGCAGGTGATCCTGATTTCCGGCTATGACGGCGGAACCGGCGCGGCGCCGTTTTCCTCTATTCACGGGGCAGGACTTCCCTGGGAGCTCGGGCTTGCCGAGGCGCACCAGGCGCTGATTGAAAACGGTCTGCGCGGAAGAGTTGCGCTGGAGACAGACGGAAAACTGATGAGCGGCAGGGACGTGGCAATTGCCTGTCTTCTGGGCGCCGAGGAATTCGGTTTTGCGACAGCGCCGCTTGTTTCCATCGGCTGCATGATGATGCGTGTCTGCAGCAAAGATACCTGCCCGGTCGGCATTGCGACGCAGAATGAGACACTGCGGAAACGCTTCAGCGGGAAACCGGAATATGTGATCAATTTTATGATGTTCATTGCAGAACAGCTGCGTGAGATCATGGCATCGCTCGGGTTCAGAACCGTAGAGGAAATGGTCGGAAGAACCGACTGCCTGATGACCAATGAACATCAGATTACGGAGCGGGCGGAGCAGATGGATCTTTCCTGCATTTTGAACAGGAACTGTGCAAATGCCGGAATCCGTCATTTTACACCGGAGGAAAACTATCATTTCCACCTGGAGCGCACAGTGGACGAGCGTGTTCTGCTGCCGTGGCTCTATGCGCATGACGGAAAAGAAATGGCCGAGACGGCGATTGCGATTTCATCGACAGACAGAGCAGTGGGAACCATTCTCGGCTCCGAAGTGACAAAGATTTACGGAAATTCCCTTCCGGACGATACCTTTACCGTGCACTGCAGCGGCGGCTGCGGCCAGTCATTCGGCGCATTTCTGCCGCACGGCATTACACTGGATGTAGAAGGTGACGCAAATGACGGATTCGGCAAGGGGCTGTGCGGCGGAAAGCTGATCCTGCGGACGCCGGCCGGCAGCCACTTTGCGGCGGATGAAAATATCATTGCCGGCAATGTGGCCCTCTACGGTGCGACAGCCGGAACCGTGTATATCAACGGCGTGGCCGGCGAGCGCTTCTGTGTCAGAAATTCCGGTGCGACAGCAGTCGCGGAGGGCTGCGGCGATCACGGTCTGGAATATATGACCGGCGGCCGGGCCGTCATTTTGGGCAGAACCGGCAAGAACTTTGCGGCCGGCATGAGCGGCGGCGTGGCGTATGTACTGGACCTGGACCACAGTTTGTACCGGAAGATGAACCGCGACATGGCGCCGCCGGAAGAACTGCAGGATAAATACGACATTCAGGAGCTGCAGGAGATTCTGCGGGACTACTGCGCGGCGACCGGCTCGAAGAAGGCGGCGGAAATCCTGGGAGATTTTGACAGATTCCTTCCGCATTTTAAGAAAATTGTGCCGGAGGAATACCAGCGGATGACAGCGGCCATCGGAAGATTTGAAGAGCAGGGGCTCTCGCATGAGAATGCGGTGAATGAGGCATTTCATTCTTTAACCGGGGCGTAAAGCCCGTGTTGGATTTACACAGTCACAGGACATTTGTAAAACGGAAAGATCAACTGAGGAGCAGAAGTATGGGTAAGGAAACAGGATTTCTGGAATATGAGCGCGCCGATAACTGCGCGGCGGCGGCACTGGAAAGGATTCGGAATTTTGACGAGTTCCGGATGGCGCTGGATGAAGATGCCAGACGGCAGCAGGGTGCCAGATGCATGAACTGCGGCGTACCCCTGTGTCAGTCCGCCATGCGGCTGTCCGGTATGGTAACGGGATGTCCGCTCCACAACCTGATTCCGGAGTGGAATGATGAAATTTACCGGGGACATGAAGATCAGGCGCTGGCGCGCCTTCTGAAGACAAGCAATTTTCCGGAGTTTACCGGACGGGTCTGTCCGGCGCTCTGTGAGAAGGCGTGTGTCTGCGGGCTGCACGATGATCCGGTGACAGTTCACGACAATGAGCTGTATATCATTGAGCGGGCGTTTGCGGAAGGACGTATGCAGCCGCGCGTGACAAAAAACCGGAGCGGCAAGAAGGTGGCCGTCGTCGGCAGCGGTCCTTCGGGTCTTGCCGTGGCGGACCAGCTCTCCCACCGGGGACATGATGTGACCGTATTCGAGCGCGACGACCGGATCGGCGGCCTTTTGATGTACGGGATTCCCAACATGAAGCTGGATAAGCGGGTGATTGCCAGGAGGCAGCAGCTTATGGAAGCAGAGGGTGTAACCTTCCGGACCGGCGTGGATATCGGCAGGGATCTGGCGCCGCAGGAGCTGCTGGATCAGTTTGACGCGGTTGCACTCTGCACCGGTGCCAAAAACCCGCGTCCGCTTCAGGCGGAAGGCATGGAGGAAGGCCTGAAGGGCGTGTATTATGCGGTTGATTTTCTGAAAATGGTCACAAAATCGGTGATCAGAAAATCCGGCGGCCGCAAGTCGGCGAAAGTGCAGGCGTCCGCTGATCCGGCCGCACTGGTAAAAGGGAAGCATGTCATTGTTCTGGGCGGCGGCGATACCGGAAACGACTGTGTCGGATCGGTGATCCGGCTCGGCTGCAAATCGGTAACACAGCTTGAGATGATGCCGCAGCCGCCGGTCATGCGTCTGGAGAGTAATCCGTGGCCGGAGTGGCCGAAGGTGCTGAAAACAGATTATGGCCAGGAGGAGGCCATCGCGGTGTTCGGAACGGATCCGCGCATCTATACCACAACCGTAAAGGCGCTGCACGGAAAAGCCGGCAGGCTCAAATCGGCGGAAATCGTGCAGGTTGGATTTGACCAGGGAAAGCTTGTGCAGAAGGAAGGAACAGAAAAGACCATCCCCTGTGATCTGCTCCTGATCGCGGCCGGATTTATCGGGTGCCAGCCGTATACGGCAGAGGCATTCGGCGTGGAACTGACCGGGCGCGGGACAACCGCGACAGCGGAGGGGAGCTACCGCACGAATGTCGAAAAAGTATTTACGGCGGGAGATATGCACCGGGGCCAGTCCCTTGTTGTGTGGGCGATTGCCGAGGGGCGCGGCTGTGCGCTGGAGATCGACCGGTACCTGATGGGGTATACGGATATGGATGTGTAACAGAAAGGACGTTATAGGATATGGAAGAACTGTTCCATCAGAGAGGAGAGGGGACGGATTCCTGGCAGGGTGTGCGGGAGGAATGTGGTGTCTTCGGCGCGTTTGACGTGGAAGGGCATGATGTCGCCCCGCTGGTGTATTATGGTCTGATGGCGCTGCAGCACCGGGGGCAGGAGGCCTGCGGGATTGCGGTTTCGGATACGGCAGGACCGCGGGATGCGATTTTCCGGAAGAAGGATCTGGGCCTGGTGAGTGAGGTGCTGCAGGACGCGGCTGCCGGGAATATGCACGGGAATCTGGCGGTCGGACATGTGCGGTATTCGACGACCGGCGCCTCCACCAGAGAGAATGCACAGCCGCTGGTGCTGCATTACCTGAAGGGCGCGCTTGCGCTTGCGCACAACGGGAATCTGGTCAATACGAATGCGCTGCGCGCGGAGCTGGCGTACAGCGGGGCAATCTTCCAGACGACAACGGACTCGGAGCTGATCGCGTATCTGATTGCGCGCGAGCGTGCCCGGACGGGGAGTATTGAGGCGGCCGCAGCGGCTGCTGCAAAAAAGCTGCAGGGCGGTTTTTCGCTGGTGATTAAGAGCCCGCGGAAACTGATTGCAATGCGTGATCCGCTGGGTCTGAAGCCGCTCTGTATCGGCAAAACGGGAAGCTGCTATGTGGCTGCTTCTGAAAGCTGTGCGCTCGATGCGGTCGGCGCGGAACTGATCCGGGATGTACTGCCGGGTGAGATTCTGACGATTACGGCGGAGGGAATCCGGTCTGACCGCACGATGCTGCAGGAGCAGCATGCGAAATGTGTCTTCGAGTGGATTTATTTTGCGCGGCTGGACAGCTGCATAGACGGAATCAGTGTGCTGGAGGCCAGACGGCGCGCCGGGAGATTTCTGGCGCGGGGAAACAGGGTTGATGCAGATCTGGTGACAGGTGTGCCGGATTCGGGTCTTGCGGCAGCAGAAGGTTATGCGCTTGAGAGCGGGCTTCCATTCGGTCTGGCGTTTCACAAGAACAGTTACATCGGGAGAACCTTTATCCGTCCCTCGCAGGCGGCGCGGTCCAGCGGCGTCCGCATGAAGCTGTCTGTTCTGAAAGCGGCCGTCGCCGGAAAGCGGCTGGTTCTGGTGGACGACTCGATTGTCCGCGGGACGACTATGCAGAATCTGATCCGGATGCTCCGGGCTGCGGGCGCAAAAGAGGTACATGTGCGGATCAGTGCGCCGCCTTTTTTGTATCCCTGCTATTACGGGACAGATGTGCCAACCCGGAAGCAGCTGATTGCCTCCTCGCATTCAGAAGTGGAAATCAGAGAGATGCTGGGGGCGGATTCGCTGGCCTATCTGGACGTGAGGCATCTGCCGGAAATGGCCGGAACAGAGGAAATCTGTGCCGCCTGCTTCTGCGGGAAATATCCGACGGCACTGCCGGAGATATGAGGTGGTGCATGAGACAGGATCAACGAAGATGGGAGTCCCCCGTCTCTACAGGCGATTGAATATGTCATCCGGTCTGCAGGCCGGTAAAATCCGTCCGGAGCAAATATATAAAAATGATATATACAGATTACTGAAAAAGCATATTGACATGACAATGATCCTGTAGTATGCTGTAGCAGGAACGAACAAAGATGTTTGGGCAGGAGAAAGGAATCTGCCGCGTCTTTGTTCTTTTCTTTATTTGCGGGAGGAAAAACTCCGCGCATCTACATATGGCAAAGGCGCCGTTCTGAAAATGTATGTTTTCGGAGACGGCGCCTGTTTTTACGTTATCGGGAATTCTTCGAATTTCCGACAGCCAGGAAGGCGTGCACAACGTGGATCGGTCCGACACCGGCCGGAGGGCAGATTTACCGGCGCAGCCTGAAGCAGCAAGTACTTACATGAGGGAGGCAGTTTATCATGACACAGGAAATTTTGCAGGCAGTCAGCGGGGAGGTTTACGGCGTATGGTTCCTGATCGGGGCCGCGCTGGTATTCTGGATGCAGGCCGGCTTTGCCATGGTCGAGGCCGGATTTACAAGAGCAAAAAACACAGGCAACATTCTGATGAAGAACCTGATGGATTTCTGTATCGGAACGGTTATGTTTATTCTGATCGGGTTCGGCCTGTTTCTGGGCGAAGATCTGATCGGCATGATCGGAAAGCCGGGGTTTGACATTTTTACAAATTACGCGACCTTCGACTGGTCAAACTTCGTATTTAACCTGGTGTTCTGTGCGACCACCGCGACCATCGTATCCGGCGCAGTTGCAGAACGGACGAAATTTTTGTCCTACTGTGCATATTCGGCAGTGATCTCGGCGATTATTTATCCGGTAGAGGCGCACTGGACCTGGGGCGGGGGATGGCTCGCGCAGATGGGATTCCACGATTTTGCAGGCTCCAACTGTATCCACATGGTCGGCGGCGTGTGTGCCCTGATCGGTGCATATATGGTCGGCCCGCGCATCGGAAAATTCTCCAGAAATAAAAACGGGGACATCGTCAAGGTCAATGCATTTCCCGGCCACAACCTGCCGCTCGGATGCCTCGGCGTCTTTATTCTGTGGCTCGGCTGGTACGGATTCAACGGTGCGGCAGCTGTTTCGACAGCGGAGCTGGGCTCCATATTTGTGACAACGACCATCGCACCGTCGGTTGCAACCGTTGTCTGTATGGTATATACATGGATCAGTTTCGGAAAGCCGGATGTATCCATGAGCCTCAACGCATCGCTGGCTGGTCTTGTTGCCGTTACCGCGCCATGCGATGTCTGTGATGCATTCGGCGCGATTGTGATTGGCGCAGTTGCGGGATTCCTGGTGGTCTTCGGCGTCTGGCTGCTGGATCACAAACTCCGGATCGACGACCCGGTCGGTGCCGTTGCAGTTCACTGTATGAACGGGATCTGGGGAACCATTGCAGTCGGTCTGTTCGCGACAGAGAGTGCGCCGGCATTTGCGCGCGGCATCGGCGACGGCGTGACATTCGGCGCAAACCAGATTGCGGGCGAAGGACTGTTCTACGGCGGCGGCTTCCGTCAGCTCGGTCTGCAGATGATCGGTTTGTTATCAACGATGGCGTGGGCCGCCGTTACCATTACCATTGCATTTGTCGTTATTAAAGCGATTATGGGTCTCCGTGTTACGGAAGAGGAGGAAATCCTCGGACTCGACCGCACAGAGCATGGCCTTCCGTCTGCTTATGCAGGATTCAACATTGTCGATCTTTCCACCGGTATGGAAATCAATGAAAACACGGCGCTCGGACAGAGTGATTACGATCTGGCAAGCCAGCTGATCCGCGACACGGCGGTGCAGGTTGTCCGCACAGATACCGTCGGGCAGATGGCGGCAGCAGGTGTCCTGCCTGCGGCTTCAGCCGGACAGAGCACAGCTTCGCTGCCGGGTTCCGGCGGATCCGGTCAGCCTGCGGCGGCACAGGCGGCAGTCGTCCCGGCAGAGGCGATTCAGGCCGCGGTGCACACCGGCATGTATAAAGTCTCCATCATCGCAAACCACTCGCGGTATGAAATCCTCAGAGAGGCTCTCAATGATCTGGGCGTGACCGGCATGACCGTCACCCAGGTAATGGGATGCGGCATCCAGCACGGTGCCGGTGAGAAATACCGTGGTGTCGAGCTCGATGCAAACGTCCTGCCGAAGATGAAAGTAGAAGTAATCGTCGGCAACATCCCGGTCGACAAGGTAATCGAGGCCGCGAAGCGCGCACTCTATACCGGCCATCTCGGCGACGGCAAGATCTTCGTCTATGACGTCCAGCGTGTCATCAAGGTGCGCACGGGTGAGGAGGATCTTGAGGCGCTGAAGGATGTCGAGTAAATGATTATAATTTAGAAACATATCAAATAATAATACCAGACCACGCAGATATTTACATCGGACATAAAATGCGCTACAATCGTTGGGAATAGAAAGAGCAGGAACGATTGAGGTGGCAAAGGGGTCAGTTTTGATCCTTTTGTCACCTTTTTTTGCGCAGGAAAGGAAAGCTATGGAAGCCTATTTAATTCTCGCTGACGGAACGACTTACCGGGGAAGTGCCATCGGCGCTGTGAAGGAGGTTATTTCGGAAGTTGTTTTTAATACATCGATGACGGGTTATCAGGAGGTTCTGACGGATCCTTCGTATGCGGGGCAGGCGGTGACGATGACCTATCCGCTGATCGGCAATTATGGGATCTGCCGGGCGGATATGGAATCGTCCAGGGCGTGGCCGGACGCATTTCTGGTGCGGGAACTGACGCATGTGCCCGGAAACTGGCGCGCGGAGAATACGATCCAGAATTTTCTGAAGCAGCAGGAAATTCCGGGGATCGCCGGCCTGGATACCCGGGCGCTGACGCGGCATCTGCGCAGCAGCGGCACAATGAACGGCTGCATCACAACAAAATGGTATGCCGGAACCGAAAAAGAGAAGCTTCTCGAAAAGATCCGCAGCTATTCTGTCCGCGGCGTGGTAAAGAAAACGACCGCCTCCGGGATCCTGCATCCGGAACCGGAGAGCAGCGAAGCAGATGCGGGAGGCAGCGCAACAGATCCGGGAGGCAGCGCAACAGATGCGGGCGGCAGTGCAGTGCGGACGTTTCCGGCTGACAGTCCGGCGGCGCGGCGCGCGGAGAAGTACCGCGTGGCACTTCTGGATGTCGGCGCAAAGCGGAGCATTCAGCGTGCGCTGATGAAGCTGGGCTGCGAGGTGACGGTTTATCCGTCTGATACGGCACCGGAACGGATTCTCGCCGACAGACCCGACGGCATCCTGATATCAAACGGGCCCGGAGATCCGAAGGAGGACCCTGCGCTGATCCGGAATGTACGGGTGCTGGGAGATTCCGGCGTGCCCGTCTTCGCAATCTGTCTCGGCCACCAGCTGATGGCACTGGCAATGGGCGCTGATACTTTCCGTCTGAAATACGGCCACCGGGGCGGCAACCATCCGGTGAAGGATCTGCAGACGGGCCGCGTTTACATCACATCGCAGAATCATGGGTATGCCGTAGATCCTGACAGTATGGATCCGGCAGTCGCCAGAGAGGCCTTCCGGAATGTCAACGACGGGACAAATGAGGGCTGGGTGTATCTTGACCGGCCTGTCATGACGGTGCAGTTTCATCCGGAAGCCAGTCCCGGCCCGCGGGATTCAGGAAATCTGTTTCGGAAATTTATAGAAATGATGGAGGAATATCATGCGTGATGCAGGCATACAGAAGGTTCTGGTGATCGGCTCCGGGCCGATTGTAATCGGGCAGGCGGCGGAATTTGACTATGCCGGGACGCAGGCCTGCCGCGCGCTGCGCGAGGAAGGCGTGGAGGTGGTTCTGCTGAATTCCAATCCCGCCACGATCATGACGGACGGCGATATTGCAGATCACGTCTATATCGAGCCGCTGACGCCGGATGTACTCAAGGCACTGATTTTGAAGGAAAAGCCGGATGCAATTCTGCCGACCCTCGGCGGGCAGGCAGGGCTCAATCTGGCGATGGCGCTGGCGGAAGAGGGCTTTCTGGAGGCGCATCATGTCCGCCTGGCCGGAACCAGTGCACTGACGATCAAAAAGGCGGAGGACCGTCTCCTGTTTAAGGAGACGATGGAAAAAATCGGGGAGCCAGTCGCCGCGTCGGAAATCGTGCACTCCGTGGAGGAGGGACTGCGCGCGGCCGAGGCGATCGGCTATCCGGTAGTCCTGCGGCCGGCCTATACGCTGGGCGGCTCCGGCGGCGGCATTGCCGAAACAGCAGAGATGTGCAGGGAAATTCTGGAAAACGGCCTCCGTCTCTCGCGCGTACATGAAGTACTGGTGGAGCAGTCAATCGCCGGCTGGAAAGAGATTGAATACGAAGTTATGCGGGACGGCGCAGGCAATGTGATTACCGTCTGCAACATGGAAAATCTGGATCCGGTGGGAATCCATACCGGCGACTCGATTGTCGTCGCACCCTCGCAGACACTTTCGGACAAAGAGTATCAGATGCTGCGGTCATCAGCGCTGTCGATTATCACGGAGCTGGAGATTACCGGCGGCTGCAATGTCCAGTTTGCCCTGAATCCTGCGAGCTTCGAATACTGTGTCATTGAGGTAAATCCGCGTGTTTCCCGCTCATCGGCGCTTGCCTCAAAAGCGACCGGCTATCCGATCGCGCGGGTGGCGGCCAAAATCGCGCTGGGCTATACACTGGATGAGATCAAAAATACCGTGACAGGCAAGACGACGGCCTGTTTTGAGCCGGTCATTGACTACTGTGTCGTCAAAATGCCGCGTCTCCCGTTTGACAAATTTACGACAGCGGAGCATCTGCTGGGTACGCAGATGAAGGCGACCGGTGAGGTGATGGCCATCAGCGGCAGCTTTGAGAGTGCGCTGATGAAAGCAATCCGGTCGCTGGAGCAGCATGTGGACAGCCTGCTTTCCTATGACTATACCGCTTTTGATGACCGGGAACTGCGGCAGCTGCTGCTTGCGGCTGATGACAGGCGGATCTGGGCGCTCGCCGAGGCGCTGCGCCGCGGATACAGCACATCGGATCTGCATGATCTGACCATGATCGATACGTGGTTTATCGGCAAGCTGCAGAATCTTGTGGAAATGGAGTACCGGCTGCGGACGGAGCCGCTGCTGATCCGGCAGACAGAAGCAGACGGATCCGGGGAGATCCGTATGATCAATCAGCCGCTGCTCGGGGCGGCAAAACAGATGGGCTTTCCCGATTGTGTCATTGCCCGGCTGACAGGCATCCGGGAGGCGGAAGTTAACGGGATGTGCCGGAAGGCGGGCCTGCAGGCCGCTTTTAAAATGGTTGACACCTGTGCGGCAGAATTCGATGCAGAGACCCCTTATTTCTATTCCGTTTACGGACTGGAGGACGAGGCGGCGGATTACATCCGGGAAAAAGAACCGGAAAAGGGAAATACAGCCCGTAAAAAAGTGCTGGTTCTGGGATCCGGTCCGATCCGGATCGGCCAGGGAATTGAATTTGATTATTGTTCGGTTCACGCCGCCTGGGCATTCCGGCAGGCCGGCTGGGAGACGGTCATAATCAACAATAATCCGGAGACGGTCTCCACAGATTTTGACATCGCGGACCGGCTGTATTTTGAACCGCTGACGCCGGAGGATGTAAGGAATGTTGTGGAGCTGGAACACCCGGACGGCGCGGTGGTGCAGTTCGGCGGACAGACAGCAATCGGGCTGACAGCGGCGCTGCTGGAAATGGGCGTGCCGGTTCTCGGGACACAGCCTGATGACATCGACGCGGCGGAGGACCGGGAGCGGTTTGATACGATCCTGCAGGAGGCCGGCATCCGCCGGCCGCCGGGACGAACCGTATTTACTGCGGCGGCGGCAAAGGAAGCAGCACGGGAACTTGGGTTTCCGGTGCTCGTCCGGCCCTCGTACGTGCTCGGCGGGCAGGGGATGCGGATCGCCGTCAGCGAAGAGGATATCGATGTATTTATCGGCGAAATCAACCAGATCGAGCAGGAACACCCGATCCTGGTGGACCGTTACATCCGGGGAACCGAGCTCGAGGTAGATGCCATCTGTGACGGAACGGACATCCTGATCCCGGGGATTATGGAGCACATTGAGCGGACAGGCATCCATTCGGGCGATTCGATCTCCGTCTATCCGCCGCGGTCACTCCCGCAGCAGGTAAAAGAAACCATCGTTGCTTATACAGAGAAGCTGGCGGCCGCCCTGCATGTGACCGGCATGATCAACATCCAGTTCATTGCCGACGGGGAAGATGTCTATATCATCGAGGTGAATCCGCGGTCTTCCAGAACCGTGCCGTATATCTCGAAGGTTACGGGCATTCCGGTCATCCCGCTGGCAGCGGGCGTGATCTGCGGGAAAACCATCCGGGAAATGGGATTTCAGCCCGGCCTGCAGCAGGAGGCGCCGCGCTATGCAGTCAAAATGCCGGTATTTTCATTTGAAAAAATCACAGGTGCGGATATCGCACTCGGACCCGAGATGAAATCAACCGGAGAGTGTCTCGGTGTCTCCGCAAATTTCCATGAAGCGTTATTTAAGGCGTTTCAGGGTGCGGGATATCATCTACCGCATTACAAAAACATGGTGATGAGCGTGCGGGACGATGAGCAGCAGGAAATGATCCCGATTGCGCGGCGCTTTGCCGGAATGGGGTACCGGATCTTCGCGACGCGCGGCACCTTCCGGGCACTTCAGGAGGGCGGCGTCCCGTGTCTGCAGGTGCGCAAGGTGGAACAGGAATCTCCGAACATTCTGGACCTGGTGCTCGGGCATGAGCTGGATCTGGTCATCGATATTCCCGAGGAGGGCGCGGCGGCATCGCGCGACGGCTTCCAGATCCGCCGCTGTGCCGTCGAGACCGGCGTACATGTCATCACGGCGGTTGATACCGCGGCGGCCCTGATCACTTCGCTGGAGGATGAGGCGCCGCAGGGCGGACCGGACACGGTGCGGGAACTGACGGATCTGGCGGCGGGCGTCTGCTGAATGCAGCTGTATTTATGCACGAAAAGCTTTATGCAGCTGCCGGAGAGATGGATAAGGAGGCATTACACATGCAGAAAAAAAGAATGGTGATCGCACTGGGCCATAAGGATCTCGGCTTCAATCTGCCGGAGCAGTACCGCGCGGTACAGAAGACCGCGAAGCTGATCGTGGAGTTTGTCAGGAAGGGTTACCAGATTGCAATTGTTTTTTCCAATGCGCCGCAGGTTGGCATGATTCATACGGCAATGTCAGATCTCGCGCGGCATTATCCGGCGCAGTATACGAAGACACCGCTCGCGGTCTGTTCTGCCATGAGTCAGGGTCTGATCGGCTACGATCTGCAGAATGCGCTGCAGGCGGAACTGGCGGCGAACGGGATCAGCCGGACGGTGTCCACCATTCTGACGCAGGTGCAGGCCGACCCTTATGATGAACAGTTTTATGCGCCGTCCAAGAAGGTCGGAAAGCAGATGTCCCGGGAGGAGGCGGAAGCGGAGGAGCAGAATGGAAACCAGACGGCAGAAATCCGGCCGGGTGTCTTTATGCGTGTGGTTCCGTCGCCTGTTCCGCAGAGCATTATCGAGATCGATGCGATCCGGGCGCTGCTGAACCAGGATCAGATTGTACTCGCGTGCGGCGGCGGGGGAATTCCTGTGATCCGGCAGGGGACCTGTCTCAGGGGTGCGGCGGCTGTGATTGAAAAAGATCTTGCGGCCGGCCTGCTCGCGCGGGAAGTGAACGCGGATCTGCTTCTGATTACGACGGCTGTCGAGCAGGTATCCCTGCATTTCGGGAAGCCGGATGCCCGTGCCATCCCGCAGATGACGGCAGACGAGGCGCGGCAGTACATCGGCGAAGGACATTTTGAGTTCCGGTCCATGCTGCCCAAGGTACAGGCGGCTGTGGATTTTGTAGAGGCGGGAATCGGAAGACGTGCCATTATTACGACGATGGAACAGGCGGTGCGCGCAGAAGCAGGAGAAGCGGGGACAACGATTGAAGATAGAAAAGGAGAAAATCATGGGAAAGTATACGACAGATGACATCATGCGCATTGTCCGGGAGGAGGATATCAAGTTTATCCGGCTGCAGTTTGTTGATTTTTTCGGCGGCCTGAAAAACATCGCCATCACAGCGGGGCAGCTTCCGAAGGCATTTGCGGGAAAGTGCTGTATTGACGGATTTCATATTCGCGGGATGGAGGCGCTCGGGCGCAATGTGATTCATCTGGAACCGGATCTGGATACGTTTGCGATCCTGCCCTGGCGGCCTTCCCACGGGAGGGTTGCGCGGTTTCTGTGTCGTCTGACTGATGAGAACGGGCATCAGCTGCGGGAGAGTTCGCGCTATATTCTGCGCAGTATTATGAAGCGCGCGGCGGATCTGGACTACACATTTGACCTGAATCCGCGCTGTGAATTTTTCCTGTTTTTGAATGATGAGAACGGCAGCCCGACGACGCATACCGGGGAGTGTGCCGGGTATCTTGATGTGGCGCCGATGGACCGGGGCGAAAATGCCCGCCGGGATGTCATCCTGACGCTGGAGGAAATGGGATTTGAGATTGAGTCTTCATATCATGAAAATTCACCGGGCCAGCATGCGGTGGAGTTCCGTCATGCGGAGGGAATCCGTGTGGCGGATCAGATTGTGACGTTCCGGACGACGGTCCGCATGGTGGCAGAGCGGCACGGCATGCATGCGACCTTCATGCCGAAGCCCCGCACGGATCTGATGGGATCAGCCATGTCGCTGCGCATCACAGCTTCGAAAGGCGGGAAGGATCTGTTTACGGCAGCGGTTCCGGATGAGAGCACGCAGGAAGCGGCGGCAGGCGGGATGCAGGGGGAGAACGCCTGTGTGAAAACACCGGAAGGACATGATCCCTGCGGGAAGGCGCCGGACTGGTACAGCGCGGAGGCGGCGCATTTTACAGCCGGTCTGCTGGCGCATCAGCGTGGAATCGCGGCATTCTCCAACCCGGTCATCAACTCCTACAAGCGTCTGAAGGCTTATTTCCACGCGCCGACCGAACTGTTCTGGTCTGCGTCCGACTATTACGCACCGGTCAGGCTGCTCCGCGATGAGAGCGGCAAGGTGCAGATCGAGTGGAAGCTGCCGGACGGCGCGGCCAATCCGTATCTGACCATTGCCATGGCCGTGGCGGCCGGGATGGACGGGATTGAGCATGCCAGAGCGCTGCCGGAAGATGGCTTACGAACCGGCATTCTGCCGGCGACGCTCCGGGAGTCTGTCCAGGCGTTTGAGGAAGATACATTTCTTCGAAGCGTGTGCACCGATGCCTATGCCCGCATGTACATACAGGAAAAAATGAAGGAGTGGGAGCGGTATTCCAGAGAAGTTACGGACTGGGAAATTAATGAATATCTGCGGACAATCTAAAAAAACGGGGGTGTAAGATGGGCATTTTGATCATTGCCTTTCCCGAGTCCCGGCAGAAAACGGCGGGAAGGATCGAGGAGATCCTGACCGGACACGGATTCCGGGAGATTATTCGCGTAAAGACGGGATCAGAAGCGCTGCGCAAGATGGGGAGACTGAAGGGAGGAATTCTGATCTGTCCGAAACGCCTTCCGGATCTGTATTATACAGAGCTGCTGGAATATCTGCCGCCGCATTTTGAGATGCTGCTTCTGTCCGGTGAAAAGGATCTGAACAGCACGCCGCTCTCAGGCCTGTATACCGACAGCATTGTCACCGTGCAGATGCCGGTCAAAGTCCATGCATTTATCGAGACGGTAAATATGATGGACGCGGCATCCGATCTGCACCGGACCGAACGGCTCAGGCGCGACACCGGAAGCGCCAGAGATCCGCGGGATGAGAACTATATCCGGAACGCCAAGGAGGTCCTGATGCAGCGGCAGCATATGACTGAGGAAGAGGCACATAAATATTTACAGAAAAACAGCATGGATACCGGCAGAAAGCTGGTGGAGTCCGCGCAGATGATTTTGCTGATGGAAATCATGTAAGGCATTAAAGGAGAACTGAAAAATGGCGATGAAATATATTTTCGTGACGGGCGGTGTTGTCTCCGGCCTGGGCAAGGGCATTACGGCCGCTTCGCTCGGCCGGCTTCTGAAGGCGCGCGGCTATCATGTGACGATGCAGAAGCTGGATCCGTACCTGAACATTGATCCGGGCACGATGAATCCGATCCAGCACGGGGAAGTATTTGTGACCGACGACGGAACGGAGACGGACCTCGATCTCGGCCATTACGAGCGGTTCATCGATGAGAATCTGAACCGGAATTCCAACGTGACTTCGGGAAAAATCTACGAGACAGTCCTGCAGAAAGAGCGCGACGGCGTCTACGGCGGCGGGACCGTGCAGGTCATTCCGCATGTCACAAATGAAATTATCAGCCGGTTTTACAGGGCGCCGGAGGCAGACGATCAGATCCATATCGCCATGATTGAAGTCGGCGGGACGGTCGGTGATATCGAATCACAGCCGTATCTGGAGGCGATCCGCCAGTTCCAGCATTCCATGGGACATGAGAATGTCATGCTGATTCTGGTTTCTCTGGTGCCTTATCTGAAATGTTCGCAGGAGCTGAAGACAAAGCCGACGCAGGCGGCCGTGAAAACCATGCAGGGAATGGGGCTGCAGCCGGATGTGATTGTATGCAGGACAGAGGAGGCGCTGCCGCAGGATGTGCGGGAGAAAATCGCGCTGTTCTGCAATGTGGACCGGCGGTATGTGATGGAAAACAGAGATTTGAAATATCTCTACGAGGCGCCGATTGCCATGGAATCCGAACATCTCGCGGAAGCAGCCTGTGAAATCCTGCAGATTCCGTGTCCGGAACCGGATCTTGCGGACTGGCGCAGCATGGTCAGCGCCCTGTATCATCCGGAAAAGACGGTCCGGATTGCGCTGGTCGGCAAATACACAAAACTGCATGACGCTTATTTAAGTGTTGTGGAGGCGCTGAAGCATGCCGGTACGGCAAACCGCGCGGCCATTGAGATCTGCTGGATTGAGGCAGAGGATGTAACCGAAGCATCCGCAGAAACGCTTCTGTCCGGGATGGACGGCATGATCGTTCCGGGCGGATTCGGGGAGCGCGGGATCCCCGGCATCATACGGGCGATTCAGTATGCGCGGGAAAACAAGGTTCCGTTTCTGGGCATCTGCCTGGGGATGCAGCTTGCCTGTATTGAGTATGCGCGGCATGCTGCCGGGATTTCTGCTGCTGATTCCGTTGAATTTACACCGGACACGCCGGATCCGGTAATCCACCTGCTGCCGGATCAGACAGGAACGCTGCCGCTCGGGGGAACACTCCGCCTCGGCAGTTATCCGTGTGTGCTGTCAGAACATTCGATGCTGCGGACATTATACGGGCAGACGGAGATAACAGAGCGGCACCGTCACCGGTACGAGTTTAACAATGCGTACCGGGAAGTACTGGAGCAGCACGGCCTGTTCTTCAGCGGCATTTCGCCGGACGGGACCATTGTGGAAATGATGGAGCTTCCGGGCCATCCGTATTTCGCGGCGACACAGGCGCACCCGGAATTCAAATCGCGTCCCAACAGACCGCATCCGCTCTTTGACGGACTGATCCGCGCCGCGGCTGCAAAATATTCGCAATTTTCATAGGAACAGACGGAAATAAATGGTATACTGAACATGTTGGAGAATGCATTCTGATGGGAGATGCTCTCCGCGAGGCGAGACTTGAATTGAAAACGAGGAGGCAATTCATGGGACAGAATATATTTACAAATGATATCATTATTTCCTGGCTGCAGTATTTTGCACAGAATACAACGATTGATCTCGAGCGTGTCAAGATGCTTGATATCACGCGGAAAAATAAAAACGTAATTCCGACTGTCGAGGCAAATAAGGCAACATTGGTCTTCACAGAAGCCGGCGACAAAGACATTTTCTACCGCATGTGGAATGCGGGACTCGGTGAGTGCGAAGTCTGGTACAACGAGGGATCAGATCCATTCGGTCCGATCAAACACGATCTCTTAAAAGACATGATCGACCGCGGCATCAATGCCTCTGCGGGCATGCTGATCCTCAATGAAAATGCGCGCAACACCTATAAGATCGGCATGGACAACGACAGCTTCCGCCGCGGCTCCGTCCGCTATGTCGGCAGCGAGATCCGCGCCGTCATCCTGAACAAAATCCAGGTCGGCCAGCAGGATGAGATCATGGTCATCAGCGGCGAGAGTATTGCCATTGAGGCGGCGCTGATCGCGACAGAAGGAACCATCATCGCTGTGGAATACAACGGCGACGACCGCGCAACCATCGAGGAAAATATCGAGCACTTCGGTCTGCACAATATTGAAGTGATCGATCATGTCGACGAGGAGAGCATGAAGGATCTGCCGGTTCCGTCACTCGTCTTTATGGTGGCATCTGCCAGCATGGAGCAGGAGCTGGATCTGCTGACAAAGCTGAATCCGAACATCAGTGTAGTTGTATACACACTGGATTTCAGCGTGGCTGCAAATATCGATACTGTATTTGAAAAATACGGTATCATGGACAAAGAGGTCATTCAGGTAGCCATCTCTAAGCTGAATGCGAAGAATGCATTCGAGCAGCAGCCGGCACCGTGGATTATTTCCGGTAAGGCAGCAAGAGCGTAACGCGTGAAAGGGAGACAGAGAACCGTCCCCTGTCTCCGCCGGAAGGATGAAATAAGGAAAAGACAAAAATGAAACATCTTCGTGGGAATATCAGAAGATTTGCAGGACTGCTGCTGGCAGTCCTGCTTTTGGTGGGGTTGATTCCGCTGGCAGGATGCGGCAGCGGTAAGGATGCCGCCGGTACGCAGAGTGCGGCGGTTTCCGTAAGTAATAGTACAGCAGAGACGGCCGGCGGTGACGCAGATGAAAGTACGGCCGTGTCAGAGAGTGGTTTCCAAAGTGAGAGCAGTTCGGAGGCCCAAAGTGAGCCGGAGCAGGGTACACCGGAAGATGCGGACAGCCGTTCGCTGGACGTCTTTGAAGAAGATGCGCAGGATACGGCAGCTGTTTCGGAGGAAGCGGACGAATCAGTCGTATTGAGCGAACCAGAAGACACAGCCGGCACAGAAATTGATGAGCACGGCTCTTATACTTCGAAGGAAGAGGTCGCGCTGTATCTGCATACCTATGGACATCTGCCGGAGAATTACATCACAAAGAAGCAGGCGGAGAAGCTCGGCTGGGACAACCGCGCCGGCAACCTGCAGGATGTGGCCCCCGGCAAGAGCATCGGCGGCAGCCGGTTCGGCAATTATGAGGGTCTGCTGCCGGATGCAAAGGGCCGGAACTACTACGAGTGCGATATTAATTACGAAGGCGGCTACCGCGGGGCTGAGCGGATTATCTACTCTGATGACGGCCTGATCTTCTACACGGCTGACCACTACAAGAGTTTTGAGCAGTTGTATTGAAATGCTGCAAAGTGAAGATTCAACAAATTCAATCTCAGGTACTTTGAAGCCGCCGGTACTTGCTGAACAGGACGTAGTCCTGTGAAGCTTATGTACTGCTGCGAGCTGAAAGTAGCGAGAGCGTGCCTGAGATGAATTGTTGAATCTGAACTTTATAGGGTGAAAATATGAAAAAGCTTAATTTGGATTTTACGGAAGTATTTACGCCGGAGCAGGCGCACGTCATGATTGCGGCGGAACTGGATTTTCCCTCTTTTTATGGAAGAAATCTGGACGCGCTGTATGACTGTCTGACGGATATCACGGAGGATCTGGAGCTGAACCTTCTGCCGCCGTCTGAGAAGGCTGCGCTTTCCGGATGGTTTCAGAAAGCTGTCCGCGTGTTCACAGATGCGGCAGGGGAGAATTCTCATTTGACGATCGCAGTGCAGGCGCATGCAAAACCGAAGATCGCCGTCCTGTTTCCGGGAATCGGATATACCTGCGACCGGTCGCTGCTCTATTTTTCCGGGAAACTTGCGGAGACGGCGGGATATGAGATCCGCACGGTGCCATACGGGGATTTTCCTAAAGGCGTGAAGGGAAACCGCAGCAAGATGGAAGCGAGTTTTTATTCCGCTATGGAGCAGACAGAGAAGCTGCTTGCGGATATGAACTGGGAGAATTATGGTGACATTCTGTTCGTTTCCAAAAGCATTGGCACGATCGTTGCTTCAGCCTATGCGAAGCAGCACGGTCTGCAGGTCCGGTCGGTACTGTTTACGCCGCTGAAAGACACGTTTCAGTTCCTGGACAAGGGTGCGGAAGCGGCTGCATTTCACGGGACGTCGGATCCCTGGGCGGAAACGGATGAGATTGTCAGCGGCTGTAAAGAGAAAGGAATTGCACTGCATCTTACAGAGCATGCAAATCACTCGCTGGAGACCGGCGATGTGATGACAGATCTGAAGACACTGACTGCGGCAATGCAGACGGTCAAAGAGATGCTGAAGTAAATAGAACCGCTTCTGTGCGTGAGGCGGCACGCAGAGAACGGAAAAAACTCCAGTCCGGACAGGGCTGGTTTTTTTTGTGCCGCAGCGGCATCGACATCCGGCGGCAGTCTTATTTTCGGGAGGGTCGGATTTTAAAGTAGATCTTAGGTTGCGCCGGTATGATGACCATCAAGAGGAGGTGACTCTATGAATCAGGTAATTATCATACCGGCACTGAATCCGGACGAAAAGATGCTCCGGGTGATCCGGGATTTGCAGGCATATGGATTTGAAAGAATTATTACGGTAGATGACGGCAGCGAAGCAGCATACCGTCAATTGTTTGAGGAAGCGCAGTCACTCGGATGCGTGGTCATCCGGCATGAACAGAACCGCGGAAAAGGTGCGGCGCTCCGCATGGCGATGCGGACGGCACAGGAATTATACGGCGAAGTTTCTTTTATCACCGTAGATGCAGACGGGCAGCACCTGCCGGAGGATATTCTGCATGTCGCAGAGGCGATGGAACTGCATCCGGGTTCCCTGGTGCTGGGAACCCGGGATTTTTCCGGCGGACAGGTGCCGAAGAAAAGTCTTCTGGGCAACCGGATTACGGCGAAGGTTTTCCGGCTGACGACAGGGATTGACTGTCCGGATACACAGACCGGTTTAAGAGGCATTCCGTCCTGCCTGACGGATTTGGCGTGTGAGACGGGCGGGGACCGGTATGAATACGAGATGAATTTTCTCATGGACGCATCGCAGCGGGTACCGATTGTGAGCGTGCCGATCACGACGGTCTATGAGGACGGAAATAAGGGGTCTCATTTCCGTCCGGTGCGCGACTCAATTCTGGTGTATAAGCGGCCGCTGCGGTTCGTCGCATCCTCCCTGACGGGCGCGGTCTGTGATGTGCTGTTGTTTGCGCTCCTGCTGTATTTCCTGACGGGAAAATGGAATGTTTCAGCCGGTCAGAGTATTTCCGGCAGCAGTCTGGTGCAGCAGGGCACTGGCGGCGTGTCCGGTTTTCAGCAATACGCATATGGCGCACATGTCATCTTATTCGCGACGATCGCGGCAAGGATCGGATCAGGCATTGTCAACTTTCTGATGAATAAATACTGGAGCTTTGAGAGTCATGCATCTGGCGGCAGAGAAATGCTCCGGTATGGAATTCTGTTTGCTGCCCAGATGTTTGCAAGTGCGGGTCTGGCGATGCTTCTGTCGCTGGTGATGCCGTCTGTCGCAGGAAAAATGATAGCGGACACGGGTCTGTTTTTTATCAGCTATATTATCCAGCAGCGATGGGTATTTTCGGGGAGAAGACCCGGACGCCGAATCGCTGACAGAAGCAGAGAAATAGGAGGAAAGCACTATGTTCAGGAAAAAATCCGGGGATAATGCTCCGGTGGAAAATCATACAGATCAGAAGAAAAAGAAAATCCGCATCCGGCCGCTGGTGCTGGGGACAGTACTTACGGCATATACGGTATTTACACTGCTGGATGCCTTTGTGATTCCGCGGGATATTGTGACGCTCGAATCTGTGCAGGCGGCTGCGTCAAATACAGAGAAGGCAGACGCTTCAGCAGAAGCGGATGACGCGCAGGGAAATACAGATGATGCACAGGGAAATGTGGATGGTACGCAGGGAAGTACAGATGATGCTTCCGGGCAGGGCGGTGACAGTGCCGGCAGCGGGGACGATACGAAGCACAAACATAAACCTGGCGAAAAGGGCGGAAAAGGAGGTTCCGGCAAGGGAAGATCCGGAAAACCGGGCAGAGGTTCATCAGATGGCAGCACTTCTGACAGCTCCGGTTCGACAGGCAGTACGTCGGATGGAAACACGTCATCCGGCAAAGCTTCAGGGTCCAAATCCGGCTCGGACAGCACAGCTGAAAACAGTGCCACCGGCGAGGCGGCTGATGCAGCGGCTGTCACATCGGACAGCTATCAGGCGGACGGCGTATCCATCACGCTGACAGAAAAGCGCGTTTATGACACACAGGTGTACATCGCGGATATTCAGCTGGATGATCCCTCAGAACTGCTCTCGGGTCTGGCAGAAAACAGTTTTGGCAGAAATCTGAGTCAGAAGACATCTGAACAGGCGGAATCGCTGGGCGCAGTGCTGGCGATCAACGGCGACTATTATGGATTCCGGGATACCGGATATGTTATGCGAAACGGCTATCTGTACCGCAGTACGGCGCGCAGCGGCAGCGGCAATGAGGATCTGGTCGTCTACAGTGACGGAAGTATGGAAATCATAGATGAATCAGAGGTGACAGCGGAAGAACTTGAGGCAAAGGGCGCCGTGCAGATCTATTCCTTCGGCCCCGGCCTGATCAGCGACGGATCCGTCATGGTAACAGCAGGTGACGAGGTGGACCAGTCGATGCGCAGCAATCCGCGGACGGCAATCGGCATGGTCGAACCGGGTCATTATATTATGGTCGTCTCGGATGGCAGAACCGATGAGAGTGATGGACTCTCGCTGGCACAGCTTGCGGAAGTTATGCAGGAAGCCGGCTGCACGGAGGCTTACAATCTGGACGGCGGCGGCTCAACAACCATGTGGTTCAATGGAGAAATTGTAAATAACCCGACCGGCGGACGCGGGTCGAATGAAAGGGCGGTGAGCGATATTGTATACATCGGCAAATGATTTCGTTACATGGAATGAAGTGACAGATTTACGGAGTGCAAATCGGAGGAATGAAACGACTGCGGGAAACAGGCGGACAGGAGATGTGCGTGTGATGAAAGAGCATACAAAAAAACAGGCAAGGCATGCCCTGATTGTATATCTTGGCATTACCGTGTTCTGCGGCATCGTATTTCTGGTATACGATCAGTTCTCACACGGTGTGCGGTCGCCTTATATGACATTTTTGTTTGGATGGCCGCTGGTGTTCGGCGTACTGCCCGCACTGATCCGGATGGCGGCGAAGCTGCCGGATCCGGATCTGCTCTCGAAGGATATTTACAACACCGGCGTGGCGGCAATTACATTTTCGAGTTTGCTGCGCGGGATCTTTGAAATCGCCGGAACCGCGTCCGATTATCAGAGGTATCTGATGGGCGCCGGCGTGATACTTGCGGCAGCGGGACTGCTGCTGTACGTTTTCCACCTGGTACACAGAAAGCAAACGGAATGAGGGTCAGAACATCCCCCGCGCTTTGTTCAGCAGGCGGAGATAGACAATTCCAACGGCCAGCGAAGCAATCGTCGCAAGGAGAGAAGTAATGATGCCTGCAGTAGTTAAGGTTTTGGCAGATAAGACTGTAGAGATAATATTCAGTACAAGAATGACGGCATAGAAAATCAGGATCAGCTTCAGTGTCTCAAGCCCGCGCGCCTGCACGTCCCGGTCATGTACAGCTCTGGCGAGATTGAGCGTTCCGCTGACGATATAATAGGTGACCAGGAATTGACAAAATGTTGCGGCAACGGCGAAGAGTCCGGCAACCAGCGCACCCTTGCCGGATACAGCAGTCTGTGCAATGTTGGCAATAATGCCGACAAACAGCGCGGCCAGAGCGTTTTTGAAGTTGGATTCATCTTTCGAAGCGCCCGCGATTCCGAGAATTGTAAGAATAAATGCTGCGAGTGCAAGTGCCGATGAAAGGAAAACCAGTCCGCCGGAAGACATATTTGCGGCAGCAGAGGAAGACGCCGTGTTCAGGGTGCTTCCATTCACCAGCATAAGAAGCATGGCGATGATAGAAATCACGGCGGAAATCAGTGTCAGAATTTCGCCGATAAAGATTTTCTGAATGCCCTTTTGCGAATTTGTATAATCCATGGAAAAACCTCCCGCTTTATATAATAATCGATATAGTATTATTATCCAATGAATAGAAATCAAAGTCAACTCAGATGAACTCTGAAGCGGGACGGGAATGAAAGCGGAAGAAGCGACGATTTTCTTGACAATTCTGCGGGCAGTCTATAAATTAGGGAGACAGGGGACGGTTCTCTGTCTCCTTTTTGTAAATGAGAAGAAAAGCCGGACAGGGCTGATTCGTTTGCAGTATTTCGCAAAGAAAAAACGTTAGAAGAACAGGAAAAAGGAAACCGACATGAAACAGCTTTCATTTAACCGCGGCACACAGTATGTCGCATCCGCAGATCTGATGAATACCGTCAACATTGCCATTGCACTGCAGAAGCCGCTTCTGGTCAAGGGCGAGCCGGGCACAGGCAAGACGATGCTGGCGCAGGCCGTAGCCGACGCACTCGGCAAAAAGCTGATCATCTGGAATATCAAGTCCACGACAAAGGCACAGGACGGTCTGTACGTCTACGACGTTGTTCAGCGTCTCTATGACAGCCAGTTTGGCAGCGCGGGCGTCGATGACATTGCCAGCTATATCAAATTCGGTAAACTCGGCGAGGCGTTCCAGTCCGATGAGCAGGTCGTCCTGCTGATCGATGAGATCGACAAAGCCGATCTGGAATTCCCGAACGACCTTCTGTGGGAACTGGATCAGATGGAATTCTATATCCCGGAGACAAAAGAGACGATCCGCGCGAAGCAGCGTCCGATCGTAATCATTACATCCAATGCAGAAAAAGAACTGCCGGATGCATTTCTGCGCCGGTGCATTTTCCACTACATTGAATTTCCGGATCCGGAACAGATGGAAGATATTATAAATGTGCATTTCGACCGTCTGGAAGACAAGCTGGTCTCGCAGGCAATTACGGCGTTCTATCAGGTGCGGCAGATGCGCGGCATCGAGAAGAAGCCAAGCACGTCTGAACTGATCGACTGGCTGCGCGCCCTGACCGTCAGCGGTGTCAATCCGAAGAAAATCACCAGCACGATTCCGCTTGCCGGGGTGCTGCTGAAGAAGGACAAGGATCTGGCGACGCTGAACCGGAATTTGCGGAGATAAAGATATGTTCATTGAATATTTCTACCTGCTCAGAAAGCGCGGCCTTGACGTCGCTCCGAACGAATGGATGTCGCTTCTGGAGGCGCTTGAGAAGGGGCTGCACGGCTCGACGCTGACCGGGTTTTATCACGTGGCCAGGGCGATCCTGGTGAAAAATGAAACCGAGTTTGACCGGTTCGACCAGATTTTTCTGGAGTATTTTCAGGGCGTTCCGTTTGAGGGTGAAATTCCGGATGAACTGATGGACTGGCTGAATCATCCGTCGGAAAATCTGTTCCGGGAGCTGGAGGAACTGAAGGCGGCCGGTGTGCTGGACGAGACGCTCGAAGAGCTGCTGAAAAGGCTGGAGGAGCGTCTGGCGGAACAGACCGAGGAGCACAATGGCGGCAATTACTGGGTCGGCACGCAGGGGCGCTCGGCATTCGGCAACAACGGATGGCATCCCGGCGGCATCCGCGTCGGCGGAAAATCCATGCACCGCTCTGCGGTCGCAGTGGCGAGCCAGCGCGTATACCGTGATTTCCGAAAGGATAATAAACTGGATACGCGGCAGTTCCAGATGGCATTCCGCCTGCTGCGCAATCTGTCAGCACAGAGCAACGAAGAAGAATTTGACGTGGATGCGACCATTCACGACACGTGTGAAAATGCCGGTACGCTGCAGGTACGCTACAAAAAGGCGCGGCGCAACACCATCAAGGTCCTGATGCTGATGGACAGCGGCGGCTCCATGGACTACTATTCCGGTCTCTGCAGCCAGCTGTTTCAGGCGGCCGTATCCTCGCGGCATTTCAAAGAACTGCACACGTATTATTTTCACAACTGTATCGGCTCCAACGTCTACACCGATCCGCGGATGAATTTCGACAGTGCCGTACAGTTCGAGAAGTTTCTGGCACAGTATGATAAGAGCTACCGGGTCATTCTGGTCGGTGACGCGGCCATGAATCCATATGAGCTGGAGCATCCGCAGTATAATTTCCAGACGCATTCCTACGGACTGTCCGGGATTGAATGTTTCCGGCAGATGAAGCGGCATTTTCCGCATATCATCTGGCTGAATCCGGAATCCATGCCGACCTATGACAATTACTGGACGCGCACGCACCTGCAGCTCGCGGAGATGTTTAATATGTTTGATCTCTCCGTGGAAGGACTGGAAAGCGGGATGAAGCAGCTGCTTGTGCGAAAGGCGGGGTAAAGGATCATGAAGAACTCAAGCCGGTTTTTTGAAAACAGGGAATGCCGGTATTTTCCGTGTCATAAAGACCAGGATCCGTTCAACTGCCTGTTCTGTTACTGTCCGTTTTATCTGAAGGAGCATTGTCCGGGAAATCCGACGTGGCTGAAGGTGAAGAAACGGGCTGCTGCAGCTGACAGTGCCGGACCGGATGATTGTGCTGCAGGCGGCAGTGCTGCGGATTGCCATGCCGCGGGCGGTCATGCTGAAGGCGGCCATGCTGCAGGCAGTGCCCCGGAAGCGGCTGCAGAGGCTGGATTTAAGATTATCAAGGACTGCACGAACTGCACGTTTCCGCACAGACCGGAAAGCTATGATGTAATTATCGATTTCATCCGCAGGGAAAATGAGACACGGGAATTCAGCGGGGAGATCTGGGACAAGGCGATCGAGGTATAAAAGGATGGGAAAGAAACTGGTTTTTCTGGATCTTGACGGTACGGCGCTGACCGATGACAAGAAACTTCCGGCGGGAAACCGGAAGGCAATTGACGAGGCAATGGCAGCGGGACACAAAATCGTTGTGACGACCGGGCGCCCGCTCGCAAGCGCGCGGAAGCAGGCGGAGCGACATGGTCTGGCCGGCCCGGGAAGCTATATTGTAGCTTACAACGGCGGCCTGATCTATGATGTAGAGCATGAGAAGACGATATTCCAGCAGACCATTGATCTTGCGACGGTCCGCGAGGTTTTTGCAGAGGCGGCAAGACGCGGCGTGCATATCCAGGCCTACCGCGGAGAAAAAGTGCTGGTGGATCCGAAAAATGATGACGCGGAGCTGCAGAGCTACTGCAGTCTGATTGAGATTGATTATGAAGTGATTCCGGATATTGCGGAACTGGAAGACGAACCGGTGAAGATGCATTCGAGTACGCTGGCGATGCAGCCGCATGGCAGAGACAGTTCGGCGGCAGAGCCGGATCAGGGGCTGGTTGCGCTGCGTGACTGGATCAATTTGAACTATCCGGAAAAGCTGGATGCATTTCTCTCGGCACCGGTGTATCTGGAAATTGTATCTCACGGAATGAACAAAGGAATCGCCGTTCATAAGATGGCGGAACTGCTGGGTTATCCGATCAGCGATACCATTGCGATCGGAGATGAGGCGAATGACATTCCGATGATCCGCGAAGCGGGGACCGGCGCAGCGATGTGCAATGGTCTTGCGGCTGCGAAGGAAGCGGCGGACTATGTCACAACGGCGGATAATAATCATGATGGTGTTGCAGAGGTGCTGAGAAAGTTCGTTTTATAATGCGAATCTGGTAAAAAAATAAACCGCGCCGGGTTTCTCCGGCGCGGTTTGCTTTATCCGACGGGTTCTACATTCTGGAGATCTGACTTCTGGTGGATGACAGCCGGCAGCACATCTGCCAGCACAATTGCCGCAAACATGAGGCCGCAGCCGGCAAGCTCGCGGGCGGACATCGCCTGATGCAGGATCAGCCATCCGGCGAGAACGCTGATGCAGGATTCCATACTCATCAGCAGCGAAGCGACAGCCGGGTGAATGCCTTTCTGTGCCACGACCTGCAGCGTGTAGGCAATGCCGCATGAGAAGATGCCCGCGTATCCGATCGGGAGCCAGGCGTCCCGTACGGCCCGGAAGTCCGGATGCACGAAGAGAATCATCAGTATGACAGAGATCACGCTTACCGTCAAAAACTGGATGCATGACATTGCGATGCCGTCGACCTGATCGGTGTAATGATCGATCGTCAGAATATGGAACGAGAAGAAGACGGCGCAGACCATGGTCAGCAGATCGCCGCGGTTGATCGTGAAGGATTCATTGATGCAAATCAGATACAGACCGCCGACGGCCAGAAGGATTGCCAGCCAGATCGTGCGGGATACTTTTTTTCCGAACAACATGGAAATGACCGGTACAAGCACGACATAGAAGGCTGTGATAAATCCGGATTTCCCCGCAGTGGTGTATTTAATTCCGTAGGACTGGATTGTGCTTGCGGCAAAGAGCAGGATGCCGCAGACGATTCCGCCGGTCAGATGAATCCGTCGCCCCTGCCGCAGCCGCACGCGCAGTTCCGGCGCTTTTTTCATGCGGATCAACATGACAATCATCAGAAAGACTGTCGCAAGGATGGAGCGGGTTCCGTTAAAAACCAGCGGGTTAACGGTCTCCATGCCGACGCTCTGGGCCACAAAGGAGGTTCCCCAGATCGCTGCGGTCAGCAGGAGCAGAAAAGAGTTTCGTAAGGTCTGGCGCTGCATAAAGAAATTGATGTCCTTTCTTATCTTTACTAAAACGCTACTATATTAGCAGAATTAAAGCGGATGGACAAGAAGAAGATGAATAATGCCCGGCGCTGTATGCACCGGGCAATTATATTCAGCAAAGAGCCGCTTTCATCTCTCCGACATATGCTCCCACATAGTCTGCCGCGTTTGTTCCGTGCGCGGCGAGCAGCTTGATAATGGCGGAACCGACGATGGCGCCGTCTGATATGGCGGCCATTTTTTTTGCCTGTTCCGGAGTTGAGATGCCAAATCCGATGGCGCAGGGAACATCGGTGTTCTCCCGCACAACTTTCACAATGGAAGCCAGATCCGTTTTGATTTCGCTGCGCGTGCCGGTCACGCCGAGACTGGAGACGATGTAAAGGAAACCTTCCGCCTCTTTCGCGATCATCGCAATCCGGTTTTCAGAGGTCGGTGCGATCATGGAAATGAGATCGACGCCGTATTTCCGGCACAGCGGCAGGAATTCATCCTTTTCCTCAAATGGAACGTCAGGCAGGATCAGGCCGTCCACGGAAAGATCGCGGCAGGCTGCGATGAATTTTTCTGCGCCATAGGAAAATACGACATTTGCATAGGTCATAAATACCAGCGGAACACGGACGTCACGCCGCAGTTCTGCGATGAAAGAAAAAATCTGATCGGTCGTGACGCCGCCTGCGAGTGCGCGCATATTTGCCGCCTGGATGACGGGACCCTCCGCGGTCGGATCAGAGAACGGGATGCCAAGCTCAATCAGATCCGCACCGTTTGCCACAGCCGCGCGGACGACTTTGCCGGTAGTCTCCAGATCCGGATCGCCGCAGGTAATAAAGGGTATAAATGCCTTGCCGTTCTGAAATGCTTTTCTGATATTACTCATGAAGATCCTCCCCTCTGTAGCGCGCAATCGCCGCAACATCTTTGTCGCCGCGGCCGGAAAGCGTGATGACAAGCAGATTGTCTTTGCTCATCTGCGGCGCGATTTTCATTGCATGTGCGACAGCGTGCGCCGACTCAATTGCCGGGATAATGCCCTCGGTTTTCGCCAGATATTCAAATGCCGAGACGGCTTCCTCGTCGGTAACCGGAACGTACTCTGCGCGGCCGGTGTCGTGCAGATACGCGTGCTCCGGTCCGATGCCGGGGTAATCCAGACCGGCTGAAATAGAATAGACCGGCGCGATCTGACCGTACTGATCCTGGCAGAAATAGGACTTCATGCCGTGGAAAATACCGGGTTTTCCGGTTGCGATGGTCGCTGCAGTCTCA
>JAFUCM010000089.1 GCA_017459675.1 Eubacterium sp.
ACTGTCGAGGCAAATAAGGCGACACTGGTGTTCACAGAAGCCGGTGACAAAGATATTTTCTACCGTATGTGGAATGCGGGACTGGGCGAGTGCGAAGTCTGGTATAACGAGGGGTCAGACCCCTCCGGTCCGATCAAACACGATCTCTTAAAGGATCTGATCGACCGCGGCATCAACGCATCTGCGGGCATGCTGATTCTCAATGAAAATGCGCGCAACACCTATAAGATCGGCATGGACAACGACAGCTTCCGCCGCGGCTCCGTCCGCTATGTCGGCAGTGAGATCCGCGCCGTTATCCTGAACAAAATCCAGGTCGGCCAGCAGGATGAAATCATGGTCATCAGCGGCGAGAGCATCGCGATCGAAGCGGCGCTGATCGCGACAGAAGGCACCATCATCGCAGTGGAATACAACGGTGACGACCGCGCGACCATCGAAGAAAACATCGAGCACTTCGGTCTGCACAACATCGAAGTCATCGATCACGTCGACGAGGAAAGTATGAAAGATCTTCCGGTTCCGTCACTCGTCTTTATGGTGGCGTCCGCCAGCATGGAGCAGGAGCTGGATCTTCTGACAAAGCTGAATCCGAATATCAATGTCGTGATTTACACACTGGACTTCACTGTGGCTGCGAACATCGACAGCGTATTTGAGAAATACGGCATCGCCGACAAAGAGGTTATACAGGTGGCAGTCTCCAAGCTGAATGCAAAGAATGCATTTGAGCAGCAGCCGGCGCCGTGGATTATTTCCGGTAAGGCGGCACGGGCGTAACGAATAATTTTTAGTGAGTTATGAGGGGAGCCGGGCAGATATTTGTCTTCTTGCTCAGGTGGAATTCGCAGCAGACAAATATCTGCCCGGCTCCCCTCGAAGGTAGAATACAGCGGGAGACCATTAATCGCCTCGGTGAAGGTGGGGAAGAAGAGATCTGTATAATAAATGAAGATGAAACAAAGTAAATTGTGGATCAGAAGATATGCAGGGCTGCTGCTGGCAGTCCTGCTTTTTGTGGGTTTGCTTCCACTTGCAGGATGCGGCGGCGGTAAGGATGCGGCCGGTTCGCAGAGCGCTGCAGTGTCTGTAAGTGAAAGTACTGCCCGGACAGCCGGCACTGCTTCCGCAGAAACCGGAAGTGTGTCAGGCGGAGATTCGTCCGCGGCAGAGAGCAGTGTCGCAGATGACGGTACGCAATCAGATGCAGATACAGCTTTGTCAGGAAGCAGTCCGGAGATTGCGGACAGCCGCTCACTGCCGTTCTCTGAGGAAGATGAGAAGGATGCGGCAGCGGTCCGGGAGGAACCGGACGAATCGGAGAATACAGCAGCAGCTGAAATCGACGAACATGGATCTTATACTTCAAAGGAAGAAGTCGCCCTGTACATCCATACATACGGACATCTTCCGGACAATTATATTACCAAGAAACAGGCGGAAAAGCTCGGCTGGGATAACCGCGCCGGAAATCTGCAGGACGTGGCGCCCGGCAAGAGCATCGGCGGAAGCAGGTTCGGCAATTACGAGGGGCTGCTGCCCGACGCAAAAGACCGGAATTACTACGAGTGTGATATCAATTATGAAGGGGGCTATCGCGGAGCGGAGCGCATCATCTACTCCGATGACGGTCTGCTCTTCTATACGGCAGCTCACTATACGCGTTTTGAGCAGCTGTATTAATTTGGGTGAGGACGTGCCGGATCATTGTCTCCTTGCTCAGGTGGAATTCACAGGAGACAATGATCCGGCCGTCCTGCACAGGTGGAATTCGCAGTAGACAATGATCTAGACCGCCCTGCACAGGTGGAATTCGCAGTAGACAATACGATCTTACAGGTAAAAAAGTATGAAAAAAATAAATCTTGATTTCACAGATGTATATACTCCCGAACAGGCGCATGTCATGATTGCGGCGGAACTGGATTTTCCCTTTTATTATGGAAGAAATCTGGACGCACTGTATGACTGTCTGACGGATCTGCAGGAGGATCTGAAGGTGGTGCTTCTGCCGCCGCCGGAAGCAGCGGCGCTGCACGGATGGTTTCAGAAGGCGGTGCGTGTGTTTGAAGATGCGGCAGCGGAAAATGATCATCTGACAGTTGAGGTGCAGGAGCAGGAGAAGCCGAAGATCGCGGTTCTGTTTCCTGGAATCGGGTATACCTGTGACCGGTCTCTTCTTTATTTTTCCGGGAAGCTGGCGGCTGCGGCAGGCTATGAGATCCTTACGGTTCCCTACAGGGATTTCCTGCAGGGTGTAAAGGGAAACCGCAGTAAGATGGAAGCAAGTTTTTATTCCGCAATAGAACAGACGGAGACGATTCTGAAAGATGTTGACTGGGCTGCATATGGCGATATCCTGTTTATCGGCAAGAGTATCGGTACGATTGTCGCGTCTGCTTATGCGAAGCAGCACGGTCTGCAGGTCCGGTCGCTTCTGTTTACGCCGCTGAAAGACACGTTCCAGTTCCTGGACAAGGGCGCGGAAGCGGCTGCATTTCATGGGACAGCAGATTCCTGGGCGGAAACAGATGAGATTGTCAGCAGCTGTGAGGAGAAGGGAATTGCGCTTCATCTCACAGAACATGCGAATCATTCGCTGGAGACGGGGGATGTACTGAAGGATCTGGACACGCTGAACCGTGCGATGCATATTGTGAAAGGATTTGTTTGATTAGTTATGACACTCTATCAGATCGCGTCTTATTTTCTTATTTATTCGTTTCTCGGCTGGTGTACCGAGGTGGTCTATCAGGCGCTGAAGCGGGGAAAGATTATTAACCGCGGCTTTCTGAACGGACCGGTCTGTCCGGTTTACGGATTTGGTGTGATTGCTGTTTTTGCGTTTACGAAGACGGTACTGCCGTCGCTGACTTCCCTGTCAGAGAGCCGGATGACAGGAGAAAACCGTCTGACGGATCTGCTGGTTTTGTTCCTGCTCGGCGTCGCACTGGCGACGGCGGTGGAACTAATCGCAGGGTGGCTGCTGGACGTCTGCTTCCATGCGCGGTGGTGGGATTACAGTAATGTGCCGTTTAATTTTCACGGCTACATCTGCCTGCGCTTCAGTATCATCTGGGGGCTCGCGATTGTTTTTATCGTCAGGATTATCCAGCCGGTTATGGAGTCTGAGAAAGCGCTCCATATTCCGGAACAAATCGGCTGGCCGCTGCTGAGTGTTTTATATCTGATCTATCTTGCGGATTTCATTGTGACGGTAATGATTGTTGCCGGTATGAACAGGCGGCTTACAGAATTGGATGAAATTCAGAAGAAGATGCGGATTGTAAGCGACGATCTGAGCCAGAAACTGGGCAAAAACACGCTTGAGACACAGCAGAAAGCCGGAGAGCAGCGGGTACAGATGCATCTGGCCGGGATGGAGATGAAGGATCGCTCCGCAGAAACACGCGAAAAGATGTATAAGCGTAAAGCAGAGCTTGAAAAGCAGCTGTTGGCAAATCCGCACTTCGGGGCAGGAAGATTGCTGAAAGCATTCCCGGAGCTGGTGCACCGGGAATATGACAGAGAGTTGAAGACACTGCGGGAACGGATTGCCGAAGAGGCAGCAAAACGGCGCATGTAAAAACAGCAATAACAGATAGGATAATGAGTCTTCGGGCTGCCGTATGGAGCATAGAAATGTTTCATACGGCAGCTTTATTTGTTTTTTAAACTTCAACTTAGGTTGTGCAGGTATGATGACCTTCAAGAGGAGGTGACTCTATGAATCAGGTAATCATCATACCGGCACTGAATCCGGACGAAAAGATGCTCCGGCTTGTCAGAGATTTGCGGGCGTATGGATTTGAAAGAATTATAACGGTCGATGACGGCAGTGAGGCGGCATACCGTCAATTGTTTGAGGCTGCGCAGACGCTCGGAGGTGTGGTCATCCGGCATGAACAGAACCGCGGCAAGGGCGCGGCGCTTCGCACTGCGATGCGAACGTCGCAGCAATTATACGGCGAAGTATCGTTTATCACCGTGGATGCGGACGGGCAGCATCTCCCGGAGGATATTCTGCGTGTCGCAGAAGTAATGGAACTGCATCCGGCGTCTCTGGTGCTGGGAACCCGGGATTTTTCAGGTGATCACGTACCGAAGAAAAGCCTGCTGGGCAATCGGATAACAGCTAAGGTATTCCGGCTGACGACAGGGATTGACTGTCCGGATACACAGACAGGATTAAGGGGGATTCCGTCCTGCCTGACAGATCTGGCGTGTGAGACGTCCGGAAACCGTTATGAATACGAGATGAATTTTCTCATGGACGCCTCACAGCGGGTGCCGTTTGTAAGCGTCCCGATTACGACGGTTTATGAGGATGGAAATAAATGCTCCCATTTCCGCCCGGTGCGCGACTCGATCCTCGTGTATAAGCGGCCGCTGCGGTTCGTCGCATCATCCCTGACGGGAGCAGTCTGTGATGTGCTGCTGTTTGCGCTTCTGCTGTATTTTTTTACAGGCCGGTGGAACGTTTCAGTCGGTCAGACGCTTCCCGAAGGAGGAGTTGTAACGCAGGGTGCGGCCGGGGTTTCAGGTCTTCGGC